>NZ_CP031167.1:0-325000 GCF_004346925.1 Stenotrophomonas sp. ASS1 | reverse complement strand
CAGCGCGGCCAGACCCTGAGCGACCTGTTCGACAAGGCCGGCATTCCGGCCACCACCCTGCACCGGGTACTGGACCACCCAGGTGCACGTGAGGCGCTGACCAAGCTGCGCCCGGGTGCCGAGATCGCCTTCGACATGCCGCTGTCCGGTGACCTGCGCAGCATCCGCTTCGACCGCGATGCCGACAACCGGGTGGAACTGAGCCTGGCCGGCGATGACATCAAGGAGAAGGTGACCAAACGCGAGACCTCCACGCGCACGGTGGTCACCAGCGGCGAGATCACCAGCTCGCTGTATGCTGCGGCCAGGCGCGCCGGGCTGTCGCCGTCGGCGATCGCGACGATGACCGACGACATCTTCAAGTACGACATCGACTTCTCGAAGGACCTGCAGCCGGGCGACCGCTTCAGCGTGGTGATGGATGAAACCTGGCGCGAAGGCGAGAAGGTGGACACCAGCAAGATCCTGGCGGCGACCTTCACCACCGGTGGCAAGACCTATTCCGGCTTCCGTTTCGACCGCAACGGCAAGTCCGAGTACTACGACATCAACGGCCGTTCGCTGAAGAAGAGCTTCATCCGCATGCCGATCCCGTTCGCACGGCTGAGCTCGACCTTTGGCGCGCGCAAGCACCCGGTGCTGGGCAAGATGCGCATGCACAAGGGCGTGGACTACGCCGCGCGCACCGGCACCCCGATCATGGCCGCCGGCGACGCCCGCGTGCAGTTCGCCGGGGTGCAGCGTGGCTACGGCAACGTGGTGATCCTCGACCACGGCCGCGGCCACACCACCCTGTACGGCCACATGTCGCGCTTTGCGAACATCAAGACCGGCCAGCGCGTGGCCCAGGGCACGGTGATCGGCTATGTCGGCTCGACCGGCCTGGCGACCGGCCCGCACCTGCACTACGAATTCCGCGTCAACGGCGAGCACCGCAACCCGCTGACCGTGACCATGCCGCCGCCGGAGCCGCTGAAGGGCGCCGAGCTGGTCGCCTTCCGCGCGCAGACCGCACCGGCGATGGCGCGCATCCAGGGCATGGAGAAGCTGATCTACGCCGACGCCAGCCCGGCACCGACCAGCCGCGACGAGGCCGCCCCCGAGGTGGCCAGCGCCAAGGACAAGCAGGCAACCGGCCGCAAGCGCGGCTGAGCCCCTGCGTTGACGAAGAAGGACGCGGCAGCCCAAGCTTGCCGCGTCCTTTTTTTATGCCTGCCATGAACACGACTGCCGACGCTGACGCCCCCCTGTACCTTGGCCTGATGTCGGGCACCAGCGCCGATGGCATCGATGCCGCGCTGGTGCAGTTCCCCGCCATTGGTGGCTGCCGCTTCGTGCATGGGCTGACCGCCCGCTGGGAGCCGGTGCTGCGGGCGCGGCTGGTGGCACTGGGCGAAGGGGGCCCGCTGGACTCGCTGGAGGAGCTGGGCGAACTGGACGCGCGGATCGCGATCAGCTTCGCTGAAGCCGCCAATCAACTGCTGGCCGAGGCCGGTGTGGATCGCAGCCAGGTGCGCGCGATCGGCTCGCACGGCCAGACCGTGCGCCATCGTCCGCTGGCCAATCCGGCGTTCACCGTGCAGCTGGGCGACGGCAACCGCATTGCCGAACTGACCGGGATCACCACGGTGTCCGACTTCCGCCGCCGCGACGTGGCGGCCGGGGGCCACGGTGCGCCGCTGATGCCGGCCTTCCACCTCGGCATGCTGGGCACGGCTGATGAAGACCGCGCCGTGCTCAACCTGGGCGGGATCGCCAACCTGACCCTGATCCCGCGCGAAGGCGCGGTGCGTGGCTTCGATACCGGCCCGGCCAACGCGCTGATGGATGCCTGGTGCCAGCGCCACACCGGCCGCACCTTTGATGCCGACGGCGCGTATGCCGCCAGTGGCGCGGTGGACGAACGCCTGTTGGCCGGCTGGCGTTCGGAGCCGTGGTTCGCGCTGCCGCCGCCGAAGAGCACAGGCCGTGAGCAGTTCCACCTGGCCTGGGCCGAGGCCCACATGGGCGAAGGCCAGTACGCTGCCGCCGATGTGCAGGCCACCCTGCTGGAGCTGACTGTGGCGACGGTGGCCGATGCGCTGCTGGCGCAGCAGCCGCAGACCCGGCGCCTGCTGGTGTGCGGCGGCGGGGTGCGCAACCGGCAGCTGATGAAGCGGCTGGCTGCACGGCTGCCGGGGGTGCAGGTGGAGTCCAGCGCGGTGCATGGGCTGGACCCGGAGTACGTGGAAGCGATGGGCTTCGCCTGGCTGGCGCAGCGGACGATGGACGGGCTGGCCGGCAACCTGCCGAGCGTGACCGGGGCGACGGGGCCGCGGATCCTGGGGGCGATACATCTCGCGTGAGGTGGTCATCCACGCATGGCGTGGATCTACCGGGAACGGCGGTCGAGCGTGGCTCGACGCTACATGGGCACTAATCGAAGCCCTGCCCTGCGGGCAGGGCCTGCAGGGCGGCGATGGCGTCGGAGAGCGCGTCCACTTCGGGATCGCCGAAGCCGGAGCGGACCTCCAGTTCACTGCTGAACAGGCCCTGCTCCAGCAAAGCGGCGCAGGTCTGTTCGTGGGTCCAGCCGCGGGCAACCGCGACACGTCGGATACGTTCCAGCAGCAGCGGGTCCAGGTCCCGCAGCACAACGTCGGCCATGCTCACTTCCCCGTTCGCAAGGCACCGCCCCCTCGGCGCGTCGGGGGCGATGATCCCGCAGACCGGGCGGGCAGGCAATCAGGCGGCGCTTGCGGCCTGGCGACGGCGCTGCTGCACGATCAACAGAGCGCAGAGGATCACCACCGGGATCGCCACCAGCGCGGTACCGACGAAGAACAGCGCGTAGCCTTCCAGCAGCGTCCGGCCCTGCGCGAGCGTCTGTACCGACCACCCCGAGAGCCCCTTGAGCGCCTTGCCGGGCATCGCGTAGAACGAACTCAGCAGCGCGTACTGGGTTGCGGTGTATCCGATGCTGGTCAGGCTCGACATATAGGCGATCAGCGCCGTACCGGCGAAACCGCTGGCGAAGTTGTCGATTGCCATGGCCACCGCGAAATGGGTGGTGTCCGGGCCCGAATAGGCCAGCCAGGCAAACGCCAGGTTGGAGGCCGGACCCAGCACGGCGCCCACCATCAGCGCCGCCAGCACTCCCCAGCGAACCGAGACCAGGCCCGCCGCAGCAATGCCGACGAAGGTCGCGACCAGGCCCACCGAGCCACGTACAGCGCCAACGGTGTCCTCGTCCAGGCCGAGATCGACGTAGAACGGGTTGGCCATCGGCCCCATGACGAAGTCGGCCATGCGATAGACGCTGATGGCCACCAGGATCAGGATCGCACCACTACGATGCTCGCGGACGAAGGCGATGAACGGCCCCGCCACGGCGTCGAACAGGCCCCGCGGCGTCCACAGCGAGGTCGCCTGAGCCTGCACGGCAGCCACTTCCCGCGCGGGCTCACGGGCCATGATCACGGCCACCACGCCAAGCGCCATGAGGACGGCCATGATCTCGTACGAGACCTGCCAGCCGACACGGGCCGCGATGATCAGGATCAGCGCATCGGTGACCAGCAATGCGGTGCGATAGCCCAGCGCCGAGGATGAGGTCAGCAGGCCCAGCTGCTCGCTGTTGTCAGCACTTTCAATGCGCCAGGCATCGATGACGATGTCCTGGGTGGCCGAAGCAAACGCCACGATCACGGCCATCACGCCGAACACGACGATGTGCTGCCAGGCGATACCCAGGAACTGGATCTGGCCCCCCTTGGGCTGGACCAGCGCCATGCCGACCAGGCCCACCACCACGACCAGCTGCGACAGCAGCATCCAGCCACGGCGGCGGCCAAAGCGACCGAACAGAGGCACGTCGGTCTTATCGACGATCGGCGCCCACAGGAACTTCATGGTGTAGGCCAGCCCGACCCATGACAGGAAACCGATCGTGCTCAGCTCGATGCCTTCCTTGCGCATCCAGAAGCCGAGCGTGTTGCCCACCAGATAGATCGGCAGGCCGGAACTGAAGCCGAGCAGCAGCATCGCCAGCACCTTGCGCTGGCTCAGGTTGGACACCACCTGCTGCCACGGCCGACGCGGCTTGGCAGCCTCGGTCACAGGTCGTAGTCCACGATGAACGGCGCGTGGTCGGAGAAGCGCTCGTCGCGGTAGATCGAGCAGCTGCGCAGGCGGTCACGCAGGCCCGGGGTGATGAACTGGTAGTCGATGCGCCAACCGACGTTGTTGGCGCGGGCAGCGCCGCGGTTGCTCCACCAGGTGTAGTCCTCGCCGGTGGGGTTGAGCAGGCGGTAGGCGTCAGCCCAGCCACGGCCGGCGGCGACATCGGTGGCCTGGCCATGGTCGGCGCACAGGGCATTGAGCCAGTCGCGCTCTTCCGGCAGGCAGCCGGAGTTCTTCTGGTTGGACTTCCAGTTCTTGATGTCCAGCGCCGAACGCACGATGTTCCAGTCGCCGCACAGCACGTAGTCGCGGCCGCTGCGCGCCCATTCCTCGAGGATCGGCCGCAGCCATTCCATCACTTCGAACTTGAAGCCCTGGCGCAGGTCGCCCGAGCTGCCCGACGGGATATAGAAGGAGACCACGCTGAGGTTGCCGTAGCGCGCCTCGATGTAGCGGCCTTCGTCGTCGAACGGGGCCCAGCCCAGCGAGGTGATGACCTGGTCCGGCTCGCGCTTGCTGTAGATCGCCACGCCGCTGTAGCCCTTCTTGGTGATGGCGTCGCGGTAGAAGCAGTGGTGGCCGTCCGGACGGAACATCGGATCGGTCAGCTGGTCTTCCTGGGCCTTGGTCTCCTGGATGCACAGGACGTCGGCGTCCTGGGACCGGAACCAGTCGAGGAAGCCCTTGGTTGCGGCGGAGCGGATGCCATTGGCGTTGAAACTGATGATGCGCATGCGGGGGACCTGCGGCGGGAAACCGGGCAAGCATACCGGTTGCCCGCGGGGCTGCGCAGTCCGCCAGGCCGGGCCGCGACACCCTTCACAGGGCCCCGGACGAGCGCGAAACGCCCAGCTGGATTAGGATTTGTGCTCCAAATGAAGATGAATCGAGTTTTGATGAGCGACCACCGCCACCGTTTCCTGCAGCTGGCCCTGACCGCCGACGCCCTGCGCTTCGGCCAGTTCACCCTCAAGTCCGGCCGGCTGAGCCCCTATTTCTTCAACGCCGGTCGTTTCGACTCCGGTTCGCTGCTGTCGCAGCTCGGCGCCTGCTACGCCGATGCCATCGATGCCACCGGGATCAAGTACGACGTGGTGTTCGGCCCGGCCTACAAGGGCATTCCGCTGGCCACCGCGATGGCCTGCGAACTGGCCCAGCGTGGCCGTGACCTGCCGCTGTCGTTCAACCGCAAGGAAGCCAAGGACCATGGCGAAGGCGGCCAGCTGATCGGCGCCGACATGAACGGCAAGCGCGTGCTGATCGTCGACGACGTGATCACCGCTGGCACCGCGATCCGTGAAGCGCTGGGCATCATCCGCGCCGCCGGTGGCACCCCGGCCGGCATCGTGGTGGCGCTGGACCGCCAGGAGATCGCTTCGGAAACCGATCGCCGTTCGGCGGCGCAGTCGGTGGCCGAGGAAGCCGGCATTCCGGTGATCGCCGTGGCGTCGCTGGCCGACCTGCTTGATTTCGCCTCCGGCAACCCGGAACTTGTGGGTTACCGGCAGCCGCTGGAAGCCTACCGGGCCCAGTACGGCGTCCGTTCGATCCGCTGACCGACCCAGGGGAAAGGTCATGTCCCGAGTTCCAGCTGTCCTCTTTGCCGGCCTGCTGCTGGCCGTGCCGTTCACCGTACCGGCGCAGTCGCGCGACAGCGGCAAGACGGAAAAGAAGCTGTACTGCTGGAACGAGGGCAAGGAGCGGATCTGCAGTGATTCGCTGCCGGCCGATGCGGTCAACCATGCCCGCGAGGAGTTCAACGCGAAGAGTGGCCTGCGCAATGCGCAGGTCCAGCGCGCGTTGACCGACGAAGAGCGCGCAGCCGCCAGCACGGAGGCGGCGCAGCAGCAGCTGGACCTGATGGCCGCGCAGACCCGCCAGCGCACCGAGCAGGCGATGCTGACCACCTATGGCAGCGAGGACGACCTGCGCCGGGTGTTCGCCGAGCGCCAGGAAGTGCTGGACAACAACCTGAAGACCGCCGAGTACAACGTCACCAGCCTGCGTGAGTCGCTGGTGGCGCTGCTGGCGGCCGCAGGTGACCGCGAACTGGCCGGTGGCAAGGTGGCCGACAAGCAGGCCGAGGCGATCCGCCAGCGGCACGTGCAACTGCAGTCGCAGCAACGGCTGCAAGCCGGGTTCCTGCAGCAGCAGCAGGCGTTGAAGGCCGAGATCGACAGCACCCTGCAGCGCTATCGCGAGCTGAAGGGGCTGGTGTCGGCGAGCCAGGCTCCGGCGGGCTGACCACGCTCCCGTCGCCGGGCATGGCCCGGCGCTACCCAGGGCCTGGTTACGGATTGGACCACGGAATTTATGCACTCTTTACGCGTCGGCCCGGTCCGGCGCGTAGTGCGTTTATGGGGGGCAGGACGACGATGACGGCCTGAGGTGGAGGGGTTCCACCAGGACGCTATTGCAATGTCCCCCTGGCTGTCGTTGTTGTGTGGCGTGCTGGTGCTGGTCGCCGCCGCCTATCTCCTTTATGTCGTGCTGCGGCCCGAGTCGTTCTGAGCGGAGCCGGCCATGACTGAGATGCTTGTGATTATTGCCGCCAGCCTGCTGCTGGCGTGGCCGCTGGGCCTGTACCTGGCCCGCGTGATGCGTGGCACGCCGATGAAGGTCGACGTGCTGTTCCACTGGATCGAGAAGCCGCTGTACAGGGTGTTCGGGGTCGATCCGTCGCGCTCGATGTCCTGGCGCGGCTACGTGCTGGCCTTCGTGCTGAGCAACGTGGTGGTCGCGGTACTGACCCAGGCGGTGTTCATGACCCAGGCCTGGCTGCCGCTGAATCCGGACCAGATCCCGAACATGCGCTGGGACACCGCGCTGCACACGATGATCTCGTTCCTGACCAACACCAACCAGCAGCACTATTCTGGCCAGGCGCAGCTGTCCTACCTCTCGCAGATGACCGGCATCACCGGCCTGCAGGTGGTGACGCCGATGATGGGCCTGGCGCTGGCAGTGGCGACGCTGCGCGCGTTGTTCGCGCGTGCGCCGCAGGCGGCGGCGACGGGTACCGGCGATGACCGCCAGGTGGCGGTGGGCAACTACTACGTGGACGTGGTGCGCCTGTGCGTGCGCTTCCTGCTGCCGCTGTGCCTGGTGTGGACGCTGGTGCTGACCAGCCAGGGCGTGCCGTCGACGATGACCGGTGGGCCGCAGGCCACGCCGATCGACGCCAGCGCCGGCATGGCCGAACAGAAGCTGCCGCTGGGCCCGGTCGCGGCGATGGTCGCAGCCAAGCAGCTGGGCGCCAACGGTGGCGGCTGGTACGGGCCGAACAGCAGCTTCCCGCTGGAGAACCCGACCCCGCTGTCGAATGCGCTGGAAATCGTCGGCATCCTGCTGGTGCCGATGGCGGTGATCTTCATGATCGGTGCGTTCACCGGCCGACGTCGCTTCGGCGCCCTGGTGTTCAGCTGCATGCTGGGCATGTCGCTGCTTTCCACCGGCGCAATGATGTGGAGCGAAGGACATAGCGCCAGCGCCGCCACGCCGCTGCTGATGGAAGGCAAGGAAGTGCGCTTCGGCGCCGATGGCACCGCGCTGTGGGCGGCGGTGACCACCCAGGTCTCCAACGGCTCGGTGAACGGCATGCACGATTCGCTGGCACCGCTGAGTGGCGGCATCGCGATGGTCAACATGCTGGTCAGCGCGATCTGGGGCGGCATCGGCTGTGGCCTGCAGCAGTTCATCGTGTACCTGCTGCTGGGTGTGTTCCTGGCCGGGTTGATGACCGGGCGTACGCCGGAACTGTTCGGCCGCAAGCTGGAGACGCCACAGGTGCGCCTGCTGGCCCTGCTGGTGCTGCTGCAGCCGATCACCCTGCTGGTGTTCACCGCGATCACCCTGGCCGTGCCCGGCCTGGCGGGCACCTCCAACCCCGGCTTCCATGGCATCAGCCAGGTCTTCTACGAGTACGTCTCGGCTTACGCCAACAACGGCTCGGGCTTCGAAGGGCTGGGCGACGCCACGCTGTGGTGGAACCTGAGCTGCTCGCTGGTACTGCTGCTGGGCCGCTTCCCGCTGCTGATCATTCCGCTGGTGGTGGCCGCACAGCTGGCTGCCAAGCGCCAGGCCCCGGAGTCTGCCGGCAGCCTGCAGATCGAAACCCCGACCTTCGCCCTGACCCTGGTCTCGGTGATCGTCATCCTGACCGTGCTGCAGTTCATGCCGGCGCTGGTACTCGGCCCGATCGCCGACCACCTGAGCCTGGGACTGCACTAAGGACACCCTGATGAGTACCCAAGCAAGTTCAACCCGTAGTACCCATGCAGCGCGCCCTGCCCTGCTGGATGGCGCCGGCCTGCGCCGTGCGCTGGTCGACGCAGTGCGCAAGCTGTCGCCGATGCATCTGGTGCGCAGCCCGGTGATGGCGGTGGTGATGGCCGGCACGATCGTGGCCGCGATCGTCACCCTGACCGGCAATGCGCCGCTGGGCTTCGGCCTGGCAGTGACCGTGATCCTGCTGGTGACCGTGCTGTTCGGCAACTTCGCCGAAGCGGTGGCCGAAGCGCGTGGCCGTGGCCAGGCCGCCTCGCTGCGGCGTGCCCGCCAGGACCTGGTGGCACGCCGGCTGGCGGCGCCGCAGCCGGGCGCCGCCGAAACCCAGGTGCCGGCCGCCGAACTGCGCCCGGGCGACCATGTGATCGTCAGCGCCGGTGAACTGGTGCCGGCCGATGGCGAGATCGTGCAAGGCCTGGCCACCATCAACGAAGCGGCGGTGACCGGCGAATCGGCCCCCGTGCTGCGCGAGGCCGGTACCGACCGTTCCGGCGTGATCGGCGGCACCAAGGTGCTGTCCGACCAGATCATCGTGCGGGTGACCGCCGAGCCGGGCCACAGCTTCCTTGACCGGATGATCGCGCTGGTGGAAGGCGCCAACCGGCAGAAGACGCCGAACGAGATCGCACTGACCCTGCTGCTGGCGGCGATGACGCTGACCTTCCTGGTGGTGGTGGCGACGCTGCCGGCCATTGGCGCGGCGGTAGGCGTGCAGGTTGACCCGCTGCTGCTGATCGCGCTGCTGGTCTGCCTGATCCCGACCACCATCGGCGGCCTGCTGCCGGCGATTGGTATTGCCGGCATGAACCGTGCGTTGGCCGCCAACGTGCTGGCCAAGTCGGGCAAGGCGGTGGAAGTCGCGGGAGACGTGGACGTGCTGCTGCTGGACAAGACCGGCACCATCACCTACGGCGACCGCCAGGCCAGCCACTTCCATCCGTTGGCCGGCATCGACGCGAGCCAGCTGCGCGAGGCGGCACTGCTGTCCTCGCTGGCCGACCCGACCCCGGAAGGCAAATCGATCGTGCGCCTGGCGCGCGAACAGGGCTGTGCCACCGCCGAACCGGACCACGCCGAGTACCTGGCGTTCAGTGCGCAGACCCGCATGTCCGGCGTGGATCTGGAACATGGGCGGCAGATCCGCAAGGGCGCCGCCGATGCGATCCGCACCCACGTGCAGGCGCTGGGCGGCAACGTGCCGGCGGAACTGGCCGGTCGCGTCGAACAGGTCGCACGCAACGGTGCCACCCCGCTGGTGGTGGCCGAGGGCCGCCACGTGCTGGGCGTGATCGAGCTGTCGGACGTGGTCAAGCACGGCATGCGCGAGAAGTTCGCGCAGCTGCGGGCGATGGGCATCCGCACGGTGATGATCACCGGCGACAACCCGCTGACCGCCGCCGCGATCGCTGCCGAAGCCGGCGTCGACGACTACATCGCCGAGGCTCGCCCGGAGGACAAGCTGGCACGCATCCGCCAGGAGCAGGCCGGCGGCCGCCTGGTGGCGATGGTCGGTGACGGGACCAACGACGCCCCCGCACTGGCCCAGGCCGACATCGGCCTGGCGATGAACTCCGGTACGCAGGCGGCGAAGGAGGCCGGCAACATGGTCGACCTCGATTCGGATCCGGCCAAGCTGCTGGCAGTGGTGGAAGTCGGCAAGCAGCAGCTGATCACCCGCGGCGCGCTGACCACCTTCTCGCTGGCCAACGACGTCTCCAAGTACTTCGCGATCCTGCCGGCGCTGTTCGCCGCGGCCGTTCCGACCATGGCCGCCTTGAACGTGATGCAGCTGTCGAGCCCGCGCAATGCGGTGCTGGCAGCGCTGGTCTTCAACGCCCTGGTGATTCCCGCCCTGATCCCGCTCGCCCTGCGTGGCGTGCGCTTCCGCCCGGCCACTGCAACCGCGCTGCTGCGCCGGAACATGCTGGTGTACGGCCTCGGCGGCGTACTGCTGCCGTTCGCGGCGATCAAGGCGATCGACCTTCTTCTTGTCCTGGTATTCGGCGCATGAACCGTTCCGCTTCCACCTCCACCTCCCTGTCCCGCGAAGCAAAAGCCGAGGCCCGCGTGGCCAGCCTGCAGGACGGCGCCAGCTGGCGCCCGGCGATCGGCCTGGGCCTGGCCACCCTGCTGCTGGCCGGTGCGGTCTACGCCGGTATCGCCACCGGTTTTGCCGGCCTGGCCTACCCGACCCAGGCCGAGGGCAGCCTGCTGCGCGATGGCAACGGCCAGGTACGCGGCTCGGCATGGTTGTCGCAGCCGTTCACCGGTGACGGCTACTTCCAGGCACGTCCGTCGGCAGCCAACTACGACCCCATGGCCGCGGCCGGTTCCAACATGGCGCGCAGCAACCCGGCCCTGGCCGAGCGTGTTGCCGCCAGCACGGCTACAGTGGCCGCGCGCGAAGGTGTCGCCCCGGCGCAGGTGCCAGCGGACCTGGTCACCCAGTCCGCCGGCGGCCTGGATCCGCAGCTGTCGCCGGCGGCGGCGCGCCTGCAGGTGGCACGCGTGGCACGTGCCCGTGGCCTGCCGGTGGAACGCGTGCAGGCACTGGTGCAGGCGCATACCGAAGGTCGCCAGTGGGGCCTGTTCGGCCAGCCGCGGGTGAACGTGGTGACGCTGAACTTCGCGCTGGACCACGCGGCCAAGGCACCGTGATACCGACCTGCACCGGCTGCGCGCACAATGGCGGCCATGACAGCGGCACCCATGACTGATGCGCGTACCCGCCAGGCCGATGCCCTGGTCGAAGGCCTGCAACGCGAAGCCGGCGGCAAGCTGACCGTGTTCCTCGGTGCGGCGCCGGGCGTGGGCAAGACCTACACCATGCTGACCCGCGCACAGGAACAGCTGCGCCGCGGTGTCGACCTGGTGGTGGGCCTGGTGGAAACCCACGGCCGCGCCGATACCCAGGCGCTGCTGGAGGGCCTGCCACAGCTGCCGCTGAAGGCAGTGGCCTATCACGGCCACATCCTGCAGGAGATGGATCTGGATGCCGTGCTCGCACGGCATCCGGCACTGGTACTGGTGGACGAACTGGCCCACCGCAATGCGCCGGGCAGCCGCCATGAGCGGCGCTGGCAGGATGTGATGGAGCTGCTGGACGCCGGCATCGACGTCTGGACCACGGTCAACATCCAGCATCTGGAAAGCCTCAATGATGTGGTGATGCGCATCACCGGCGTGCGCGTGAGCGAGACCGTGCCGGACGGCGTGCTCGACCGCCTGCACGACATCGTGCTGGTTGACCTGCCGCCGCGCGAGCTGATCGCGCGCCTGCAGCAGGGCAAGGTCTATGTGCCGGAACAGGCCGCGCAGGCGCTGCAGGCGTTCTTCTCGCCGGCCAACCTGACCGCACTGCGCGAACTTGCAATGCAGGAGGCCGCCGATCGCGTCGACAGCAGCCTGCGTGAGGCACGCGCTGCCCGTGGCGAGAGCAACCTGCCGCTGCGCCGCGGCGTGCTGGTGGCGATCGACGGCGGCGGCCAGAGTGAATACCTGGTGCGCGTGGCGCGACGCATCGCCGAACGCCGCGACGCACCATGGACCGTGGTGACCGTGCAGGGACGACGCCAGGACGAGGCGACCCAGCGCGAGATCGATGCGGCCTTCGCCCTGGCACGGCGGCTGGGCGGCGACGCCGAGCTGTTGCACGGATCGAGCATCGCCGACGCCCTGCTCGACCACGCCGCGCACAACGGCGTGTCCACCCTGGTGCTGGGGCGGACCCGCGAGCGCCCGCTGGCGCGGATGTTCAACCGAACGTTGACCCAGCAGCTGATCCAGCGCGGCGCGCATTACGAGATCACCATCATCAGCACGCCGCAGGCACGTGCGCGCTCGCGCCGCGAGGGCCTGCTGCCGCCGGTGCGCGGCATCAGCTACGAACCGGCGCAGGCACTGATCGCCACCGCGTTGGCCTGTGCGGTGGCATGGCTGGCCGAACGCTGGGTGGGCATGGCCGATCTGTCGATGGTGTTCATCGTGGCGGTGGTGCTGGTCGCTGCGCGCACGCGCGCCAGCGTGGCGGTGATGGCGGCGATCCTGTGCTTCCTCGCCTACAACTTCCTGTTCATCGCGCCGCGCTTCACCTTCGCCATCGGTGCACGCCAGGGCGTGATCACCGTGTTCCTGTTCCTGGCCGCGGCACTGGTGGCCGGGCGCCTGGCCTCGCGCCTGCGCATGCAGGTGATCGCGCTGCGCGCGGCCAACCGCCATGCGCGTGCGCGCCAGCAGCTGGGCCGCCAACTGGCCAGTGCCGCCGGCAACGGCGAGGTGGCGCAGGCGGGTCGGCATGCACTGGAACAGGCCATGGACGTGCCGGCGTGGCTGCGCATCGGCGCCGATACCGCAACCGGTGGCCGCAGCCAGCCCGGCGACACCGACCTGGCCGCCGCCGACTGGGCGCTGCGCCATGGCCAGCCCAGTGGCCGCTTCACCGACACCCTGGCCGGCGCGCAGTGGTGGTTCCTGCCGTTGCTGGATGGCGAGGACCGCGCGATCGGCGTGGCCGGCCTGTACCTGCCCGGCGCACAGGCGCGCCTGCTGCCCGAACAACGGCAGCTGGCCGAAGCAATGGTCGATGACATCGCGCAGGCCGCGCTGCGCACGCGGCTGGTGGCCGAACTGGAGCAGGCGCACGTCAGCAACGAGACCGAGCGGTTGCGCTCGGCGCTGCTCTCTTCGGTGTCGCACGACCTGCGCTCGCCACTGGCGGCGATGATCGGCTCGGCCGACAGCCTGGCCAGCTATGGTACGGCAATGGATACGGCCGATCGCCGTGCCCTGCTCGACACCATCCTGGTCGAGGGCGAACGGCTGGACCGCTACATCCAGAACCTGCTGGACATGACCCGCCTCGGCCACGAGGGATTGAAGATCAACCGCGACTGGATCGGCGTGGACGAACTGATCGGCTCGGCCGCACGGCGCCTGCAGCGCTACCAGCCGAAGGTGCGGCTGGAGCTGGACATTCCGGCCACGCTGGCGCCGATCTGGGTACACCCGGCGCTGGTCGAACAGGCGGTGTTCAACGTGATGGAAAACGCGGCCAAATTCTCACCGCCGGATGCGGCCGTGCAGGTGCAGGCGCGTGAACTGGACGGCCAGCTGCGCATCGACGTGATCGATGCCGGCCCCGGCATTCCCGACGACGAGCGTGCGCGCATCTTCGACATGTTCTACAGCGTCGAACGTGGCGACCGTGGCCGCCATGGCACCGGCCTGGGCCTGACCATCTGCCAGGGCATGATCGGCGCGCATGGCGGCAGCGTGCAGGCGCTGCCCGGACGCGACGGTCGCGGTACCCTGATCCGCATCACCCTGCCCCTGCTCAAGCCAGCCTCCCACGATGAGCCCGACCCCGATTGATGCCAGCGTGCCGGCCGCGCGCGTGCTGGTGATCGATGATGAAACCCAGATCCGCCGGTTCCTGGACATCAGCCTGCGCGCGCAGGGCTACCAGGTGCGGCAGGCCGCCACCGGCCAGGAAGGCCTGCAGCTGGCCGCCAGCGAGGACATGGATCTGGTGATCCTGGATATCGGCCTGCCGGACATGGAAGGCCACGAGGTGCTGGAACAACTGCGGCAGTGGAGCCAGGTGCCGGTGATCATGCTGACCGTGCGTGCCGGCGAGGCGGAGAAGGTGCGTGCGCTGGATACCGGCGCGAATGACTACGTGACCAAGCCGTTCGGCACGCAGGAGCTGATGGCGCGGGTGCGGGCGCTGCTGCGCACGCGCAGCGTGCCCAGTGATGGCACGCCGCCGGTATTCGACGATGGCCACCTGCATGTGGACCTGGTCCGCCGTGAAGTGGCGCTGGATGGCGAGCCGGTAGCGTTGACCCGCAAGGAGTACGCGCTGCTGTCGCTGCTGCTGCGCAACGCCGGGCGGGTGGTGACCCAGCCACAGATCCTGCAGGAGATCTGGGGCCCGACCCACCAGCACGACACCCATTACCTGCGCATCCTGGTCGGCAAGCTGCGGCACAAGCTGGGCGATTCAGCGCTGGATTCGCGCTACCTGTTCACCGAACCGGGCGTGGGCTTGCGGTTCAAGGGGTAGTGCCGGCCGCTGGCCGGCAACCTCCTGAACCCCAGAACCATCCTGTGGTTGCCGGCCAGCGGCCGGCACTACCCGATCGATCCAATCCCGATCAATCAGAACCCCAGCGGGGTGTCGCCCAGCACCGGTTGCAGCTGGCTGCGGAACAGCGCCTGGATGCGTTCCAGCGCCGCCTCGTCATTGCCCTCGAAGCGCAGCACCAGCACTGGTGTGGTGTTGGAGGCGCGCACCAGGCCCCAGCCATCGGGGAAGTCCACGCGCAGGCCGTCGATGGTCGACAGGCGACCGCCCACATACGGGTTGTCCGGCGACTGCGCCGCCGCCACCAGCATCGCCACCAGCGCATGCGGCGTGCCTTCGGCCACCGGCACCTTCAGCTCCGGCGTGGCCACCATCTCCGGCAGCTCTGCCAGTACCTCGTCCGGAGTCTCCTCGCGCTGGGCCAGGATCTCCAGCAGGCGCGCAGCCGCATACAGGCCATCGTCGAAACCGAACCAGCGCTCCTTGAAGAAGAAGTGGCCGCTCATCTCGCCAGCCAGCTCGGCATCGGTCTCGCGCATCTTCGCCTTCATCAGCGAATGCCCGGTCTTCCACATCAGCGGGCTGCCACCATTGCGCAGCACGTGGTCGGACAGCTTGCCGGTGCACTTCACGTCGTAGATCACCATCGCGCCCGGATTGCGCATCAGCACGTCGGCGGCGAACAGCATCAGCAGGCGGTCGGCATAGATGATCTTTCCTTCGCCGGTGACCACGCCCAGGCGGTCACCGTCGCCATCGAAGGCGACGCCGAGATCGGCACCGAAGCGCTTCACCGTCTGCACCAGGTCTTCCAGGTTGGCCGGCTCGCTGGGGTCGGGATGATGGTTGGGGAAGGTACCGTCGACATCGCAGTACAGCGGGATGACTTCCGCACCGATCGCTTCCAGCAGCTGCGGCGCGAGCGCGCCGGCCACGCCGTTGCCGGCATCGGCCACGACCTTCAATGGGCGGTCCAGCTGCACGTCGTCGGCAATGCGCTGGATGTAGTCGGCGCTGACATCGCGCTGCTGGTAATCGCCCGGCTCGGCGGCCTGTACCAGGCGGCCTTCGACGATGCGCTGGTACAGATCGGTGATGGCATCACCGGACAACGTCTCGCCGCCGATGACCACCTTGAAACCGTTGTACTCGGGCGGGTTATGGCTGCCGGTGACCGCCACGCAGGTGCCGGTACGCAGATGGAAGGCGGCGTAGTACACGACCGGGGTCGGTGCCAGGCCGATGTCGATCACCGCGCAACCGGCGCGCCTCAGGCCCTCGGCCAACCCTGCGGCCAGTTCCGGGCCGGACAGGCGGCCGTCGCGGCCGATCACCACCTCGCGCAGACCCTGCTCCAGTGCCACGGTGCCGATGGCCTGGCCGATCAGCGCCGCCGTTTTCGGCGTCAGTTCACTGCCAACCACGCCGCGGATGTCGTAGGCGCGGAAGATACCGGCCGCCAGTTCCTCGGCCGGAACCGGTGGCGGGGGCGGCGGTGCACTTTCAGTTGTGCTGGCCTCGGCCACCGGCGGCGGCGCCATCTGCAGGCTCTCGCTCAGGGTCGGGCCATGATCGGCTTCCGCCACGGTCGCCCGACGCGGCAGCGGCAGCGACTTCGGCAGGCGGCCGCGCCCCACCACCAGCAGCACGGCGATGAACGCCAGCAGCAGCGCAACGATGGCGCTGGCCAGCGAACCCAGGCCCAGCGGACCAGGTTCGACATTGGGTACCGCGGCCACCAGCCGCAACGGCGTCCCCGGAATCGGCCGCGCCAATGCTTCGGCGCTTTCGGCCAGGCCGGCATCGCCCTGGGCGACGAGGTCATGCGCGCCCTGGCGCAGGCCAAGGAAACCGGCCGATGGCGCGCTGACCTGATCCAGCGGTGAGGTCAGCCGCAGCAACGGCTGGCGCACATACAGCACCGCCGGGCCGAGGCTGCCCAGTTGAACCGGCGCTGCCAGGCCCAGGCGATTGCCACCGCCATCGCGGACCACGCGCAGGCTGGGCTTGCCTTCGGCCAATGCCGCTTCCAGCAGCGCCAATCGGGCATAGCCAAAGGCGGCCGGGTCGGCGTAGGCGTTGGCCAGATCGGCGGTCAGTACCTCGGCGTGCTCGACGCCGGTCCAGCTCTCGCGGACCGCGAGTGCCGCCGCAGCGGCATCACCGGCCTGCAGCGCCTGCTGCACGCGCTCGTTCTTCAGCTGCTGCTGCAGCTGCTTCAGCTGGCCGGCAGCGGCCTCCTGCAGGCCCTGCACGGCCTGGTCACGTGCGGCTTCCAGCGCCTGGCCGTTGGCCTCCTGCCGCCATTGCTGCACTGCGCTCCATCCGAACCAACCGGCCAGCAGGATCAGCAGCACCCCCAGTAGTGGCGCACTGCGTCCCAACGACCGTCCCCGCTGTCCTTCCCCGATGCCGCTCATCGATGTCCCCTGTCAACGCACCCCGGTATGGCCGAATCCACCCGTTCCCCGCACGCTGTCGGTGAAAGTATCCACCACCTGCAGGCTGACACGGGCAATCGGCACGATCACCAGCTGCGCGATGCGATCGCCCGGCTCGATGGTGAAGGCCTCGCGGCCACGGTTCCAGACGCTGATCAGCAGCGGTCCCTGGTAATCGGCGTCGATCAGGCCGGTGCCATTGCCGAGCACGATGCCGTGGCGGTGGCCCAGCCCCGAGCGCGGCAGGATCACCGCGCACAGGTGCGGATCGGCAATGTGGATGGCCAGGCCGCTGGGCACCAGCGCGGTGTCGCCCGGCTGCAGGGTCAGCGCGGTATCCAGCGCCGCGCGCAGGTCCATGCCGGCGCTGGCTTCGGTGGCGTAGGCCGGCAGCGGCCAGCTGTCGCCGAAGCGCGGATCGAGCAGCTTGACCTGCAGCGGTTGGGAAGTGAAAGCCTGGGTCATGCCTGGAGTCTCCGCGCGATCAGCGCCAGCAGTTGTTCGGCCAGCTCACGCTTGGAGGTGGCCGGGAATACCTGTTCACCGTCCTGCCAGAAGGCCGTGGCGGCATTGTTGTCGCTCTCGAAACCGCCGCCGCTGATGCCGACCTGGTTGGCGATCACCAGGTCCAGGCGCTTGTCGACCAGCTTGCCACGCGCGTATTTCTCCACGTCGTGGGTTTCGGCGGCAAAGCCGACCACCAGCTTCAGCGACTGCGTCTGCGCAGCGACTTCGGCAAGGATGTCCGGCGTGCGCACCAGCTCGATCACCAGCGACTGGCTGTCGGCGGTCTTCTTCAGCTTCTGCGGCGCGACCTGGCGCGGCGTGTAGTCGGACACTGCAGCGGCACCGATATAGATGTCGGCCGGCAGCGACTTCAGCACGGCATCGCGCATCTGCGCAGCCGAGCGCACGTCGACGCGCTGCACGCCGAGCGGCGTCGGCAGCTGTACCGGCCCGCTGACCAGCACCACCTGTGCGCCCATCGCGGCGGCGGCCGCGGCCAGGGCAAAGCCCATCTTGCCGCTGCTGCGGTTGCCGACATAGCGCACCGGATCGATGTCTTCATAGGTCGGGCCGGCGCTGATCAGCAGGCGCAGGCCCTGCAGCGCGCGGGTTTCCGGCGCGGCAACGGCCGCGGCGCTGCTGCCATTGGCGGCCAGCGCGGCCACGATGTCGCCCGGTTCGGCCAGACGCCCCGGACCGGACTCGCCTTCGGCCAGCGGGCCGTCGACCGGGCCGATCACCTGCGCGCCGCGCTGGCGCAGCAGGGCGATGTTGGCCTGGGTGGCCGGGTGCAGCCACATGCGATGGTTCATCGCCGGGCAGATCGTCAACGGCGCGGTACTGGCCAGGCACAGCGTGCTGACCAGGTCATCGGCATGGCCCTGGGCCAGCCGGGCCAGCAGATCGGCGGTTCCCGGGGCAACCACGATGCGGTCCGCCCAGCGCGCCAGCTCGATGTGGCCCATGGCCTGTTCGGCGGCGCTGTCCCACAGCGTGGTGCGGGTGGGCTGCCCGGACAGGGCCTGGAAACTGAGCGGAGTGACGAACTGCTGGGCACCGGCGGTCATCGCCACCTGCACCTGGGCACCGGCGTCGCGCAGGCGCCGCACCAGTTCCAGGGCCTTGTAGGCCGCGATCCCGCCTCCGACGCACAACAGCAGTTTCTGACCTTCCAGCGCGCGGGCCTGCGCGGGGGAAGCGTTGGGGGAGTCAGCCACCTGGAATTCCTGTGCAAACGAGGGCGCTAGCTTACCCGATGGTCGGTAATGTCCCGGTGCAGGGTGCACATAGCGGACAGCTATCAGCAGATGGAGCACGTTGCGCTTGACCCGGGGTTTGCCGGGCATCGGTTTCGGACCTTTCCTATACCTCTGCGGGTCTGCGCTTTTGCAGAATCAGGCATTGGCTGCCGTCTGCCGTGGCCTGTTCGACCTTCGAGGAGCCTCGTGCATCCACGCATCATCATTGCCGACGACCATCCCGTGGTCCTGCATGGCATCCGTATCGTGCTGCAGACCCACCTGATGGACATCGTCGGCAGTGCACGTGACGGCGCCCAGCTGCTGGAGCTGGTGGACCACCACGACTGCGATGCGGTGCTGACCGACCTGTCGATGCCGGGTGACGGCCCGGACGGTCCAGAGCTGATCGACGCGCTGCGCGTGCGTCACCCCAGGCTGCCGGTGGTGGTGCTGACCGGCGCCCGCCATCCCGGGCTGCTGGACGGACTGCTGCGCGAGGGCATCAGTGGGCTGGTCGACAAATGCGCCGATTTCGCCGAACTGCCGCAGGCACTGAACGCCGCACTGGCCGGGCAGGTCTTCGTCTCCCAGCAGCTGCGCCACCACCTGCAGGCGCGCGACCTGCTGTTTCCACGCGAACCGTCGCCGCTGTCGGCGCGGGAACAGGAAGTGCTGGATCTGCTGGCGACCGGGCTCAGCGTGAATGCCGTCGCCGAACGCTGCGGGCGCAGCCCGAAGACCATCAGCCGGCAGAAGGCCGAAGCCAAGCGCAAGCTGGGCCTGCAGAACAACCAGGAACTGTTCGACTATCTGCAGACCCGACGCGGGTGAGGCATCGTCCGACCCGGTGCTGCGGTATGCACCGATGGGAGCCGTCACGCAGGCTGGCGATGATGCAGGCATGCCCATCCATGACTGGCCCGAACAGGAACGCCCCCGCGAGAAGCTGATCGCGCGCGGGCCCACGGCACTTTCCGACGCCGAACTGCTGGCCCTGTTTCTCGGCTCCGGGTTCGGTGGCCGCGATGCCGTGCAGACCGCGCGCGACCTGCTGCAGGCGCACGGCCCGTTGCGGGTGCTGCTGGACCGCCCCGCGCGTGACCTGGCCCGCCTGCCCGGGCTCGGCCCGGCGCGCAGCTGTACGCTGGCTGCCGGGCTGGAACTGGCCCACCGCTACCTGGCTGCCGAGCTGGAACACGGCGAAGCGGTCGGCAACAACCCGGCCGCGGTCGGCCGCTATCTGCAGCACCGCCTGCGCGGGCAGGCCCGGGAGATCTTCATGGCCCTGTTCCTGGACAACCGGCACCGCCTGATCGCCTGCGAGGAGCTGTTCCACGGCACCATCAACGCCGCACCGGTCTACCCCCGCGAAGTGGTGCGGCGCGCCCTGCTGCACAACGCGGCGGCGGTGATCCTCAGCCACAACCACCCTTCCGGCGACCCGGAACCCTCCAGCGCCGATACCCGCATCACCGACGAACTGCAGCAGGCACTGGCGATGGTGGACGTGCGCCTGCTGGACCACTTCGTGGTCGGTGAGGGCCGCCCCGTTTCGTTTGCTGAACGAGGCCTGCTGTCGCCGCCCCAGCCCCGCCTGTTCGGCTGAGCGCCCGCCCTCCGGGCGCCATCGGTCGCCCCCACAGGCAGGTTTCGGTCAGCGTGGCCGCTGGTATCTGCGCTAAAATGGGCGATTCCGCCGCTCATTCTCACAGCAGGCCTCGTGAAAAATCTCCTCCGCGCCCTGATCAGCCAAGGCATCGAAGCCTTGCGCGCCAATGGCACCCTGCCCGCCGACTCCCTGCCGCCGGACTTCGTGGTCGAGCGCCCGAAGACCCGTGACCACGGCGACTTCGCCACCAATGCCGCGATGCTGCTGGCCAAGGCCGCGCGCAGCAATCCGCGCGCACTGGCACAGGCGCTGGTCGAGGCACTGCCGCGCAGCGAGGACGTCAGCAAGGTCGAGATCGCCGGCCCCGGCTTCATCAATTTCCACCTGGCGCCGGCCGCGTACCAGCGTGAAGCCGCGTCGGTCATCAAGGAAGCCCACGACTACGGCCGCAACCTGTCCGGCAATGGCCGCACGGTGGGCGTGGAGTACGTGTCGGCCAACCCGACCGGCCCGCTGCATGTCGGCCATGGCCGCGCGGCGGCGATCGGCGACTGCGTGGCGCGTGTGCTCGACGCCAACGGCTGGAACGCCAAGCGTGAGTTCTACTACAACGACGCCGGCGTGCAGATCGAGAACCTGGCGCTGTCCACCCAGGCGCGGATCAAGGGCATCGCGCCGGACCAGGACGGCTGGCCGGAAGGCGGCTACCGCGGTGAATACATCGCCGACGTCGCCCGCGCCTACATGGCCGGCGCCAGCGTCGATCTGGAAGGCAGCACCGTGGTCGGCGCCAAGGACCCGGACGACATGCAGGCGATCCGTCGCTTCGCCGTGGCCTACCTGCGCAACGAGCAGAATCTGGACCTGGCCGCGTTCGGCGTCGACTTCGACATCTATTTCCTGGAAAGCTCGCTGTACGCCGACGGCAAAGTCGCCGAAGCGGTCGCCAAGCTGCAGGCCTCGGGTCATACCTATGAAGAAGGTGGCGCGCTGTGGCTGCGCAGCACCGACTTCGGTGACGACAAGGACCGCGTGATGCGCAAGTCCGACGGCACCTTCACCTACTTCGTGCCGGACGTGGCCTACCACCTGTCCAAGTGGCAGCGCGGCTACGAGCGCGCGATCACCGAGCTCGGCGCCGATCACCATGGTTCGCTGGCACGCGTGCGCGCCGGCCTGCAGGCGATGGAAGTGGGCATCCCGCAGGGCTGGCCGGAGTACGTGCTGCACCAGATGGTCACCGTCATGCGTGGCGGCGAGGAAGTGAAGCTGTCCAAGCGTGCCGGCAGCTACTTCACCCTGCGCGACCTGATCGAGGAGGCCGGCCGCGATGCCACCCGTTGGTTCCTGATCGCGCGCAAGCCCGATTCGCAGCTGACCTTCGACATCGACCTGGCCCGCCAGCAGAGCAACGACAACCCGGTGTTCTACGTGCAGTACGCGCACGCCCGCGTCTGCAGCCTGCTGCGCCAGGCACAGGAGAAGGGCCTGGTGTACGAACAGGGCAATGGCCTGGCCAACCTCGGCCGCCTGGCCGACGACGCCTCGCTGCTGCTGATGAACGAGATCTCGCGGTACCCGGAAGTGGTGGAGGCGGCCGGCGTGGCGCTGGAACCGCATCTGGTGGCGCAGTACCTGCGTGAATTGGCGCACGCGTTCCACACGTGGTATCACGGGACGCCGGTGCTGGTGGAAGACGCTGCGGATCGCAACGCCAAGCTGACCCTGGCCTGCGCCGCGCGCCAGGTGCTGGCCAACGGCCTCGAACTCCTGGGCGTCAGCGCCCCGGAAAAAATGTAAGCATCAGGAGACGCAGTACACATGGCAGCACGACGCGGCAAAAACCAGGCACGACGCAACAGCAGCAGCCAGGGCACACCCGGATGGGTGTGGCTGGTCGCTGGCGTGGCGATTGCGGCCGTGGTGTTCCTGGCGGCGCCGAACCTGTTCAAGGGCGAAGGCGATGGCTTCCTTCGCGCCGGTCCGCAGCCGAACCCGAACGCGCAGCCTGCCCCGGTCGCTGATGCCGACAGCGATGTCGGCACCCAGCCGGCCGCGCAGCCGGCCACGCCGAAGCCGGCCGAACCGGAAAAGCCGGCCGCCACCCAGTACGACTTCTACACCCTGCTGCCGGGCAAGGAAGTTGAAATGTCCGACGCCGAACTGGCCGCCAGCGCGCGTGCCGAGGACCAGCGCCGGGCCAAGGCCGAAGCGCAGCGCGCGCAGGCGGCACTGGAAGGCAAGCCGGTTCCGCCGCCAGCGGCTACCGCGCCCGCACCGACGGCAACCGCCAGCGTGGCCAGCACCGCGCCGGTGACCGCCACCAGCCGTCCGCTGCCGGCACCGCTGAGCGAACGACCGGCTGCGGCAACGCCTCCGGCCAGCACGCCGACGGCGTCGACCAGCACCGCCGCCGCCACTCCGGCAGCGCGTGCGGAAACCGCGCCGACCGCGGCCACTACCGCAGGCGCTGCGGCACCGGCTGCCGCCGATAATGCCCGCTACATCCTGCAGGCGGGTGCGTTCGGTGCCTCCGGCGACGCCGAAGCCACCAAGGCCAAGCTGGCGATGATGGGCCTGGCGGCACGCGTGGAATCGGCGCAGATCAACGGCAAGACCGTGTACCGCGTGCGCATGGGGCCGTATGGCAGTGCAGGTGAACTGTCTGAAGCCAAGCAGAAGCTGGATGGCACCGGCCTGCAGGCGATGGCGATCAAGGCGCAGTGAGCCTGCCGAAGTGAATGAAAAGCCGGGCACAGCCCGGCTTTTTTTTGTCTGTGTAGAGTCGAGCTTGCTCGACTGCCGTTCAAAGCAGTCGAGATCCTATGTTCGTGGTCAAGCCTGCTGGAAGCAGGCTTGACCCACCTTCAGCATGGCCGGATCGAAGTCCCGGCCGCTTTTGAAGACACCCCAGGCGATCCTGGCCAGCTTTCTGGCCAGGATGTTGAAGACGGCGGTGCTGGGGTGACCGCGTTTTGACAGCTCGTCGTAGAGCGGTTGCCCCCGACGACACCGCTTGAGCCCCATGGCGGCCATGTAGAGCATCTGGCGCAGCACTGGCGCGCCCTGTTTGGACAGCCGACGCCGTCCCGTTCTTCCGCCAGACTCGTTGGGCCGGGGATCCAGGCCGGTGCAGGCGATCCACGCGTTGGCGTTGGCCAACGGCCAGCGCGTCATGTAGTAGATCAGGTGAGCGGCGACAGCGGGGCCGATACCAGGGATGGTCAACAGGCGCTTGTAGAGCGTGCCATGCTCTCCATCGCGACCCAAGCGCTGCAGTTCGCTTTCCAGCTCGGACAGCGTCCCAGCCAGAGCGCAGAACAGATCTGACAGCTCCCCGGGGGCACTTTTGCTTACCCCGAAGGATTGCTCCAGCCGCGCGCGTGTCTTTACCAGCGTCTGCCGCTTGCGCAGCAAATCGTGCATCTGCTGCTGCTCATCGGTACGCGGTACGTATTCACGCAGGCGATCGTTCTCCTTCTTCACGTATCGGGCGATCGCTTCGGCGTCCATGGCGTCCGTCTTGCCACGCGAGCCCGTCGCCCGGCCGTAGTGCTTGATCAGACGTGGATTGATCACATAGACAACGTGGCCTGCCTGGCCAGCCATCCGAGCCAACAACTCGTAGTACCGCCCCGTCGCCTCCATGCCAATCCGGCATCGCTGGGGCAAGGTGTTGAGCCACTGGGCTATGCCGGCCCGGGTGTTGGCGATCCTGTCGCCGGCCTTGCGGTCGGCCACTGCCGGTACGAACTCCTTGGAGTCCACGTCCACGCCAATATCGAGAGAATCAGACATTTGTACGGCTCCCAGCTATCTTTAAGGGGCTGGGGTGGTACCGCACCGACGTTAGCTTGCCTACATCGACGATCCCCTTTGGGGGCCGTACGATCCTTTATCGACGTTCGTGTGCGGGATGGGGATCGCTCGACTCGTCTGTCGGCTAGTATCCGCAGATGCATGCTTGACGGTCCCTCCACCCTGGCTCCTACATACCTCCCCTTTGGGGGCCGTACGATCCTTTATCGACGTTCGTGTGCGGGATGGGGATCGCTCGACTCGTCTGTCGGCTAGTATCCGCAGATGCATGCTTGACGGTCCCTCCACCCTGGCTCCTACATACCGCGTAGGAGCCGGGAGGAACATACAAGCTTGCTCGACTGCCGTTCAAAGCAGTCGAGCAAGCTCGACTCTACAGACGGCGGTCAGCCTTCGCGGGCGACCTGGAAACCGGCGAAGGACTGGCTGACCGGCATCAGTTCCAGGCGATTGATGTTCAGGTGCGGCGGCAGGCTGGCCACCCAGAAGATCTGTTCGGCGATGTCTTCGGCGGTCATCGGGTTGGCGCCGGTATAGAGCTTGTCCGACGCCGCCTGGTCGCCATGGGTACGCACCACGGTGAACTCGGTTTCGGCCATGCCCGGCTCGATCGTGGTCACGCGCACGCCGGTGCCGTGCAGGTCCGAACGCAGGCCGAGCGAGAACTGGCTGACGAAAGCCTTGGTGCCACCGTAGGCATTGCCGCCCGGGTACGGGTAGACGCCGGCCACCGACGAAATGTTGATGATTGCGCCCTTGCGCTCCACCAGCTGCGGCAGCAGGCGGTGGGTCAGGGTCACCAGCGCGGTGATGTTGGTGTCGATCATCGTGGTCCAGTCCGACAACTTGGCGCTCTGTGCCGGCGCAGTGCCCTGCGCCAGGCCGGCGTTGTTGACCAGCAGATCGATCTCGCCGAAGGCCGGCGGCAGTGCCAGCAGAGCCGCTTCCATCGCCACCGGATCGCGGATGTCGAAGGCGGCGGCATGCACCACGTCCTTGCCGTAGCGCTCGACCAGCGGCTGCAGGCGTTCGCCGCGGCGGCCGGTGGCGATCACCTTCCAGCCCGCCTGGGCGAAGCGGTGGACGGCGGCGGCGCCGAAGCCGGACGTGGCGCCGGTAATCAGGACAGTGCGGGTCATCAGGCAACTCCAGGGGGAAAAACCAGACCCCCATTCTGGCACCGTCGGCCGGGGGTTGCGTTGCCTGATCGGCCAGATCCGGCCCCACCTGTCGGGGTGACCGGTACAATTGGGGCCATGATCAACAACGATGTCCTGCGCAGCGTGCGCTACTCCCTGGACCTGGGCGACCACCACGTGGTGACCCTGTGCCAGATGGCCGACCCGGCCTTCGCCGTGGATCCGGAACAGGTGAAAGCCTGGCTGCGCCGCGAGGACGAAGCCGGTTTCGAGGCGATGAGCGACAGCGCGCTGGCGCACTTCCTCGACGGCCTGATCGTGCACCTGCGCGGTCGCGATGAGAGCCAGCCTCAGCGTGCGGTGGAAACCCGCATCGACAACAACCTGGTGCTGAAGAAGCTGCGCGTCGCCTTCCAGCTGCGCGACGTCGATATGATGGAGATCTTCGCCAGCGCCGGTTTCAACGTCTCCAAGTCGGAAGTGGGCGCCTTGTTCCGCCAGCCCGGGCACACCAACTACCGGCGCTGCCTGGACCAGATGCTGCGCAATTTCCTCAAGGGCCTGAGCCTGCGCCTGCGCGGCTGAGCACGGCCTCGACGAACGCCCGCGCCGCCGGTGTCGGCAGTCGCTGCCAGACCAGGTGCACGCGGCGGGTCGGGGTCGGCTGCAGCGGAATCTGTACCACCCCCTGGAACCCGTCGGCGATCAACGCTGGCACGATGCCAACCGCCAGCCCATGGCGGACGAAGCGCTCGATCAGTTCCATCAGATTGACCTCGAAGCGCACCGTATGCGGCAGGCCAGCGGCGGCGAAGGCATCGTCGGTCTGCCGCCGCGCACCGGTGCCGCGCGGAAAGTCGACCAGCGCCTCGTCCTGCAGTTCGGTCAATGGCAGTCGCTTGCGGCGGGCCAAACGGTGCGACGGCGCCAGCACCGCCACCAGGTCTTCTTCCTGCAGCATCTGGTGGCAGACCCCATCCAGCCCCGCCAACGGCGCCAATCCGACCAGTGCCACGTCCAGCTCTCGCGACTGCACCTGCGCGATCAGGTCCTCGCTCTTGTCGACCCGCAGCTGGAACTCCACCTGCGGGTGCGCCTGCTGGAAGGCCGCCAGCATCGCCACCACATCGATGTCGGTCAGCGAGGAGATCTGCCCGATCGCCAGCAGGCCACGCACCTCGCCAGTGACGGCGGCCACGTCGGCGCGCAGGTGGCGCAGGCTGGCCAGCACCTGGCGTGCATGCACCAGCAGCGCCTCGCCGGCGGCGGTGGCCCGCACCTGGCGCGGCAGGCGCTCGAACAGGGGCGTACCCAGTTCCTGCTCCAGGTAGGCAATCTGGTGGCTCAACGCGGACTGCACCACATGGCAGCGTTCCGCGGCGCGGGTGAAATTGCCCTCTTCGGCCAGGGCGACGGCAAACTCGAGCTGTTTGAGATTCATCCAACTATCTCGTTTCCAGATGGCATGGATGATGATGATTCATTTCCATCATGGCCGCAGCAGGCGGACACTGTGCATCCCGCTTTGTGGAATACCGCGTGAGTCCGTCCCTCCCCCCTCTGCACCGCTGGCAGGTGCTGCTGATGTCGGTGGCTACCGGCGTGGCCGTGGCCAGCAACTACTATGCGCAGCCACTGCTGCACACCATCGCCGATGCCTTCGGCGTGCCGTTCGGCCAGGTCGGCATGGTGGTCACTGCCGCACAGCTGAGCTATGCCGCCGGACTGATCCTGCTGGTGCCGCTGGGAGACCTGTTCGAACGCCGCCGCCTGATCGTGGTGATGAGCCTGCTGTCGGCAGGCGGGCTGGTGATCAGTGCCTGTGCACCGTCGCTGACCTGGTTGCTGGTCGGCACCGCGATCACCGGCCTGTTCTCGGTGGTGGCGCAGGTACTGGTGCCGTTTGCGGCCACGCTGGCCGCGCCGGAACATCGTGGCCGCGTGGTCGGCACATTGATGAGTGGCTTGCTGCTGGGCATCCTGCTGGCGCGCACCGTGGCCGGACTGCTTTCCAGCCTGGGCGACTGGCGCCTGGTGTATGCCATCGCCGCCGGCACCCTGGTGCTGGCCGCGCTGGCGCTGCAGCGCGGCCTGCCGCGATTCCACCACAGCGCCGGCCTCGGTTATTTCGCATTGCTGCGCTCGATCGGCGTGCTGTTCGTGCAGGAGCCGGTGCTGCGCCAGCGCACCCTGCTGGGCGCCTGCAGCTTCGCCATGTTCGCGATCTTCTGGACCCCGCTCGCGTTCCTGCTGGCGCAGCCACCTTACGCCTACAGCGACGCTACCATCGGCCTGTTCGGGCTGGTCGGTGCCGCCGGCACGCTGGCTGCGGGCCTGGCCGGGCGCATGTCCGACCGCGGCCAGACCGGACGCGCCACCGCCATCGCGCTGGTGCTGTTGCTGCTGTCATGGCTGCCGCTGGGACTGTCGGCACACTCGCTGCTGGCACTGCTGGCCGGTGTGGTGGTGCTGGACCTGGCCGCGCAGCTGCTGCATGTCAGCAACCAGAACCTGATCTACGCACTGCAACCGGCGGCGCGCAACCGGCTCAACGCCGGCTACATGACCGGCTACTTCATCGGCGGTTCGCTGGGCTCGCTGCTGTCGGCGCAGGTCTACCAGCGCTTCGGCTGGACCGGGGTCTGCGTGGCCGGTGCTGCAGTGGCCGTGCTGGCCCTGCTGCTGTGGGTGCCCGGCGCGCTGCGCGCACGCCAGGCTTCGGTGACTGACTAGAAGCTGCCCTGCAGCACCAGCTCCCAGCGTCCGCCGGCATTGTCCGGAAACAGCCGCTTCGCTGCGTTGTCGGTGTCATGCACGGTGGCGCGCAGTTCCCATGCCGGGGTCAGCGAGGCGATGGCACTGAGCTGGCCATGCAGGTAATCAGGCCCCTGTGCGGTGGCCAGCCAGTACTGGCCTACCGCCGCTTCGAGGCGGAACCGCTCGTGCAGCGGCACCCGCACACCCAGCTGGGCATAGGTGCCGCGATGGCCACCGGCCAACGCGTCGTTGGAATGCGCGATCTGCAACCAGGCGCGCTGCTTCCAGTTCAGGGTGGTATTGAGTTCGGTCCAGTCCAGCGCGCGGCCGGTACCTGGATACACATAGCGGGTCAGGTTGGCATCCAGTGTCCAGTCCGGTGCCAGCGCGCCGGACCAGCCTGCCACCAGGTCGAACTCGCTGCGCGCGCCATTGTCCGGTTTGAACGAAACGTTGGAGCCCCACACGCTGGCATACCAACCCGATGCGACCGAGATCTTCGCGCCCGCCTGCACCGCCGGGTCGCCATCGCTCTGCGAGCTGCCACGCCACACGTAGTCGCTGGTCAGTGCGGCACTGCCGCTGACCTGCACCTTTGCCTGGGCGCTGCCGATGCCGAGCAGCCCTGCCAGGGCGGCCACCACTGCCGCCATCATCCCCTTGCTGTTCACTGCACTGTGTTCCTCGTTGAAGGCGGTTGCGCCGCCGGGAGCGCAGTGTCGAGGTGGTGGCCGTAACGGATCGAGGGTGCTGCCGGGCCCGTGGCGCAAATTCGGCGTAAATCCCGTGGACCGGGGGCCGCGTGCCAGCGGCGCGGTATCATGGCGCCTTGTTTCCAGGAACCAACCGCGTGGACGCCATCCTGACCCCGGTATCGATCGGCGAGCTGATCGACAAGATCACCATTCTCGAGATCAAGGCCGAGCGCATCGACGATGTGGCCAAGCTGGCCAACGTCCGCACCGAGCTGGACGGCCTGCTGCCCTTGCTGCAGCAGCAGCTGCAGGCACAGCCGGCACTGGCCGTGCTGAAGCAGCAGCTGAAGACGATCAACGAGCGCATGTGGGATATCCAGGACCAGCTGCGCGACAAGGAAGCAGCCCAGGTGTTCGACGATGCGTTCATCCAGCTGGCGCGTGGTGTCTATGGCACCAATGGCGAGCGCGTGCAGGTGAAGAACGAGATCAACCGCGTGGCCGGTTCGGCGCTGGTGGAAGAAAAGCAGTACCAGGGCGAGTAACGCCGCCTCGATCAGCGTCGATCAGATGGCGGAAACGGAACAGCTCGCCATCGTTGCGGATGCCCAGCTTGCGGTAAGCCGCTCGCTTCTGCGTGCTGATGGTGCTGGCTGTACGCCCACTGCGGCGTGCCATCTCGCCGGTGCTGCAGCCGCGCAGCACCCACTGCAGGACGGTGCGCTCGCGCGTACTCAACCGTGGTGGACGCACGGGCTGCTGGCGTTGCCGGCGGGACTGGTTCAACTGTGCACGCAGTTCCGGCGGCACGAAGCGTCCGCCACGGGCGACCACGCTCACTGCCCGCAGCAGCGTCTGCGGCGCGCAGGCCTTGGACAGGAATCCGCGCGCACCGGCCTGCAGGGCCAAGGACACGACACCCGCGTTGCAGTGCGCGGACAACACCAGGATCGGCACTGCCGGCCAATGGCGTGATAGGTGCCGCAGCAGTTCCAGACCTTCCCCGCTGTCACCGATCGGCAAGGCGTCGACCAGCAGCAGATCGATCGCGGCCGCCTGCTGCTGCAGGCGCTGCAGCAGATCACCGCTGCGACCGTAGCTTCCATCGACCTGCAGGTCCGCCTGCCGGGCCAGGACTTCCTGCACGCCATGCCGCAACAGCGGGTGCGGATCCAGCAGCAACAGGCGGCAGGGAGAATCTCGGGGCGACGGAAACGTGGGCATGGTTGCATTCCTGCAGAACAGGCCACTCACCCTAGGGCGCAGCCGACGCCTGCGGAATCCAATTCGTTGCAATGCCGCCCTTCCGCCGCGACACGGTCAGGTAGCGTTTGCCCAGCCGGAAACGCAACAGGCCCGGCATGGGCCGGGCCTGTCCAGGCATCTTCGGCGCGCAGGCGCGCCGAGGAAGCAATTACCAGCTGAAGCGCGGGCCGACGGTGTATTCCTTGTCGCCGTCGCGGTTCATCTTCAGCTCGCCGTTCAGGCCCCAGTTCTGGTTCAGCTTGACCTGACCACCCAGGCGGCCGTACCACTGGCCTTCCGGATTGATGCCGTGCTTCTTCGAGAAATCTTCGTAGCCGACCATGCCGTAGACTTCGGCGTGGGCACCGAAGGCGGTGCGGATACCGGCTTCAGCGCTGTAGCCATTGAAGTCCAGGCCGTGCTTCTGGTCGCGCTTCTGGTAAGCAACGCGGGCAACGAAGTCGGTGGTCGGGGCGATTTCAACGTTGTAGCCGGCGCCGATCTTCCACTGGTCCAGCTTGATGTTGGTGTGGTCGATTTCCTGGCGGCTGTACTCACCGAAAGCGTGGAAGTTCGGCAGGAAGCCGTACGAACCCTTCACGCCCCAGCCGTCGGCCTTGAACGCGTCGATGTCGGTCTTGGCGTAGTCGGCTTCGGCGTAGTTGTACGACAGGTTCTCAGCAGCCGAGGCGGTGAACGGCAGGGCAGCGGCCAGGGCCAGAGCAATCAGCGAATTCTTCATGGGGGTACACCTTTACTTTCTTATGGTGTGCAGCAGCGCCAGGGCGCCATCGCATCGGGAATGTAAATTCTCCGTTATTCGCCACAACGCTCCCTGAAAACAGCGGTCTTCGCATTGCTGAATTTTTTGCCTTGATTCAGGCTGTCTCTGGCATACGCGCGCGGCGCGCGTGCATTTGTGATTCGTCGTCGATTGCAACAGGAGGTTGCCTTGTACGTTTCCGATCCGCCGCTGGTGCCTGTTCGCGCCGCGCTCCTGGCATGCGCTGCCCTGTTCCCGATCCACGCTGCGCACGCACTGCAGGCCGCTGACTACCAGCGCGCCGAACGCGTGCATGACAGTCACCTTCGCGGTGCGCTGCGCAATGCTTCGGTGCTGCCCCACTGGCTGGCCGATGGGCGCTTCTGGTACGAACGCGAAACCACGCAGGGCCGGCGCCAAGCGGTACTGGTCGATCCAGTCCAGGCCACACGCCAGATCCTGTTCGAACCCGATGCGCTGGACGCTGCGGTTGCACCTCTCGGCGCCAGCGGACCACGCCTGCGCTTGAACAACGTGCAGGTACTGGATGGAGGCCTGCGCCTGCAGTTCAACGGCGAGGCGGCGATCAGCTGTCAATGGCCACGCCTGCAGTGCGTGCCTTCGCAGGATGCAGCGCCAGCGGCCGATGCACTGCCATCGCCCGGCGGTGATGCCTGGCTGCAGGTACGCGATCACAACCTGTGGCTGCACTCGCCCGGAACGGCAGCACGAGCGCTGACCAGCGGCGGTGAATCCAATCATGGCTATGGCGTGCTGCCGGACTTCACCCTGCGCGGCATTCCCCGCCGTCAGGGCCGGATGCCGACGCGGCCGTTCGCGGTCGGCTGGTCACCGGACGGTCGCTACGTGGCCGGCATCCGCTACGACGAACGCGCGCTGCAGGACTACCCCTATCTGGAAAGCAGCCCGGCCAACAGCGCGCGGCCGCGCGTGCATACGGTGAAGCTGGGGGTGCTGGGTGACACCCGGCAGGTGCGCGACAGCGTGTATGTGGTCGACACCCGCAATGGCCAGCAGCATGACATCGCCTTGCCGGAAGGCTGGAACACCCTCAGCGAAGCCGGCGTACTCGGCTGGGACGGCGACCGGTTGTATGCCGTGATCGCGCACTTCGGCGCACCGCGCAGGCTGCGTCTGCTGGAGATCGATGCCAACAACGGTGCGTTGCGCACGGTTCTGGAAGAAGCCAGCGACACCCGCCTGCAGCTCAACGTGTATTCCTACAACCGGCCAGCGGTGGCCATCCTGCCCGGCCAGGACACGGCGGTGTGGTTCTCGCAGCGCGATGGCTGGGGCCATCTGTACCGGGTCCGCCTGTCCGACGGCAAGGTGCTGCGCCAGCTCACCCGCGGCCAATGGGCGGTGCGCGACCTGCTGGGCGTGGACGCTGCGGGTGGCTGGGCGTACTTCAGCGCCGGCGGCGTCGACGGTGGCGACCCCTACGTACGCGGCCTGTACCGTGTATCGCTGCAGGGGGGACCGGTCCAGCGCCTGGCCGCCGATGGCAACGACCATCTGGCCGATGCTGGCACCGGCGCGTTGTTCGGCGGGCGCGCCCCCCAGGCGCTGTCGCCTGGCGGTGGCTATCTGGTGGATACCGTTTCCCGTCTCGACCAGCCACCACGCACCGTGCTGCGGGCCAGCGATGACGGCCGTGAAGTGATGGTGCTGGAAACAGCCGATAACAGCGCGATCGTTGCTGCCGGCTGGCGCCCCCCACGGCGCGAGCGGCTGCTGGCCGCCGATGGGCGAACGCCGATCTTCGCCACCGTCTACCTGCCCCGCGACTATCGCGATGACGGCCGCTTTCCGGTGATCGACGCGATGTACGGTGGCTCCTTCGTCAGCAATGCGCCGGTGACCTACGCCGAGGCGGTGTCCGCCTTGAATCCGGTGTCACGCGCCAGCCTGACCGAACTGGGCTTCGTGGTGGTCAGCATCGACGCGCGCGGCACCGGTGGCCGCGACAAGGCGTTCCATGACAGCAGCTTCCTGCACGGGGCAGATGTGCAGCTGGATGACCATGTGGCTGCGCTGCGCCAGCTGGGCGAACGCTACCGGGGCATCGACCTGCAGCGGGTCGGCATCTACGGGCATTCGTTCGGTGGTTACAGTGCAGCGCGCGCCCTGCTGCGCTATCCGGCGTTCTACAAGGTGGGCGTGGCCTCGGCCGGCAGCCACAATTTCCAGGGCATGTACGGCGGTGCATTGCACGGCATGGACCGGCTGTTCGGTGGCGTGCTGCCGCCAACACCCCTGGCCGATGGCGTGCCGGCGCCCTTTGCCGGACTCGACAATGCAGCGTTGGCCGGCAACCTGCGTGGGCATCTGATGCTGGTCTATGGCGAACTGGACGAGAACGCGCCGCCGGCGCTGACCCTGCAACTGGCCGCCGCCCTGAACAAGGCCCAGCGCAGCTACGACCTGCTGTACCTGGCCCGGCAGGACCACGAACTGTTCCGCAACGACGCCACCTACACGCACCGCATGTGGGACTACTTCGTGCGCCACCTGGCCGGCCAGCAGCCACCGGAGACGGTGCTGGCGCCGCTGCCCGGCGGGCCGGGCTGAACAGGCGCACACAGGATGTCGATCCACGGCGCCCTGGTTCGTCGGGTACTTGAAGGCCGTGCATGCGGCACGGTCCATCCGGAGGCAGGCAATGAGCTACATCGATGGTTTCGTCCTGGCGGTGCCCACCGCCAACAAAGAGAAGTTCCTCGCCCATGCACGCACAGGGGATCCCGTTTTCATCGAGTACGGCGCGCTGCGCGTGGTCGAGTGCTGGGGTGACGACGTACCGCACGGCAAAACCACCGACTTCTTCGGCGCGGTGAAAGCCACGCCGGATGAGACGGTCGTGTTTTCCTGGATCGAATGGCCAGACAAGCCGACCCGCGACGCCGGCATGAAGAAGATGATGGAAGACCCGCGGTTTGATCCGGCGAAGAATCCGATGCCGTTCGACGGCGCGCGGATGATCTACGGTGGGTTCGTGCCGCTCTACGAGCTGACGCGCTGAACCGGGCGGACGTGCTCAGCGCGCGTCCGTCTCATCGCTGGCGGAGGCATGGCCGGCGCCCAGTGCGGCGCCGGCGCCGAGGCCCATGCCGCCCATTCCGGCCCCCATTCCGCCACCGCCGCCGCCACCGCCACCACCCGCACGACCGCCCTTGGCATCGCCATCGTTGCGGCCCTTGCCACCGCCACTGGCAGCGGGCCGGGTCGGGCCCTGCGGTGGAATCTGCAGGTCGGTCGGGATGGGGGCCAGATCCAGCGCTTCGCGCACGAAGTCGCGCAGCGAGACCACCAGTTCGTGGAGGTGCACCGGCCGCCCCTGTGCCAGTTCGTTGGCCGCACGCGCGGCCAGCCGCACCTGCTCGTCGGTGCCCAGCAACAGGATGTCCGACAGTGCCGCTTCAACCGCATCGCGGATGCGGCGCGCGCGATCCGAGCGGGGTTCGGCGATGCCTTCGGCATTTTCGCGCTGGCGCAGGTCGCGGCGATGGCTGGGATCCACACCCAGTTCGCCAGTGAACGACCCGCCCAGGGTCTTGTAGGCCGCCATCAGCGTGCGCAGCCGTTCGTTGATCTGCCGGTTCTCGCGCTCGCGGCGCTGTTGCAGGGTCTGCATCACCAGCAGGCGGATGCCCACGCCCAGCAGGGTGATCAGGACCAGGCCGGCCAACGTGGACAGCACGCCCTGCCAGGAACTGAAGTCAATACCACGCATGCCCGGGGCTCCTGCAGGAATAACCTGCATCTTGCCCCAGACCGTGCCCCAGAAACGCGAAAGGCCCCACCACCCGTTGGGTGGCAGGGCCTTCGGTCACGGCGCGATTACTTGCGCTTGGCGACCTTGCGCACGGCCTTCTTGGCCGGAGCCTTCTTGGCGGCGACCTTCTTCAGCGGCGCAGCCTTCTTGGCGACCGTCTTGCGGGTGGCGGCAACCTTCTTGCCCACCGCCTTCTTGGCAACGGCGGTCTTCTTGCCGACAACCTTCTTGGCAGCAGCGGTCTTCTTGCCGACGGCCTTCTTGGCGACAGCAGCCTTCTTGCCGACAACCTTCTTGGCGGCCGCGGTCTTCTTGGTGGCGACCTTCTTGGTAGCGGCAACCTTCTTGCCGACAACCTTCTTGGCAGCCACGGCCTTCTTGCCAGCGACCTTCTTGGCGGCGACGGTCTTCTTGGCCACGGCCTTCTTGGCGGTAGCGACCTTCTTGCCGACAACCTTCTTGGCGGCCGCGGTCTTCTTGGCAACGGTCTTCTTGGCGACGGCGGCCTTCTTCGTGGCAGCCTTCTTCACGGTAGCGACCTTCTTGCCGGCAGCCTTGGTGGCGGCCTTGGTGGTCTTCTTGGCAGCAGCGGCCTTCTTGGTCACGGCCTTGCCTGCAGCCGCCTTCTTCTTGGCCACTTCCTTCTTCAGGGCAGCGGCTTCGGCCTTGGCGTTCTTCTTGGCGGCTTCCAGCTTCTTCTTGGCGTTGGCAACGGTCTTGCCGACCGACTTGGCAGCCTTCTCGGCCTTCTTGGCAACGGTCTTCTCGACCTTGGCCACAGCCTTCTTGGCCTTGGCAACGCGGGTACCGGCAGCCTTGGTGGCGCGCTTGACGGTCTTCTTGACCGACTTCACTGCGTCTTCGGCAGCGTGGGCGATGGACTCGCCAACGTTGGTGGCGGTTTCTTTGACGTTCTCGACGGCGTCGGTCACGACCGACACACCATTACCGTTGCTCATGTTGCCCTCCTGCGGGCCTTAAGTATCAAAACGGGGCGATGCTATACCGACATTGACGATCGTGGAACGGGGCATGCGCCCGCAATCGCATCTGCTGCGACGGTAATGGTGTAGCCCAGCACCCTCTCGAGCACAGTGGGTTGACAGGAAACCCCTTTTTTTCAGTGCTGCGCCGCACGGTGCGGGTAGCGGCAGGTGCTGCCTGCGCGCACCTGCCAGAGTGCTGCGAAAGGCATGCGATATGGCGCATCGCGGCACCAGGATGCGCAGAACTGCGCAAGTATCAGCCTGTATCCACACGCGCTTCGGCAGACGTCGGCACATTGCGAAGCACGCCCGACGTTGTCGCCACCGCCCCACAGATGGCGACGCCGACCCGCGTTCCGGGCGCCCGGTTTTCATGGCGCATTTATCCAGATCGCGACACACTCATTCAGCTTGTTTTACCGTAGAGCCGAACGGCCCCCACCCACGCCAGCGAACCGACTCCCATGCGACCGCTTCCCACCCTGCTCACGCTCGCAATCGCCGCCGCCTTCGGTGGCTTCGTTGCCACCGGCATCAATGCCCACCTGGACAACCGTGCCGACGCCGCGCCGCTGCCTGCGGTACTCCCGACCACGGCGGCATTGCCGGCCTCGGTGGCCGGACAGGCGGTGCCGTCGCTGGCACCGATGCTGGAGAAGGCGATGCCGGCCGTGGTCAGCGTCAACACCAAGCAGGTGGTGCGCGTGCGCAACCCCTTCTTCAACGACCCGTTCTTCCGCCGCCTGTTCCCGGACATCCCGCAGGAACGCATCAACGAATCGCTGGGCTCGGGCGTGATCATCGACGCCAAGGAGGGCCTGGTGCTGACCAACCACCACGTCATCGACAACGCCGATGACGTGCAGGTGACACTGGCCGACGGGCGCACGGTGAAGGCCGAGTTCCTCGGTTCGGACCGCGATACCGACATCGCGCTGATCCGCATCCCGGCGCAGAACCTGACCGACATCAAGCTCGGCAACAGCGACCAGCTTCGGGTCGGTGACTTCGTGGTGGCCATCGGCAACCCGTTCGGCTTCAGCCAGACGGTCACCTCCGGCATCGTCTCGGCGGTGGGCCGCAGCGGCATCCGCGGGCTGGGCTACCAGAACTTCATCCAGACCGATGCGTCGATCAACCCGGGCAACTCCGGTGGCGCACTGGTCGACCTGCAGGGCCAGCTGGTCGGCATCAATACCGCCAGCTTCAACCCGCAGGGCAGCATGGCCGGCAACATCGGCCTGGGCCTGGCGATCCCCTCCAACCTGGCGCGCAGCGTGGTCGACCAGCTGGTCAAGCACGGCGTAGTGGTGCGCGGCACGCTGGGCGTGGAGAGCCAGAACCTGACCGCGCAGATCGCGCAGGGGCTGGGCCTGGGCGAAACGCGGGGTGCGCTGATCACCCGCGTGCTGGCCGGTTCGGCCGCTGCGACCGCCGGCCTGAAGCCGGGCGACGTGGTGGTCTCGGCCAACGGCCAGCGCGTGGACAGCGCCGAAGCCCTGCACAACGTGGAAGGCCTGGCGGCGGTCGGCAGCGCGCTGACGCTGGACGTGCGCCGCGAGGGCAAGCCGCTGCAGATCAAGGCAACCTTGAAGGAACAGGCGCGCGCGGTCAGCGGTGAGAGCCTGGACCCGCGCCTGACCGGGGCCACCTTCGTCGACCTGCCCGAGTCGCTGCGCCAGTCCGGTGTCGGTGGCGTGCTGGTCAGCGAGGTCAAGCGCGGCAGCCGCGCGGCCACCAACGGCCTGCAGCAGGGCGACATCATCACCGATGCCACCGTGGGCGAATTCGCCGACCTGGCCAGCTGGCGCGCCAACTTCCAGCAGCGCCCGCCGACCCTGGTGATACGCGTGCTGCGCAACAATGGCCAGCAGCAGGGCCAGCTCGTGATGCGCTGATCGCCCTGCCGTAACACCCCCTATACCCCGGCAATGCTATTGCTGTCAGTCCAGGTCGGCACCGCCGACTCCCGTTCCCCCATCGCAACAGGAGTGATTCGATGAGCCCCACCAATACCGAGAACCTGAAGGAACACCTGGGTGAAGCCGGTTCCCATCTGAAGCAGGCCGCGTCGGCCGCCGGCGGTGCGATCAAGGGTGCAACCGGCGCAGCCGGCGACGAACTGCGCATCGGCAAGGCCAACGTCAAGGCTGAACTGTCCGACAGCGCGCTGTCCGGCCTGGCCGCCGCCGAGTTTGGTGGTGCAGCCGCCAAGGAACAGGTCGACGCGCTGATGGACAAGGGCAAGGACCTGATCGACAGCGCCGCTGAGCTGATCCGTGAACGTCCGCTGGCCTCGTTCGGTGTCGCCTTCGCTGCCGGCTGGATCATCGCCAAGCTGGCCCGCGGCAGCAGCGACAAGTAAGCCGCGGCGTGAGCGAAGACAACGCGCAAGCGCCTGATCCGGCGGCTACCCCGCCGCTGGATGAGAGCATCCGCCAGGTCGGCGCGGCCGGTAGTGCCGCTGCCGATTCTGCCAAGCACACGCTGCGCTCGCTGCGCCGGTTGGCCTCGGCCGACTTCGCGCTGGCGCGTAGTGCATTCGGTCGCGCGCTGGCCTGGGCCGGCGTGGCGATCGTGTTCGGTGCCTCGGCCTGGCTGCTGATGGCCGCCACCCTCATCGCCCTGCTGCAGAGCTGGGGCCTGAGCTGGCTGCAGGCGCTGCTGATCACCTCGCTGCTGAGCCTGGCCGTCACCGGTTATGCGATCTGGCGGGTGTCCTACTTCTTCCACCACACCGGCATGCACGCCACCCGGCGCCAGCTGTCACGCCTGGGCCTGTTCGACGAACCCAGCGAAGACGATCCCGATGCCGAAGTGCAGCTGCCCGAGGGCAAGCCATGAAGTTCGGCGCGCTGCAACGGCGTGTGAAACGCTGCGAACAAGTGGTGACCGTGCGCCTGGGCGAAACCCAGGACCACTGGTCCACGCTCAGCGACGTCTGGCGAAAGGGCTGGTCGCCGCTGCGCATCGTGGTGGTCGGCCTGGCCGGTGGCTTCATCGCCGGCAAGCTGGAAGTGCCGGGCAAGGTCAACGGTGCCCGCTGGCTGCAGATGGTGGGTTCGGTCTCGAACCTGTTCGCCAGTGCACAGGCGGCGTTCGCCACGGCGATGGCGGCGCAGGCCGCAGCCACTGCCGACGACGCGGCTGAGGAAGCCGACGAAGCCAGCGAACAGGCACAGGCGGCGGCCTCCGCTGCCGAGCCACGGCCGGCACCGGCTCCACGCTCCGTGCCGGAGCCAGAGCCGGAACCAGACCCGCGCGGACCGCGTCCGGCCGAAGCGGCTACCGAGCTGTCCGAACGTTGATCCATGGAATCCGCCGCGCCGATCGCGGCCGGCGGATAATGCGCTCCCCTTCCCGGTTGGTGCGTCGATGAGCGAGTCCCTCCTGTCCCCGTCACCGGCCGGCCCCGAACAGCCCGACGCCCCGTTGCCGCCACCGTCGCGTCCGCGCGGACCGATGTCGCTGGTGGTGCTGGCGACCCTGGCGGTGGGCTACACACTGTGGGCGGCACAGGACATCATCCTGCCGGTGCTGCTGGCGATGTTCTTCGCACTGGTCGGCAATCCGATCCTGCGCCTGCTGCAGAAGCTGTGGATTCCGCGTGCGCTGGGCGCTCTGCTGATCCTCGGCGCGGGCCTGGGCGTGACCGGTTCGCTGGCGGTGCAGTTGATCGGCCCGGCAATGGAATGGGCACAGGAAGCACCGCAGCAGCTGCGCAAGATCGCCCGCCAGGTGCAGGACCTGACCAAGCCGGTGCAGCAGGCCAACCAGGCTGCGGAGAACTTCGCCCGTGTTGCCGGTGGCGACAGCAACCGCAAGGTGCAGGTGATCCGCGCCCAGCTCGATGACCCGTACCGCATGTTGACCCGTGCGCCGCGGCTGGCCGCCTCGGTGCTGGCGGTGGTGCTGCTGACCCTGTTCTTCATGATCTACGGGCAGAGCCTGCAACGCGCGGCGATCGCCCTGTTCCCGAACCGTCAGCAGCAGCGCTTCACCAGTGACATCCTGCGTTCGATCGAGCGCGAGGTGTCGCGCTATGTGCTGACCATCAGCGTGATCAACACCCTGGTCGGGCTGGTGTTCGCCGGCGTACTGATGCTGCTCGGCATCGGCCTGCAGGAAGCGTTGCTGTGGGGCACGGTGGCCGCACTGCTGAATTTCGCTCCGTATGTGGGTCCGTTGATCGGCGTGGCGCTGATGCTACTGATGGGCTTCGTGGAATTCCGCGACCCGCTGCAGGCCCTGCTGCCGGCCGCCGCCTACCTGGGCCTGCACACCCTGGAAGGGCAGATGGTGACCCCGATCGTGCTGGGCCGTCGCATGAAACTGTCGCCACTGGTGCTGATCCTTGCGCTGATGGTGTTCGGCTGGGCCTGGGGCATGATCGGGCTGCTGCTGGCGGTGCCGCTGCTGGTCTGCATCAAGCTGGTGCTGGCGCGGCTGGACGGGATGCAGGGCTGGGCGCGTCTGCTGGAATGAAAGCCCGCGCGGGCAGGGGTAGAATGGCGGAGTGAATTTCCCCGTCCAAGCCATCACCCTCGACCTTGACGACACGCTGTGGCCGTTCGCTCCGATCGGCGCCCGCATCGACCTGGTCCTGCACGAGTGGATGCGTGAACACAGCCCCGCCACGGCCGAGATGTATCCGGTGGCGGCGATGCGCGAACTGCGCGAGCGCCTGTACCACGCCCATCCGCACCTCCATCACGACCTGAGCGCACTGCGCCGGCTGACCCTGCACGAAGCGCTGCACACCAGTGGTGCCAGCCTGGATCTGCTGGAGCCGGCGTATGACGTGTTCTTCGCCGCGCGCAACCAGGTCGAGTGCTACCCCGATGCGATCGACGCACTGGCGCGGATTGCCGCGCGGGTGCCGGTGGCGGCGCTGAGCAACGGCAATGCCGATCTGGAGCGGATCGGCCTGGCCCATCATTTCGCCTTCCAGCTGGGCGCGCGCGAACACGGCGCGGCCAAGCCGGAGGCGAGCATCTTCCACGCCGCCTGCGCCCGCCTGGGTGTTGCGCCGGCGCAGGTACTGCACGTCGGCGACCACGCCGAAATGGACGTGGCCGGGGCGATCGCCGCCGGCCTGCGCGGCTGCTGGATCAACCGCGAAGCAGCCACCTGGACCCATCCGCAGCTGCAGCCGGACCTGCAGTTCGACACCCTCACCGGCCTGGCCGACTGGTTGGATGCCAACCTCGACGCTGCCGCACCCCGGAGTACCTGACGCATGAGCGAGATCACTGGTTTCACTGCCGACACCGCCGCAGCACTGCCGCTGTACGTGCTGGACCGCGAGCAGTTCGCGTCCTGGAAGGACGGCCAGCCGGCCGCCACCCAGGCATGGCTGGCGTCGCAGGGCTTCACCGCCGGTGCCTTCACCACGGCGTTGCTGCCCGGCGCCGATGGCCTGGCCGGTGCGGTGATCGGCGTGGGTGATCGTGGCGATGCCTACAGCTACTCGCATGCCCCGCACGCGCTGCCGGAAGGCAGCGTGTGGCAGCTGGCCAGCGAACTGCCGGCCGCCGAACTGGCGCTGCTGCAGCTGGGCTGGGGCCTGGGCAGCTACCGCTTCGATCGCTACCGCAAGCGCCACCGTGCACCGGCACGCCTGGTGGCTGAGCCGACCGGCGAAGTGGCCGACCTGATCGCCGCCAGCCTGCGCGTGCGCGACTGGGTCAACACCCCGACCGAAGACATGGGTCCGCAGCAGCTGGAAGACGCCGCGCGCGCGCTGGCCGATGCGCACGGTGCGCAGGTCGAGGCGATCACCGGCGATGAACTGCTGAAGCAGAACTTCCCGGCCATCCATGCCGTCGGCCGCGCCTCGCACCGCGCTCCGCGCCTGGTCGTGCTGCGCTGGGGCAAGGACACCGATCCGGCACTGGTGCTGGTCGGCAAGGGCGTGTGCTTCGATACCGGCGGCCTGGACATCAAACCGGCCGACGGCATGCGCAACATGAAGAAGGACATGGGCGGTGCCGCGCATGCACTGGCCCTGGCAGGCCTGGTGATGGCGCGCGGCCTGCCGGTGCGCCTGACCCTGCTGGTGCCGGCGGTGGAAAACGCGATCGGCCCCGATGCCTTCCGCCCGGGCGAAGTGATCGCCACCCGCAAGGGCCTGAGCGTGGAGATCGACAACACCGACGCCGAAGGCCGCGTGATCCTGTGCGATGCGCTGACCTTCGCCAGCGAACAGAAGCCGGACCTGGTACTGGACTTCGCCACCCTTACCGGCGCTGCGCGCATCGCGCTGGGCCCGGACCTGCCGGCGCTCTTCAGCAACGACGACAGCGTGGCCCAGCAGTGGCTGCAGGCCGGCGACGCGACCCGCGACCCGGTCTGGCGCATGCCGCTGTGGCGCCCCTACCTGCGTTACCTGAGCAGCGGCATCGCCGACCTGGCCAACGCCGGCTCGCGCATGGCCGGCTCGGTCACCGCCGCGCTGTACCTCGAACGCTTCCTGGAAGACGGCCAGCGCTGGGCACATCTGGACGTGTATGCCTGGAACGACGGCGAACGCCCGGGCCGGCCGGCTGGCGGCGAAGCGCTGGCGCTGCGCTCGGCGTGGGCGATGCTGAAGCAGCGCTACAGCTGATCGGGTGGGTGCCGACCTTGGTCGGCACGCCGTCCCCGGCAAACTTGACGAAAAATTGAATACCGGGCCTGGAAGGGTTCTGCGAGGATGTGTGGGTCGACCACCCACACGCTCCGTGAAGGCAGGACTCCGACCATGTCGCTCTTCCGCTACACCCGCGCCGGCCAGACACCGGGCGCGCCGCGCAAGCATTCCCCCCTGCTCTGGATCGCACTGATCGCACTCATTCTGGGTGCGGTGGCGCTGGCCTTCGCCTGGTTGGCCGGCTGGATTGGCGGCCGCCTGACCGCGCAGCGCTTCACCGACACAATCGAGGCCACCGGCCCGGCCCATCCGGGCTTCCGCCGTGCGCACAGCAAGGGCGTGTGTGTAAGCGGTTGGTTCGAACCCAGTGCGCAGGCCCCCACCCTGTCCAGCGCCCGCGTGTTCTCGCAGCGCCGCGTGCCGGTGATGGGTCGCCTGTCGATCGGCGGCGGCGACCCCTACGGCGCCGACAACACCGCACGCGTACGCAGCCTCGCGGTACAGATGGTCAGCGATGATGGCCAGGAATGGCGCATGGCGATGAACAGCTTCCCGTTCTTCGCCGTGCCCAACGCCGAGGCGTTCTACGAGCAGACGCGCGCCTCCATCCCGGACCCGACCACCGGCAAGCCCGACCCGCAGAAGATGGCCGCGGTGCTGGCGAAATACCCCAGTGCACAGGCCTTCCAGCAGTGGGCCAAGACCGCGCCGTGGACCAGCAGCTGGGCCGACACCACCTTCAACAGCGTCAACAGCTTCTGGTTCACCAACGCGCAGGGCCAGAAGCGCGCGGTGCGCTGGCGCTGGCAGCCGCAGGCGCCGGTGGTGGAGATGGATGCGGAAACCCGCAAGCAGGCCAGCGTCGATTTCCTCAGCCAGGAACTGCAGCAGCGCCTGGCCAGCGGCCCGGTGCGCTGGAACCTGGTCGTGACCACCGCCGAGCCTGGCGATGCCATCGATGATCCGTCGGTACCGTGGCCCGAATCGCGTGATCAGGTGGTGGCCGGCGTACTCAGCCTGGACCGCATGCAGTCGCAGGAACAAGGCGCGTGCGGCCAGATCAACTTCGATCCGCTGATCCTGCCCAGTGGCGTGCGTGGCAGTGACGATCCGATCCTGGCGGCCCGCTCGGCGGTGTATTCGCAATCCTTCAACCGCCGCGAACGCGAGCGCGCCACCGGCAACGTCGAGCAACCGAAGGAGGCCGCACGATGAGCACCGGCAACGGCCACTTCAACCTGCTCGCGCGCGTGCTGCACTGGTCCATGGCACTGATGATCATCGCCATGCTGTTCATCGGCGTGACCATGGTCGCCTCGCTGCACTTGCGGCCGATGCTGATCGATCTGCATCGCCCGTTGGGCATCGCCATCGGCGTACTGGTGCTGCTGCGCCTGTACAACCGGCTGCGCCATCGCCCGCCGCCACTGCCGGCGGATCTTCCGGTGTGGCAGGTGATGGCGGCCAAGGCGTCGCACTGGATGCTGTACGGGCTGATGCTGGCGATGCCGCTGATCGGCTGGGCGATGCTCTCGGCCGGCGGTTACCCGATCGTGCTTTGGGGCGGCCTGCACCTGCCGCCGATCGTGCCGCATACCCCGGCGCTGTATGCCGCGTTGCGCAACGCGCACAGCCTGCTGGCGTATGTGTTGTTCGCCACGGTGCTGATGCATGTGGGTGCGGCGCTGTTCCACCTGTGGGTGCGGCGCGATGGCGTGTTCCAGGCGATGGCGCGCGGGAAGGATTGAAAGGGTTCGCCGGGCGTTCCCGGCGGATTGTTTCCGCGACTGCGGAGGGGTGTCACTTTCTTTGCGCGCAAAGAAAGTAACCAAAGAAACGCTCCGCCGGCCGCGAGCCGGCGTGCTTCGCACTCCGGTGCTCGGCTCGCTTGAAGGCGGACTGGAAGGTCAAGATCAAGAGCAACAGCATCCACGCATGGCGTGGATCTACTGGGTGCAGCTGTGGCTTTTGACGTTGGGTCCGCCTTCTAGCGAGCCGAGCATCGCAGGGGAATCAGGGGCGTAGAGGCGCCGGTGTTTGAGCGAAGCGAGTTCGGCGCCGTCCCCTGATTCCCCGAGAAGCGCAGGGCACCGGTGCGTAGCACCGGCTCGCGCTCTGGCGGCGTGTTTCTTTGGTTACTTTCTTTGCACGAGCAAAGAAAGTGACACCCACCCGCGGTCGCGGAAACGACATCATTGGGAACAGCAGGCCGCCCCTACAACCACCCCTTCTGCCGCGCCAGCCGGTACGCCTCGATGCGATTGGCCACACCCAGCTTGCCGATGCACTCGGACAGGTAATTGCGCACCGTACCGTGCGACAACCCCAGCTGCTCGGCAATCTCGCTGGCGGTACGGCCCTCGCCCGCCAGCCGCAGCACGCGGCGTTCGCGGTCGGTCAGCGGGTCGGCCTGCGACCACGCATCCAGTGCCAGCTGCGGGTCGATCGCACGGATGCCCTGCTTCACCTTGCGCAGGGCATCGGCCAGGTTCTCGGCCGGTGCGTCCTTCAGCAGGTAGCCCAGCACGCCAGCTTCCAGCGCGCGGCGCAGGAAACCGGCGCGGGCGAAGGTGGTCACGATCACCACCTTGATCGGCAGTTCGTGGCGGGCGATGCGCTGCGCCAGTTCCAGACCGGACAAGCCAGGCATCTCGATGTCGGTGACCAGAATGTCCGGCTGCAGCTGCTGCAGCATCCGCCACGCGGTTTCGCCATCGGCGGCGCTGCCCAGCACTTCGATGTCCGGCTCCAGGCCGAGCAGCGCCGACAACGCACCGCGAACCATGGCCTGGTCTTCGGCCAGCAGGATGCGGATCATGCGGCACCGTCCTGCGCCAACGACGTGGGCGACAGCGGCGTGGTCGCGGCCATCAACGGCACGCGTACCGTCAGCACGGTGCCCGCCCCGCGCGGCGACTGCAGCGTCAACTGGCCACCCAGTGCTGCGGCCCGCTCACGCATGCCACTCAACCCATTGCCCTCGGCCTGCACGCCGCCACGGCCGTCATCGCGTATCTGCATCTCCAACTGTCGGTCCTCAAGCATGAAATCCACCTGCACCCGGGTCGCCTGCGCATGGCGCACGATGTTGGTGGCGGCCTCGCGCAACACCAGCGCCAGCCCGCGTTCCACCTCCACCGGCATCGCTGGCGGCGCCGTGTACTGCAGGTGCACCTGCTGGCATTCCAGCAGCAGACGCGCCGACGCCAGTTCCCCCGCCAGATCACTGGCGCGGATGCCGGTCACTGCACTGCGCACCTGTGCCAGCGCTTCGCGTGCAATGTCCTCGGCCTCGCCGATCTCCTGCCGTGCACGCGCGTCATCGCGATCGTAGAGCTTGCGTGCCAGCTCCAGCTTCAGCGTGATCAGCGACAGCGTGTGCCCCAGCAGGTCGTGCAGGTCGCGGCCGATACGCTCGCGCTCGGCGGTGGTGGCCAGTCGCCGCACCTCGTCCTGCGACAGCTGCAGGGCAACGTCGCGCTGCTGGCTCAGGGCCTCCACGTTCACCACCAGCCCGACGATGAACGACACCGCCGGCATCCACACCATGGCCTGCCACGGATAGCCGAAGTACAGCGCGGTGCCGCAGAACAGCAGGTTCAGCGCGGTCAGCTGCAGCAGGTACGCCCACCAGCTGCTGCGCCCGCTCATGCGGATCATCACGCAGCCGAACACGAAGTAGCTCAGTCCCGAGGGGTACCAGGGCAGCAGTACCAGCGCCAGCACGATCATGCCCAGCGCATAGCGCCACCCATGGTGCCGTGGCGACAGCATCACCCTGGCATAGAGCAGCAGGAACAACGGATAGCTGAGCAGGGTCAGCAGCAGCCAGCGCAGCGTGAAGCCATTGCCCAGCACCGGGGTGAGGAAGATCCATACCGACCACAGCAGGTGGATCGCTCCGCTCCAGGGCGACTTGCCACGTCGCAGCAGCTCGGCCACCGCCGAATCCGGTGCGGGGCGCAGCAGGGACGCAAGCCAGCTCGACGACACGGGAGAATCCAGGCGAGGACGATCGCTGCCGATCATGCCAGTTCAGCCGATCCGGCGCAGGCGACGGCGTGCCAGCAGCAGCGCGACCACCGTGACCGCCAGCAGCACCAGCAGATGGCCGGCCACGCTGCCCACCGACGGCAGCCCGACCACCGGCAGCGCCAGCTGCGCCAGATGCCAGGTCGGCCACAGTGGGGCCATCGTCGAGAACAGCGTGGGCAGCGCCGACAGCGGCAGCCACAGGCCCGACAGCAGGGCCAGCGGCAGGTAGACCAGGTTGACCATCGCCGGTGCCGCGCTGGCACTGACATGGCTGCCGATCAGCAGGCCGATCGCCCCCAGCGGCAGCGCCGCCAGGCCCGCCACCGCCAGCAGCTGCAGCACCTGCAGGGCGTGCAGCTGCACACCACCGAGCACAAACGCCACGCCGATCAGCAACGACGCCACCAGCAGCGCGAACATCACCGCCATCGCCAGCCGCGCCAGCAGCGGTGCCGCCGCCGGCATCGGCAGCGCGCGCTTGAGGGTCAGCAGGCCGCCTTCCCGGTCCAGCGCCAGCTGCACGCCGAAGCCGAACAGGGCCGGGGCCATCGCACCGAACACGCAGTAGGTGGCCAGCAGGTACAGCGGCGCGTGACCACGCCCCAGCAGCACGCCGAACAGCAGATAGAACAGCACCGGGAACAGCAACGAGGGCACCGCGAACGCCGGCGTGCGCCAGGCGCGGCGCAGTTCGGCCATCAGCTCGGCGCGGTACGGACGTAGTGCCTGGCGCCATGCAGGCAGCGGCAATCCGGTGGTACGGACAAGGGTGTTCATGCGGCCTCCCGGGTCATGTCGAGGAAGGCGTCGGCCAGCGCCGCGCCCTGTACTTCCAGCTCGCGCAGCTGCGCGTCGGCGGCCAGCAGGCGTGCCACCACCGGCTCGGCCGGGCTCGCCAGCAGCTGCAGGTGCTCGCCGTCGCGCTGCACCTGCTGCACGCCCGGCCACTGCTGCACGTCCGCAATGGGCAACCCGCTGCGGCAGCGGATGCGGCGCGGCCGATCGGCCAGGCGCAGCTCGCTCAGCGGCGCGTCGGCCAGTACCCGGCCCTGCTCCAGCACCACCACCTGCTGCGCCAGCGCTTCGGCTTCCTCCAGGTAATGGGTGGTCAGCAGCGCACCACAGCCTTCGGCCACCAGCTGCCGGATCGCCTGCCACATCGCCTGCCGCGCCTGGATGTCCAGGCCGGTGGTGGGCTCGTCCAGGAACAGCACGCGTGGGCGGCCACACAGGGCGATGGCGAACTGCACGGCACGCTGCTGGCCGCCGGAGAGCTGGCCATAGCGGCGGCGCGCGAGCGCCTGCAGGCCGGCGCGCTGCAGTACCTCCTGCAGCGGCATCGGGTCGGGATAGCAGGCGCTGGCCTGCACCACCAGTTCGTCCACCCGCAGCATCGGCGGCAGGCTGGTGCTCTGCAGCATCACGCCCAGGCCGATACGGCTGGCGCGCTGCTGCGGGTCACCGCCAAGCAGCTCGACCTGTCCGGCGTCGGCGCGGCGCAGACCCAACAGCACGCTGATCGCGGTACTCTTGCCGGCACCGTTGCGGCCCAGCAGCGCCAGCACCTGGCCAGCGCGTACCTGCAGGTCGATGCCATGCAGGGCGGTATGGTCGCGGTAACGCACCTGCACCTGCTGCAGGCGGGCCAGCGACGGGGCGATCGGATCCATGGGCGGTACCGGTAGCGGGGACGTTGCCATCCTGTGCCGCCGTGGTCACATTTCGCAGTTGCCGCCGTCAGTGTCATCGGGTGACAGCTGTCACTGCCGTCATCGCTGTGCCTGCCTTCATGCTGTGCCGCACGCTCCACCGCCGGAACCGCCGCCGTCCGCCCTTCCGGTCACACCCGCCCGAACGCCTGTGATGGAACGAATGAACGCTTCTGCCGAGCTGTTGAAGGAACTCCGTATCGACCGCAAGTCCCCGCCGCCCGCCTCCGGAGGGAGTGGCAGTGGTGGTGGCCGCCGCTGGCTGTGGATCGCGATCATCGTGGTCGTGTTGCTGCTGGCCGCTGTCGCTTTCGCCCTGTTCGGGCGTACGCCGGCGGTAGACGTGGAAACCGCACCTGCGGTGGCCATCCAGCAGGGCAACGCCAGCAGTTCGGTGCTCGACGCCAGCGGCTATGTAGTTGCGCGGCGCATGGCCACCGTCTCGGCCAAGATCACCGGCAAGGTTCGCGAGGTGATGATCGAGGAAGGCATGCGCGTGGAGCAGGGCCAGATCATGGCCACGCTGGACCCGATCGATGCCGACGCGCAGCGCAGCCTGTATGCCTCGCAGCTGCAGGCCGCACGCAGCCAGGTGGCCGGTCTGGAGGCACAGCAGAAGCAGGCCGCCGCCGAAGCCAGCCGCCTGCAGGCACTGGTCGGCCAGCAGCTGGTGTCGCGCTCGCAGTACGACCAGGCGGTGGCCCAGCGCGACAGCCTGCGTGCCCAGCTGGACACCGCACAGCGCAACGTCAAGGTGGCCAACGACCAGCTGGCCATCGCCGACCTGGGCGTGGACAACAACATCGTGCGCGCGCCGTTCTCCGGCGTGGTCACCGCCAAGGCTGCGCAGCCCGGCGAAATCGTTTCGCCGCTGTCGGCCGGCGGCGGCTTCACCCGCACCGGCATCGGCACCATCGTCGACATGGACTCGCTGGAGATCGAAGTCGAGGTCGGCGAAGCCTTCATCGGCCGCGTGCAGCCGAAGATGCCGGTGGAAGCCACGCTCAATGCCTACCCGGAATGGAAGATTCCCGGCGAGGTCATCGCCATCATCCCCACCGCCGACCGCGGCAAGGCCACGGTGAAAGTACGCGTGGCGCTGAAGGTGAAGGACCCGCGCATCGTGCCGGAGATGGGCGTGCGGGTCAGCTTCCTGGAACAGGCACAGCCGCAGGCGGCCGCCAAGCCGCAAGGCGTGCGCGTGCCAGGTGGCGCCGTGGTCCAGCGCGAGGGCGCATCGGTGGCCTTCGTGCTGGGTGACGAGAGCCGCGTGCAGCAGCGCACGGTCGAGGCTGGCCAGGCGATGGGCAAGGATCGCCAGATCCTCAAGGGCGTGAGCGCGGGTGAATCGGTGGTGGTGAACCCGCCGGACACCCTGCGCGACGGCGCCAAGGTGCAACAGAAACAAGCGCAGTAACGGCCTGGCGCCTGCGGGCGCCGCCGGCAACACCGCTCGACGCACGCCTGCGGCCACCGCAGGTGCGCTTCCCCGTTTCCCGCCTTCCGTGGAGAACCACCCATGTCGACCCTGGTTTCATTGCGCAACATCACCAAGACCTACCAGCGTGGCCCCGAGAAAGTGCAGGTGCTGCACGGCATCGACCTGGACATCGCCAGCGGCGACTTCGTTGCGCTGATGGGCCCGTCCGGCTCGGGCAAGACCACCCTGCTCAACCTGATCGGCGGCCTGGACAACCCCAGCGGCGGCGAGATCAGCATCGAAGGCGAGCGCATCGACCAGATGAGTGGCGGCCAGCTGTCGACCTGGCGCAGCCACCACGTCGGCTTCGTGTTCCAGTTCTACAACCTGATGCCGATGCTGACCGCGCAGAAGAACGTGGAACTGCCACTGCTGCTGACCCATCTCAATGCGGCGCAGCGCAAGCGCAACGCCGAGATCGCGCTGACCCTGGTCGGCCTGGCCGACCGCCGCAGCCACCGCCCGAATGAACTGTCCGGCGGCCAGCAGCAGCGCGTGGCGATCGCGCGCGCAATCGTCTCCGACCCGACTTTCCTGATCTGCGACGAACCGACCGGCGACCTCGACCGCCAGTCTGCCGAGGAAATCCTCGGCCTGCTGCAGCAGCTCAACCGCGAGCACGGCAAGACCATCATCATGGTCACCCATGACCCGAAGGCCGCCGAGTACGCCACGCACACGGTACACCTGGACAAGGGCGAGCTGGCCGACGCGCCGCTGGCCCACTGACGGAGGCCACGGCGATGAAATATTTCTCGTTGGTGTGGGCGCAGCTGTTCCGCAGCCGCACCCGTACATTGCTGACCCTGCTTTCGGTGGTGGCCGCGTTCCTGCTGTTCGGCATGCTCGATTCGGTACGCGTGGCATTCACCTCCGGCGGCAGCGTGGAAGGCGCCAACCGGCTGGTGGTCGCCTCGCGGCTGTCGATCACCCAGTCGCTGCCGATCCGTCTGGAAGCCCAGGTGCGGCAGGTGGCCGGCGTGCGCGACGTGGCCTACGGCATGTGGTTCGGCGGCATCTACCAGGACCCGAAGAACTTCTTCCCGAACTTCTCGGTGTCACCCAACTACTTCGATGTCTACCGCGAGCTGCAGATCGATCCGGCACAGCTGGAGGACTGGAAACAGACCCGCACCGGTGCCATCGTCGGCGAGACCCTGGCCAAGCAGTTCGGCTGGAAGATCGGCGACACCATCCCGCTGCAGGCAACCATCTTCCCGCGTGGCGGCAGCAACGACTGGCCGCTGGAGCTGAAGGGCATCTACCGCTCCAAGGACCGTGCGCTGGCCGCCAACGAAGAACGCCAGCTGATGATGAACTGGAAGTACTTCGATGAATCCAACGACTACATCAAGAACCAGGTGAGCTGGTACACGGTGACGCTGGACAACCCGGACCAGTCCTCGCGGGTGGCGCAGGCCATCGATGCGATCTCGGCCAACTCCGACCACGAGACCAAGACCCAGACCGAATCGGCGTTCCAGCAGGCGTTCGTCAAGCAGTTTGCCGACATCGGCATGATCGTCACGTCGATCATGGGCGCGGTGTTCTTCACCCTGCTGCTGTTGACCGGCAACACCATGGCGCAGGCGGTGCGCGAGCGCGTGCCCGAACTGGCCACGTTGAAGACGCTGGGCTTCAAGGACAGCACCGTGCTGACCCTGGTGATGGTGGAGTCGGTGCTGCTGATCGGCCTGGGTGGCCTGATCGGCATGGGCCTAGCCGCGCTGATCCTGCCGGTCATCAGCCCGAAGAGCATCGGCATGCTGCCGCCGCACGTGCCGACGCCGACCTGGCTGATGGGGCTGGGCCTGATCGTGGTGATCGGCATCATCGTCGGCTTGTTGCCGGCGCTGCGTGCCAAGCGCCTGAAGATCGTCGACGCACTGGCCGGCCGCTGAGGAGAACGCAGACATGTTCAAGAGCAAACTCAAGAAGTGGCTGGGCAACGGCGTGACGGTGCTGCTGCTGGTGCTCGGCCTGGTGCTGTGGATCGGCCTGCCGTGGATCGGCGTGCTGGCCGTGGCCGTGCTGGTGGCACTGTGGCTGCTGCTGACCCGCGGTGGGCGACTTGCACTGGCCGCCACCCGCATCGGCGTGGCCAGCCTGCCGCAGCGCTGGGGCGCGTCCTCGGTGATCGTGGTCGGCATCGCTGGCGTGGTCGGCGTGCTGGTGGCGATGCTGGCGATGGGCGAAGGCTTCCAGGCCACGCTCAACAACACCGGCGATGACACCACTGCCATCGTGCTGCGTGGCGGCTCGCAGGCCGAAACCAACTCGGTCATCACCCGCGAGCAGGTACCCACGCTGTCCACCCTGCCCGGCATCAGCCGCGATGCCGAAGGCCGGCCGTTGCTGTCACCGGAGCTGTCGCAGGTGGTCAACCTGGTGTCAAAGTCCGACGGTACCGACGTCAATGCGCAATTCCGCGGCGTCGGCCCGCAGGCGTGGGCGGTGCATGACAAGGTCAAGATCGTCGAAGGCCGCACGTTCGCCACCGGCCTGCGCGAGATCGTGGTCGGCCAGGGCGCCAAGGGCCAGTTCCGCGATCTGGACGTTGGCAAGACGCTGACGCTGGGCAACCAGACCTGGACCGTGGTCGGTGTGTTCGCCACCGGCGATGCACACGATTCGGAACTGTGGACCGACGCCGATACGCTGGCCACCACCTACCAGCGCAGTGCGTGGCAGTCGATCAGCGTGCGCACCGATGGCAAGCCCGGCTTCGAGCAGTTCAAGGCCGCCGTCGCTGCCGACCCGCGCCTGAAACTGGACGTGGAAACCACCCGCGTGTACTACAGCAAGCAGGGCGGTGGCCTGACCAAGCTGATCGACATCCTCGGCAAGGTGATCGGCACCATCATGGCGGTGGGTGCGGTGTTCGGTGCGCTCAACACCATGTATGCAGCAGTGGCCACGCGCGCGCGCGAGATCGCCACCATGCGCGCGATCGGCTTCCGCGGCCTGCCGGTGGTGACGGCGGTGATGCTGGAGACGATGCTGCTGGCCCTGCTCGGCGGCCTGCTCGGTTGCGCAGTGGCATGGCTGCTGTTCAATGGCTACAGCGTGTCCACCATCGGCAGCAACTTCAGCGCAGTGGTGTTCAAGTTCCATGTGTCGCCGGAACTGCTGTGGACCGGCCTGAAATGGGCGCTGGGCATCGGCCTGGTCGGCGGCCTGTTCCCGGCGCTGCACGCGGCACGTTTACCCATCACCACGGCGCTGCGCGAAACCTGAGCATCACGCAGCGACAGACTGCGCATCACGCAGGGGACGGAGCGAACGCTCCGTCCCTTTTTCTTGCGCGTCATCCGCGAATGGCGTGGATCTACTCAGGGCGATGCAGCCGGGCTTGGTGATGAACCAGTACGTCCAGTAGATCCACGCCATGCGTGGATGGATGCCTGCACACACGCACTGCTACAGATTGCGGGAAATCCGCCGCTATCGATGCCTCTGCCCATCGCCAACGCAACGCACGTGACGTTGCGCACATCACATCTGTGGATTGTTGGTTGCGATTCATTTTCGCGCACATCCGCGGCACAGCGATAAACAGTTACGAATGGAAACATTCTAGAATCGCGCCCCCACGTTGGTTTGCAGCACCCCACGCGCCCACAGAACGGGCGCATGTTTTTTCTGAAGCACGAGATTTCACGGATGTCCCTGAAAACCAATCCGCTGCGCAACGCGATCGTCATCGCGCTGGCCGCCAGCTGCACCACCCCCGCCTTCGCACAGAGCACCGGCGACGCCACCACCACTCTCGACCGCATCGAAATCACCGGCTCGCGCATCCGCCAGGCCAGTGTCGAGACCGCACAGCCGGTGATCGCGCTCAACCGCGCCGAGATCGAGAAGAAGGGCTACGTCAACGTCGCCGACATCCTGCAGGACATTCCCGCTGCTGGTTCGCCGAGCATGAGCCGCGCGTCTTCGCTGACCTCCTCGCGCGACTTCGGCGGCATGTACGTCAGCCTGCGCAACCTCGGCCCGGAACGCAGCCTGGTACTGATCGACGGCCGCCGCATGGGCGTCAGCGCCGGCGGCTACTCCGACCTGGCCTCGATCCCGTCGGCCATCGTCGAGCGCGTGGAAGTGCTGACCGACGGTGCATCCGCTCTGTATGGCTCGGACGCGATCGCCGGCGTGGTCAACATCATCACCCGCAAGAACTTCGATGGTGGCGAAGCCAGCGTCTACGTCGGCCAGTACGGCCAGGGTGACGGCCAGAAGCGTTCCTACAGCGCCACCTTCGGCAAGACCTTCGACCGCGGCTGGTTCACCGTGGGTGCCGAGCGCACCAAGGAAGACGAAGTGCTGGGCAAGGATCGCGAGTTCAGCCGCTATCCCAACGGCCCGCGCCACCCGACCGACAACCTGAACGGCAATACCCCGTGGGGCTACGTCACCGTGGGTGGCAAGAACCTGACCGTGGGCCCGGGCGGCGATCCGAGCCAGAAGGGCAACTTCCACGCGCCGGATCCGGCCGATGGTGCCAACAGCAAGACCAACATGAGCCTGCTGACCGGCCTGGAGCGCACCTCGGTGTTCGCCAACGGCGGCTTCTCGATCACCGACGACCTGCGCATCGTCGCCGACGCGCTGTACAGCAAGCGCGAATCGACCAAGCAGCTAGCCGGCTACCCGTACTCGGTAAGCGCCGCGCAGGCGCGCAACGGCAGCCGTGCCGCCCTGTCCAAGGACAGCACGTTCAACCTGTGGGGCCAGGATGTGCTGTTCGCGCACCGCTCCGAGGAGCTGCCGCGCGGCACCGAGAACAATCTGGAGACCAAGCGCGCCAGCATCGGCCTGGAAGGCAGCTTCGAAACCGGTTCGCGGTACTGGGACTGGAACGTCAGCTACATGTACAACCGCAATGAAGGCGAGCGCATCGGTACCGGCAGCATGTACCAGCCGCACGTCAACCAGGCCGTCGGCCCGTCCTTCATGGATGGCAACGTGGCCCGCTGCGGCTCACCGGGTGCGGTGATCGCCGGCTGCGTGCCGTGGAACCCGGCTGCGCCGATGGGTTATACCGGCCCTGGCTCGCTGAGCAACCAGGACGTACAGGACTACCTGTTCGCCCGCTTCGTCGACAAGATGAAGAGCACCACCAAGGTGGCCAGCGCCAACATCTCCGGTTCGCTGTTCACCCTGCCGGCCGGCGACATCATGGGCGCGATGGGCTTCGAGCACCGCAGCGAAGAAGCCAGCTACACCCCGGACATGCGGGTGCAGAAGGGTGAGATTACCGGCACCAGCGGCCAGCCGACCCGTGGCGACTACTCGCTCAACGAGGTCTACCTGGAGCTGCAGGTGCCGCTGCTGGCCGACCTGCCGTTCGCCCGCGAGCTGTCGCTGGACGTGGCCGGCCGCTACTCGGACTACAACAACTTCGGTTCGACCACCAACAGCAAGTTCGGCCTGAAGTGGAAGCCGATCGACAGCCTGCTGGTCCGCGCAACCTATGGCACCGGCTTCCGTGCGCCGACCGTGGATGACCTGTACGGCGGTACCGTCAGCACCCGCGATTCGTTCACCGATCCGTGCGATACCTCATTCGGTACCGCGGCCACCAGCCCGACCGTTGCTGCCCGTTGCCAGGCGCTGAAGGTGCCGGCCAACTTCCGCCAGCTCAACAGCGATGGCACCGTTGCCACCAAGCCGGGCCAGCAGTCGACCGTCGACTTCAACTCGGGTTCCAACGCAGCGCTGAAGCCGGAAACCGCCAAGACCTGGACCGTGGGCCTGGTGTACAGCCCGGACTTCGTGGCCGGCCTGGATGTCAGCCTGGACTGGTGGAAGATCCGCATCAACAACGCCATCGTCTCCGAGACCACCAACAGCATTCTCGAGCAGTGCTATGTGCAGGGTTCGGACGCCGCCTGTGGCCGCTTCACCCGTGGCAGCAACGGCCAGGTCAACAGCCTGGACCGCTCGCTGGTCAATGCCGGTTTCCGCGAAACCGCCGGCTATGACATCAACGTGCGTTACCGCCTGCCGGAAACCACGTTCGGCCAGTTCGCCGTCAACTGGAACACCACCTACACCGACTACCTGAAGCAGCGCAACGACAACGCCGCGACCACGCCGGTGGAGCAGCGCACCAGCTGGGGCGGCGACTTCCGCGTCCGCTCGACCTTCAACCTGGATTGGCAGTACGGCGACCTCGGCATCGGCTGGACCGCGCGCTACTACTCCAGCATGAAGGAGAAGTGCTCGTACATGGACGAGTGCAACCTGCCGGGCTTCAGTTCGTCGTACACCAGTGCATCGCCGACCAACAAGGTGGGCTCCAACACCTTCCACGACCTGCAGGTGCGTTACAGCCTGCCGTGGGACGGCACCGTGTCGCTGGGCGTGAACAACGTGTTCAACCACCAGGGTCCGATCATGTACAGCCAGCCGAACAGCAGCTTCACCTACTACGGTGGCTTCGATATCGGTCGTTTCATGTACATGAAGTACCAGCAGCGCTTCTAAGCCTGCAACCGCGTTCCCGTCACAGCCAACTCTCTCCTGGCTGTGGATGGAAGCAGAGCGGCGCCCCTCGGGGCGCCGCTCTTTTTTGTGCACACCTGTCAGCCGAGCGGACGCGGCGCTAGCGCTTGGCGCGCATCGTACGGATGTTGTCGCCGACGAACAGCACCAGGCCGGCCCAGATCGCGGCAAAGCCGATCGCCTTGGCGGTGTCGAACGTTTCGTGGAAGAAGAACACACCCAGCAGCAGCTGCAGGCTCGGCGCGATGTACTGCAGGATGCCGACCAGCGACAGCGGAATGCGCTTCACGCCGTAGGCGAAGCCGATCAGCGGCACGGCGGTGACTGCGCCGCCGAAGATCAGCAGCAGGTCGTTGCGCCAGCCCCAGCCATGGAAGAACGCGCCACCGTGGCCATTCTCGGCCCAGATCGCGAAGGCCAGCGCCGGCAGGAACAGGTACATGCTTTCCACGCCCAAGCCGGCCACCGGGTCGACCGAAACCAGCTTGCGCAGCAGGCCATACAGGCCGAACGAACAGGCCAGGCCCAGCGCGATCCACGGTGGTGTACCGGCATCGATGGTCAGCCAGGCCACGCCCACCGCCGCCATTGCCACCGCCACCCACTGCAGGCGGCGCAGGCGTTCCTTCAGCACCAGCACGCCCAGCAGCACGTTCACCAGCGGGTTGATGAAGTAGCCCAGGCTGGTCTCGATGACATGGCCGGCGTTGACCGCCCAGATGTACAGGCCCCAGTTGAAGGCGATGGTCAGGCTCGACACCAGCAGGATCGGCAGCGCGCGCGGCTGTGCGGCGATCTTCTGCCACCAACCCAGGCGCGAGCTGATCAGCAGCCAGCCCAGCACCAGCACGGTGCTCCAGATGATGCGGTGGGCGATGATCTGGAACGAGGGTACCTCGTTGAGCAGGTGCCAGTACACCGGCACCAGGCCCCAGATCACGAAGGTGGACGCGGTGACCAGCAGGCCCCGGCGTTGTTCTTTCTCATCCATGCTCATTTCTTTCTCGTCCTTGCCATCGTCAGCACCACCACACCCAGAAGAATCACCACCATCGCCAGCAGGTCGCGCCAGCCGAAGCGTTCACCGTTGAGCAGTGCGCCCAGCAGCACCGCGATCACCGGATTGACGTACGCGTAGCTGCCCGCCAGCGCGGGGCGCACGTTCTGCAGCAGCCACACGTAGGCGGTGAACGCGACGATGGAGCCGAACACGCACAGGTAGGCCATCGCCAGCAGGCCACCGGTATCGGGCAGCGTGGTCGGGCGCTCGCCGACCGCCAGGCCGATCAGCACCAGCAGCACGCCACCGCAGATCATCTGCCCGGCGGCGGTCATGAACGGGCCCGGCAGGTCCAGCCCGCGCGCCCACACCGAACCGAAGGCCCAGCCGATCGGCGCGATCAGCAGCAGCACCAGCCCGGTCGGCGAGGCCGTCAGGCTGCTGCCGGCGTTGAGCCAGACCACGCCGAGGAAGCCGATGGCGATGCCCAGCCACTCACCGCGGCTGGCATGCTGCCCGCGCAGCGCCGAGAACAGCGCCATCCACAGCGGCACCGAGGCCACCGCTGTCGCGGCCAGGCCCGAGGACACCTCACGCTCGGCCAGCACCACCATGCCGTTGCCCAGCACCAGCATGGTCACGCCCATCACCACCAGGTTGCGCCACTGCCGCAGGGTCGGGTTCGGCATCTTCCAGAACAGGCGCAAGGCCAGGAACATCAGGCCACCGGCAATGATGAACCGGCTGCCGGAAACCATCGTCAGCGGCAGCGCGCCGCCGTGCAGGGCCTTGGCGATGCCCAGGTAGGTCGAGCCCCAGACCACGTAGACAAGCAGCAATGCCAGCGCGACAAGGCCACCCCGGGGGGCAGCCGCAGACGAAGAGGGGGGAGCCGACATGACACACCAGGGAGCCGGGGGAAGGCGGATTCTAGGACGTTTTGAGTATGGTCCGGCACCCCGGACGGTGGCACGCTGTCATCCATCCATGCACCCTGCTCTGGTCTGCTACCCCGTGTTGACGGCCGATGCAGTACCAAGAGGGCTGCCCGGCCGCGCCGCCCCAAGGCCGGGCGCCGTTTTCCCTGCGCACGGACGCGCCGCATCGAGGATTCCCACCCAGATGAGCACCACGTCCCAACCTGCCGTACCCGCGAACGACCGCGCTGCCCTGCGCAGGTCGATCTCCAACACCCTCAAAGGCTCCGCCGGCAACCTGGTGGAGTGGTACGACGTCTACGTGTACTCGGTGTTCGCCGTGTACTTCGAATCGCAGTTCTTCTCGCCCGATGACAAGAACTCCACGATGTACGTGTGGGCGATCTTCGCGGCGACCTTCCTGATGCGCCCGATCGGCGCCTGGTTCTTCGGCCGCTTCGCCGACCGCCATGGCCGCCGCCTGGCGCTGACCGTCTCGGTCACGCTGATGGCGCTGTGTTCGTTCCTGATCGCCATCACCCCCACCGCCGCCAGCATCGGAATCTGGGCCGCGGTCATCCTGCTGTTCGCACGCCTGCTGCAGGGCTTCGCCACCGGTGGCGAGTATGGCGCCAGCGCCACCTACATGTCAGAGGCCGCCATTCCCGGCCGTCGCGGCTTCCTGTCCTCCTTCCACTACGTCACCCTGGTCGGCGGCCATGTGCTGGCCCAGCTGACCCTGCTGCTGATGCTGACCTTCTGGGGCAAGCCGGAGATCTCCGAGTGGGGCTGGCGCATCGCCTTCGGCATCGGTGGCATCGCCGCAGTGGTGGTGTTCTGGCTGCGACGCGGCATGGACGAATCGCTGTCGGAGTCGTCGATCGAAGCTGCGCGCGAGGGCAAGGCGCAGAAATCCGGCTCCATGTACGAGCTGTTCGTGCACCAGTGGCGGCCGCTGCTGCTGTGCTTCCTGATCACCGCCGGTGGCACCGTGGCCTTCTACACCTACTCGGTGAACGGCCCGAAAATGATCCAGAGCGCATTCGCGGGCAACGACCCGATGACCGGCACCCTGATCAACCTGGGGGTGCTGGCGTTCCTGATGGTGCTGCAGCCGGTCGGCGGCTGGCTGTCGGACATCATCGGCCGCAAGACCCTGCTGGTGTTCTTCGGTGTCGGCGGCGTGCTGTACAGCTGGTACCTGATCACCCAGCTGCCGCACCAGCACGACGCCACGCTGGCGTTCCTGACCCTGGCACTGGCCTTCGTCATCCTCACCGGCTACACCTCGATCAATGCCGTGGTAAAGGCCGAGCTGTTCCCCACCCACGTGCGTGCGCTGGGCGTAGGCCTGGGTTACGCGCTGGCCAACTCGCTGTTCGGCGGCACCGCCCCGCTGCTGTACCAGGGCGCGCTGAAGACAGGCCACGTCGACTGGTTCGCCATCTACGTGACCGCAACGATCGCGGTATCGTTGGTGGTCTATGTGTTCTTCCTCACCAACAAGGGCCCGAACTGGCTCGACGGCACCCGCAAGTAAGCACGTTGCCGTGATCGCGGCCACCGGTGCACTGCCGGTGGCCGCTGCATCTCCCGCCACGCCACTGATGTGGATCGCGGCGGCGCTGGCCGCAGCCACGGCACTGGCCTGGCTGCTGCGCCGCCCCAACGCACAAGCCGCATGGCCACGCACCGGCTTCGGGGTCGCCCTGCTGGTGTTCTGCGCCGCGCTGGCGCTGCAGCTGGCGTTGGACCTGGGCAGCGGCCACAGCTCGCTGCAGCTGCGCCTGCATCGCGGCATCAATGCAGGGTCGCCGGTTGGACTGCGCACGATGGTGGCGTGCTATCTGGCAGCGCTCGCCGCCAGTGGCTGGGGTGCGTGGAAGCTGCTGCGCCGGCGCTGACGAATACCCGGGCGTGCCGGCCGCTGGCCGGCAACGCCACCTCTTTCGGTAGTGCCGGCCGCTGGCCGGCAACCTCATGAACCTCCGGAAAGAGCAGGGAGTTGCCGGCCAGCGGCCGGCACTACCTCAACGGCGGGCCGCTTCGCTCTTGTCGCGCGCGCCGCGGAACTCCGATTCCTTCTCCCACGTCGGCCAGCGGCGGCTGTTGGCCAGCTCGGCACCCAGGTCGTAGACCAGCAGCGTGTCAGCCGCGTGGCCGCTCGGATCCCAGCTCGGGGTCCAGGCATCGCAGGCCTGGTGGTAGCAGTCGGCGAAGTACTTCTCGCGCAGCGCGCGGCCGGCTTCAACACCGCCGTCCAGCTTGTCCAGGCCCGGGCCGATGGTGATCGCCGGCACGCCCAGGCGGGCAAAGGCGAAGTGGTCGGCGCGATAGAAGAAGCCGGCCTCCAGGTTCGGGTCCGGGCTGTAGCTGCGACCGCGGGCCTTGGCCACGCGTTCCAGATCGCCTTCCAGCGACACCCGGCCCTTGCCCCACGAAGCGATGTCGCGGGTCGCGCCATCCGGGCTGAACATCTCGATGTTCAGCACTGCAGCGGTCTTGTCCAGCGGCGCCAGCGGATGCGCGGCGTAGTAGCTGGCGCCCAGCAGGCCCTTCTCTTCGGCGGTGAGGGCCACGAAGTACAGCGTGCGCTGCGGCTGCGGGCCGGCGGCGAACACGCGGCCCAGTTCCAGCACCGAGGCCACGCCGGTGGCGTTGTCGATCGCACCACGGCGGATGCGGTCCCCCTTGGCGTCGGCTTGGCCGATACCGAACGCATCCCAGTGCGCGGAGAAGATCACGGCCTCGTCGGCGTGTTCACCACCGGGCAGCTTGGCCACCACGTTGCGGGTCACCACCTGCTCGCGCTTGAGCGCGAAATCCACGCTCAGCTTCGCGTTGTCCAGTGCCACCGGGCGGAAGTCGGCACGCATCGCCTTGCGCTTCTCGGCATCGAAGTCGAGGCCGGCGTCGGCGAAGATCGCCTCGGCAAGTTCGCGCTGCATCCAGCCACGCAGCGGCGTGTGCTGCGCCATCGCCTCGGCCTGGCCGCGTTCGATGTCGAACAGCGGCGAGGTGCCCGAGCTCTTCACCGTGGCCCAGCCATAGGCGGCCGGCGCGGTTTCGTGCACGATCAGCACGCCTTCCGCACCACGGCGCGCGGCTTCCTCGAACTTGTAGGTCCAGCGTCCGTAATAGGTCACCGCCTTGCCATCGAACGCGCCCGGTGCATCGGCCTCGAAATCGGCGTCGTTGATCAGCACCACGGCGATCTTGCCGTGCAGGTCCACGTCCTTGTAGTCGTTCCAGCGGCGTTCCGGTGCGTCGATGCCATAGCCGACGAACACCAGTGGCGCGTCCTTGATCTGCACGTGCTTGCGCGGCTGCAGGCTCTGCAGGGTCACGTCCACGCCGTTGGCCAGCGCGCGCTTGCCCTGCTTCAGCGACAGGCTGGCCTTGGCCGGCCCGTCCAGCTGCGCGCGCACCAGCGGCACCGGCTGCACCCAGCTGCCATCCACGCCACCCGGCTGCAGGCCGTAGCTGCGGAACTGCTCGATCAGGTACTGCACCGTGCGCTCTTCGCCCTCGGTGGCCGGCGCGCGGCCCTCGAATTCATCCGATGCCAGCACACGCACGTGCCGCGACAGAGCCTGCGGATCGATGCCGCCACCCGGGAGGTCGTTGGCCGCATGGGCCAGGCCACCGACAAACAGGCAGGACGACAGCAGCAACACGCGCATCGGATTCACGGCAGTACCACGGCTAGCTTGGAAGTCACCAGAGTGTAACGTGGTCGTGACATCACGGCGCAGCCTGGGCCCACGTCATCCACGCATGGCGTGGGTCTACCTGCTGATGCGGTCCAGCCAGCAGGCCAGGCCCTGCGCGTTGAGTTCGATGTCCATCGCCAGAACAGCGATCACCGCTGCATCGTCCAGCGCACAGCCATGCAGCTGTGCACGTTCCAGGTACAGCGCCTGCAGCGCGGCCAGCAGGCAGCGGTGGCGGTCCGGCCGGCCATCGCACTGGCGGCCGATGGTGGCCATCGCATCGATCTGTTCGAACAGGTCGTTGGCCAGTTTCTGCACCTGTTCCACACGTCCGTAGTGGGTCAGGTACATCGCCTGCGGCGCGTAATCGAGCATGCGCCGGATCGAGGCCTTCATCGCCTCCGGATCGAACTGCACCGGCGATGAGGTGGGGAAGATGAAAGCACCCCGCGCACTGTCCAGCTCGCGGTAGGAGATGCCGAACGTATCGCCGGTGAACCAGCTGCGGCTGCGCGCATCCCACACGCAGTAGTGGTGCAGCGCGTGACCCGGGGTGTGCAGCAGCACCAGCTCGCGGCCGGCCAGGTCGATACGGTGGCCGTCCTCGGCCACCACCACACGATGTTCGGGAATGGCCTTGATACGACCATAGCTGCGCGCGATTTCCTCGGCACCGTACACCGCCGTGGCACCGGCAATCAGCCGGGTCGGGTCGATCATGTGCGGCGCACCGCGCGGGTGCAGCACTGCCTTTGCGTTGGGCAGCTGCTGCATCAGCAGGCCGGCGCCGCCGGCGTGGTCCAGGTGCACGTGCGTGAGCAGCAGCCAGTCCACCGCGTCAACGGCCAGACCCGCGTTGGCCAGCGCCTGCAGCATCGCCGGCACCGACAGGCCGGTGCCACAGTCGACGAACGCGGCGCGGTCGTTTTCAACGATCAGATAGGCCGCGTCGAAGTCGGGACGCTGGAAGCCGGTATCGATGGTGTGGATGCTGGGGTCGGCGATCATCGGCACGCACCTGGCAGGATCGGGAACAGACCCCCATGGTAGGCGCGCAGGCGGCCCGGGTTCGATGCGGCTTTGGTCGGGTAGTGCCGGCCAGCGGCCGGCACTACCGATCAGCCGGAGCGCAATGCGAACCGCGGCCGCAGCAACAGGGCCAACACCAGCACCGCCAGGAACGCGCCGTAGGCGTACAGCACCGCCAGCACCTGCGGCCAGATCGGGCCGGCGCCCGGCTGCACCACGCCAATGCGGTAGCCCCACAGCATCGACACGATGCTCAGCGCGAATGCGAGCACCAGGGTGGTGCTGTCGAACAGGCGCCGCCGCGCGGTACGCGGCTGGCGCGGGAACAGCCAGTACAGGCTGCCCAGCAGCAGGAACCAGGGCAGGAACAGCAGCAGCGACAACCAGGCCATCGCAGACTCCATGTCATCGCGCCGGAGGCGCGCGGACATCATGCCATGGGTCAATGCCGTGGTAGTGCCGGCCGCTGGCCGGCATTTCCGGGAGCCTGGGGAACGTGCAGTTGCCGGCCAGCGGCCGGCACTACCCCTTACGCTTCGCGCAGCACGGCCAGGGCAGCCAGCACGGCGTCCACCTCGGCGTCCAGCTTGAACAGCTCGCTCTGCAGCTGGTCGCCCTGCTCGGCCTGCTTGATCACCGCGATCAGCTGGCCCGCATCGCGCGGCGAATCGAAGCCTTCGCTCTGGATCAGCAGCGTGCCGTCACCAGCGGTCAGCTTGAAGTAGAAGCGGCCATCCTTTTCGCGGTACTGCTTGAACAGCGGCGGTGCCACGCGGGCCACGCCGGCATCCTCGCTGGCGATATCGCCCGCGCTGGACAGATCACGCAGGCCGACCGCATGGCGCAGCTCGTCCAGCAGCGGTGCCGCCAGCTGCTCGCGCAGATGCTGGCCACGGCGCTTGAGCAGCGCCTCGATCTTCTCCGGCTCGGCCATCAGCGCGTTGTAGCGCTCGCGCAGCGGCGAGAGCTCACTGTCGATGCGCTCGAACAGCTGCTGCTTGGCATCGCCCCAGCTGATGCCGGCGGCGAACGCCTTGGCGAATTCCGCGGTCTGTTCCGGGGTGGCGAACGCCTGGTACATCTGGAACAGCGCCGAGCCCTCGGTGTCCTTCGGCTCGCCCGGTGCGCGCGAGTCGGTCAGGATCGAGAACACCAGCTTCTTCAGCTCTTCGCGCGGCACGAACAGCGGAATGGTGTTGTGGTAGCTCTTGCTCATCTTGCGGCCATCCAGGCCCGCCAGCGTCGCCACCTGCTCGTCGATCACCACGTCCGGCAGCGGGAAGTACTCCTTGCCGTACACATGGTTGAAGCGCTGGGCGAAATCGCGCGCCATCTCGATGTGCTGGATCTGGTCACGGCCCACCGGTACCTGGTTGGCCTTGAAGATCAGGATGTCGGCGGCCATCAGCACCGGGTACATGAACAGGCCGGCGCTGACGCCTGCGTCCTCGTCCACGCCTTCCTCGCGGTTCTTGTCCACCGCCGCCTTGTAGGCATGCGCGCGGTTGAGGATGCCCTTGCTGGCGATGGCGGTCAGGAACCACATCAGCTCGGTGGTCTCGCGGATGTCGCTCTGGCGGTAGAACCACACGTGTTCCGGGTCCAGCCCGCAGGCCAGCCAGCTGGCTGCGATCTCCAGGGTCGCGCGCTGGGTGCGCTGCGGGTCCTGGGACTTGATCAGGCTGTGCAGGTCGGCCAGGAAGAAGAAGCTCTCGATCCCCGGCGCGCGGCTGGCCGCGATGGCCGGACGGATGGCGCCAACGTAGTTGCCCAGGTGGGGCGTGCCGGAGGGGGTGATGCCGGTAAGGACTCGGGTCGTCATGACTGCGTGGGGTAACCTTCGATGAACGGGGCCAGTTTACCTTGCACGCCACCAACCCCGTCAGGGCCTGCGGCGCGTTCATTCACGCAACCCCGCTGGAGACGCCCGATGAAACGCCTGCTGCCCCTGCTGCTGATCCTGCCCCTGGCCGGCTTCCGCCCGGCCCCGATGCCGCCGCCGGTGTACGAGGGCGGCCCCGTGCGCATGGCCCTGGTCGACCGCGACCGCGGCACCGAACTGCGCAGCTACCCCGCCGAGGGCCAGCGCTGGGTGGCCGGCGAGCGCGGCCACCGCTACGCCGTGCGCCTGTACAACGACAGCCCGCGCCGGGTGCTGGTGGTGCTGTCGGTGGACGGCGTCAACGCCATCTCCGGCGAAGATGCCGATCCCTCGCAGACCGGCTACGTGCTCAACCCCGGCCAGCGCGCCGACATCACCGGCTGGCGCAAGAGCCAGGACGAAGTGGCGCAGTTCGTGTTCAGCAGCCCCAGCGGCAGTTATGCCAGCCGCACCGGCCGCCCGGACAACATCGGCGTGGTGGGCGTAGCGGTGTTCGAGGAAGCGCGCCGCTGGCGTCCGGATCCGATCCTGCGCCGTGGCCTGCCGCTGCCAGCCCCGGCGGCGGAAGCGTCGGCCGATGCCAGCGCCAGCAGCAGCCGCATCGAGGGCTATGCCAGCAAGTCGCAGGCGCCAGCGCTGGGCACCGGCCACGGTGCACGCGAGCAGTCTTCGGTGCGCGATACCGACTTCGAACGCGCCAGCCGCAGCCCCGCACAGGTACTGCAGCTGCGTTACGACAGCGCCCGCAACCTGCGCGCACGCGGCATCCTGGTGGATTCGCCGTCGCGCCTGCCGCGCGAACCACAGGCCTTCCCCAACCGCTACGTGCCGGACCCGCCGGCGCGCTGATCGTCCCGCCCAGACAACACAACGCCCGCAACCTCTCGGTGCGGGCGTTGTGCCGTGGGGGAAACCGAAGTGCTTACTTGTAGTCCGGGTAGTCCTTGCTCACGGCGTCCTGGAACTCACGCACTTCCTTCTCCGCGCGGTCCTTGGCCCAGCCATAACGTTCCTGCAGGCGACCGGCCAGATACTCGGCATTGCCTTCGGCCACATCGAAGTCGTCGTTGGTCAGATCGCCCCACTTGGCCTGGGCCTTGCCCTTCAGCTGCGACCACTTGCCGGAAATGATGTCTTTGTTCATTGCTGGGAGTCCTTGGTTGCAACGGCGTTCTTACCGTGGCTCCAGCTTCGCGCAGCGGCTGTTGAATACCGGTCAACCGGCAATGAAATAGATGCTCACCTGCTTGAATGGTTCACTCCGCATCGACAGCACGCAGCGAAAAGCACGCGCAAAAAAAGGCCGGGGAAATCCCCGGCCTTTTCTCTTTCCGTTCCGTGCAGGGCTCAACGGCCCTTCGCGGTGTCCTCGACCTTCTCGCCCGCCTTCTGCACGTCCTTGCCGGCACCGGCAATGGTGTTGCAGCCGGCCAGCAGGGCCACCGAGAACATCGACAACAGCATCAGGGCAACTACGCGCTTCATGGGCTTCTCCTTGGGTTTGCCGCTACACCGCTTCATTCGCGGATGGGATTCTTTCGCTCGGCGGGAGAAGGCCAATGCCCACCACCGCCGCGTGAAGTGCAATCTGGCGGCAGTGGCGTGGAGCGGGCGTGAACGGATCACAGATCCGTTCAGGCGGCGCCGTCAGTCACGCATCAGGGTGGACTTGCCGAACAGGCTTTCGACCAGGTCCACGGCCAGTTCGGCGGTGGCATTCTGCTTGTCCAGCAAGGGGTTGAGCTCGACGATGTCCAGCGAACCCATGCGCCCGGTGTCGGCGATCATCTCCATCACCAGCTGCGCCTCGCGGTAGTTCACCCCGCCCGGCACAGTGGTGCCCACGCCCGGCGCGATGCTGGGGTCGAGGAAGTCCACATCGAAGCTGACATGCAGATGGGTGTTCTCGTCGATGCCTGCCAGCGCTGCTTCTACGGTGCGCTTCATGCCGTTCTCGTCGATGTAGCGCATGTCATAGACATCCACCTTGTGGGTCTTGATCAGGCGCTTCTCGTCCGGGTCCACCGAACGGATGCCGATCTGGTGCATCTGCGCCGGGGTGATCGCCGGCACGGTGCCGCCGAGGCGGGTCAACGCATCCGGGCCGAGGCCGCACAGGCAGGCCACCGGCATGCCGTGGATGTTGCCCGACGGGGTCACGTCGCTGGTGTTGAAATCCGAATGGGCATCCAGCCACAGCACGCGCAGGGTCTTGCCCTGCTCGCGGCACCAGCGCGCCACGGCGGTGATCGAACCGATGCCCAGGCAGTGGTCGCCGCCGAGCATGATCGGCATGCGGCCAGCCTGCAGTTCGGCATAGCTGGCTTCCATCAGCGCATGGTTCCACGCCACCACTTCATCCAGGTGGCGGTAGCCTTCCACCGGCGCGGTCCACGGGTTGCGCGGGCCATCCAGGTTGCCCAGGTCACGCACGTCCACGCCGCGCGCCTCCAGCGCCTCCGGCAGGCCCGCCACGCGCAGCGCTTCCGGGCCAAGCCGGGCACCACGATGGCCCGCACCCACGTCGGTGGGAACGCCAATCAGGGATACGGAGATGGGATGGGCCATGGGTGCCTCCTGCGGGGGAAAAAGAAGCACAGTCTAGCCAGAGGGATGTGACACCACTCGCGGCGGTGCAGCAGGACATTGGCATGGCATGATGCCGCGCGGACCCAGCCGCCCCTCATGGAAGATTGCGATGTCGCCCTTCATCAATACCGCCTGGCCGCGCTTTTTCATCGTGGCACTGCCCATCGCCCTTTTTGCGGTTCTGTTGAACAGCACGGTTGATGCGACGCCGAACGGTTGGTTGATCCAGATGGCGCTCCTGCTGGTGCCGTTCTCGACCCTGGTATTCCTCGGGTTGGGTTGGCAGCGTCTGCGCAAGGCACACGCTGAATATCCAATCCTGAAGAGCGAACTGCACCGTATGCTGGCGGCGTTGATCGGCAACGTAAAAGTGGCCGCGCTGTGGTTCGGGCTGACCTTGGTCGGAACGTTCGCCCTGATGCTGGCGTGGGTTTTGCTGCGGAAGACGTGCGGCTGACGCGCGGCGGGTCGCGCTCAGAGAATCGCCGATGACCACGCTTCGGTGCGGAACAGGCGCTTCTTCAGCACATCGATACGCCACTGCCCTGCCACGCGCTTGAGCACGAACAGGCGTTCGTAACGTAGCGCGCGGGATTTCTGTGCATGGTCACGTACCAGCACTTCGGCCTTGGAGGCCGTCGGCTGACCGACGGCGGCCAACAGATCCTCCGGCACGTGCACCGGCGGATTGCCCACCGACATGCCCGTGGAATACACCCGCTTCCGGTCGGTACACCAGGCCGCGAGGATGTCCGCGCGCTCCTGTTGGAATGCTGCACTACCGAGCAGGTCTCCACCGGCCTTGGCATCACGGTAACCACGCGTTTCCCATGCATGGCAAGCCAGCATATAGCCACGCACCACGGCTGCCGGTTCCCCTTCTGCGGCCGGTTCAGGCCACGCAAGCGGCGGCGCCTCCTCCAACACTGGTGGCATCTGTGCGCCCGCTGCCTGCATGCACTGCACCACAGCCGCATGCCCACGCGCCTCGGCCAGCGACAGCGCATTGCGTCCTTCGAAATCCACGCGTGCAACATCAGCACCGCCAGCCAGCAACAGCTCGACCATCGGCAGATGACCGCCCTGCGCCGCCACCATCAGCGGTGTGCGATGCAGTTCCGGCGAGGCCACGTCCAGCGAGGCGCCGCGCGCGATCAGCAGGCGTCCGATGTCTGCGTCGTTGCGCTCGGTCGCCCATCCCAGTGCGGTAAAGCCCACCGCCGTGCAGGCATGCTCGATGTTGGCGCCGCGGTCCAGCAGCCGCGCCACCGCGTAAGCCTTTCCGGCGATCACCGCCGACAACAACGGCGTGCGACCGGTACCCTTGTGCTGCCACTCGATGTCCGCGCCGGCATCCAGCAGTGCGTCGATGCGGTCGAGATCCTGCTTCTCAGCTGCTTTGGCCAGAAGATGGGACATGGAGGTGCCACCAGACGGGTGTATGGGGGGCCACCATACGGCCGCAGGCGCGACGAACTCAACCGCCGCGGCGGCGAACCGGCGTCAAGCTCTGCACCTGGCCGTTGTTGCGCATCATGCACAGGAAGCGGCCATCGGGATAATCGATGATCAGTTCCTGGTAATCGCTGCCCACCGGTAGCTGGGTCACCAGCGTGCCCTGCGCACCCTTGCGCATGTTGCAGGAACCCAGCGCGGTATCGCCAGCCGGCGCGCTGTTGGCCGCCTTGGACACATTGCGGAACACCGCGCGGCACCCGCCATTGACCCACACCGAATGCCGCGACAGGCCCCAGTTCTGGCCTTGTTCGCAACGGGTGTGGCTGAGCTGGCGCACGATTTCCACGTTGCCACGGGTATCCATGTCGCACGACACCTGGCGCTGGTCGGTGGACTCGCAGGTGACTTCGCGCGGTAGTGCCGTGTCGTTGTCGTCATCGTGGCGACGGTGGTCGCGATGTTCAGACGATGCGGGCGTTCCGCTGACAATGACCTGGCAGATGCCATTGGCGCCGTCTCGGCCGGTGTAGCTGATCTGCGGCGTGCCTTCATCGTTGCGGCTGATCGACAGGGTGATGCCGCTGTTGGCATCGCGTGCTTCGAAGTAGCGGTCGTTGAAGCGCTTTAGCGTGGCCTCGCGGCCCTGCACGTAGACCGGTCCGCCATCGTCGGCGTGCACATCGATGCCGCCTGGGCAGCTGGCGTTGAAGAACGGTACCGCCGCCATGGCCGGCGCCATGAAGGCGGTGGACAACAGTGCGACGGTGAGCGGCAGGGCATGGCGACGCATGTGCTTATCCCGAAAGGGCCCAGGGGGGGGGCTTGTGGCGGCAGTATGCGGTAGGGCGCTGCGGGCTGTCCGTGAGGAATATCAAGATTCGCGTGGCGCGCGTGGGGATTCATGTCTGATAGGGTGTTCTTGGAGCTTTGCCGGGACGGTTAAGCCAGCTTTACTTCCTGGGCCATGAAGGGTTGTGCGACAGCAAGACGCACCAGGATTCGTCGTTGGCTGCAGCTCGGCGCGATATGTCGCTTCTGGCATTGCAATGCCCGAAACGGGCCAAACGCGATAATTCATTTTTCCTTTCAGATCACCCGATGCCATCGAAACAAACGACTGGCAGGCGGTGATTTCACGTGCGCATGATGAATCGCCACCTGCAAAGGTGGTCGGGTCTTCCAAGCCCGCGTAATCGATGCTGTATACGCTTGCCAGCCGGCGCCGTCTTCCCAAGGGCGGCGCCGGCCGGCAATCCGTTCGCCGATCGACGGCGGGCGGTGCGTGGGGGCCTCGTGCCCGCCGTTTCGTTGATTCCGGTCTTGGAAGCCACGCATCGCCCGCCACCCCCTGCCGGTGGCGCCTCTGTTCCGCACGAGGATGCCCGCATGTCCAAGACCCATCACCCGTACCTGACAGCCACCCTGGGCGAGGCCGCCCTGCGCCTGCCGCCCGAACTGGCGCAGCCGTTGGAAGCCGCTTTTGCCGCTGCGAACGAGGCACCCGCGCCGATCAATCTTCCCGGCTGCCTGCAGCGCATCCGCGCCGGTGATGCCGCCGACGGACAGCCGTGGCAAGGGCCGGCCAGCACACCCGGCCAGGCCGTGGCCGCCGCTCGCCGGGATCGCGCCGCGGTGGGCCTGGTGTCGCTGCTGGAGCTGTATCACGCCGCCGAGCGTGTGCGCGTGGACGGGGAAGAGAAAGACGACATCGGCGATGGCTCGCGCGAAGGGCTGATGCTGGCCTGCCGGGGGCTGGCGGAGTATGTGGCGTTGCAGGCGCGTAGCTGAGGCTGCGGCGGTCGCAGTGTGTGTGCGGCGTTGATCGAAGGATCTGCCCACGTCATACAGTGAGCTGACTCACCGGGTTGGGACGAGAAAAACCGGCGAAAGGCGGTTTCTCTATTTTCGTTCCACCGCCTTTGCGACCGGCGCCGCGCCGACGCATCATGATCGGCGCCTGTGCTTATGCTGCGCTGGCATGCAATCGCACACCCAGGGCCCGGGTCACCTTCAGGATGGTCGCGAAATCCGGGCTGCGCTCGCCCGACAGTGCGCGATACAGACTCTCGCGCGACAAGCCCGCCGCACGCGCAACCTTGCTCATGCCCTGAGCGCGCGCGATGTCGCCGAGCGCCTTGGCAATGAACGCGGAATCGCCATCGCTTTCCTCGATGCAGGCATCGAGATAGGCCGCCATCTCCTCCGGTGTCCGAAGGTGCTCGGCCACATCAAATGATTTGAGTTCGACTTTTCTCTTGATGGCCATGATGGGACAGCTCCAGTACTTCGGTATTGAGTCGTTTCACCTACAGCAAGTTCGATGCTCACAGGGCACGCGCAATCTCCTTGGCCTTCTCGATATCGCGCTGCTGCGAACCCTTGTCGCCTCCAACCAGGAGAATCACCAACTGCCTGCCGCGCTGGGTGTAGTAAACGCGGTAACCCGGCCCTGCATCGATACGCAATTCAGAAACGCCATCCGCCAGATAGCGGTGATCATCGGGATGGCCTTCAGCGAGCCGACCGATACGGGCCAGGATGCGAGCGCGTGCGGTTACGCCCTTGAGAGCGTCAATCCATGTCGCGAACTGACGGGTACGCTGGATCTTCATGGAGGACTGTAGCCTACTGGCTACAGCCTTTCAACTATCGGATTGCGCGCATGGAGATGTGCTCGGCCTTCCGTTTGACGTTCCCTACCTCGCAGCTGACGCCGCGTTTTTCAAACTGGAAAGTGGAACCGAGTGCGTTTTCAGTAGCTCATTTTTCACGGGAACCCGATCCGTCCTCACAAAACGCTGTGCTAGATTCAAGAGCGTGACGTTGGCGCGAGAGACGCTTTCATGGATGCATGGGTCGAGAAATTCGCTTCTTCATCAAAACGTGGACTTCGGCGCCACCTCTGGATAGCAGTGCGTCGTCGCCTCGCGATCGCTATTCCGGCGCTTGTGCTGGCAGCATGTTCGAGTGCCGCGCCGCCGACCCCATCAGATCATCTGAATCAAAGACAGTCCGTCGAATCAGGGAGTGAAACTGGTATGGAGCGATTCAAGAACGACATCGAGCGTTTGACCAAGGTGCGTTTTGATGATGTCGACGCATTGAATGAACAGCTCCACACACACCTGGGAGAACCGACTCGACAAGGCTTGAGGGACGAGCGGACCGCAGAACGCGGCATGCTGGGCGGACTTGAGATCCAGAACATCACGCTGAGAAGTCCTGCCGACGATCCTACGCACGCGACCTTGGTCTTTGAGGTCGCCCCACCGAGCATCGCGCTCGGGGAAATCATCTGGGAGGAATCCGCCATGTATCCACCCCATCCGGATGCGCCTGATTCCCGCCCTTACTGGTCTGCTCAGGTGAACAGTGCCAAGGTTGTACTCGGGCTCTCCCTTGACCACAAGACGCTGACCTACGTATCGATCAGTCAGCGCTGATCCCTGTCATTGCGAAGGAGCCGCACCATGGAGCGTGCTGAAGAATTTGCACTGTCACAGCCGCAGGAGAGTGGCCGACCAGGGGCCACACATCGTCCGGTTTCGCCTTTGGTTGATCCTTCGCTGGTACCGCTTCTGACCAAATCCCCAACACTTCGAGCGGGTCTTGCACAGGCTGATCACGACAACCTGGGTGTCGAATGGGGGCCAGCCGGTGGCGGCACCTATCTTGTTCCCGGTGTGAAGATCGTCATTGACGAGAACGCCATCGGGCAAGGCTCCAGAATCGCACGTTCTCTTTCTCATGAAGTTGGGCATCATCTCTTCACTGAGCAACCAGATCGGGCGTCTAAGCAGTCCTTTGTGAACACCTCGCTACGAGGAGAAGCAGCTGCCACGCTCAGCAATGTCCAGGTCCAGCGTGAAATCACCGCAGCCGGAGGACCGAACATTGGCGTGTCGGGCACAGGCGATCGCCCCCAGCAGTATGGAGCCATTGCCGCGAAACTCGAGGCAGGGCAGATCAACCGTAACCAAGCACTAAGTCAGATCGCTGAGGTGTTCAAGACGGAGGCTCCTTCTGTTGGTCCTCATGCGACATACGAGCTTTACTATGGCGCGCACTATGATCAGCACATAGCACCCACGCAGCGTCGACGTAGGCCCGAGCCAGAATTTGACGCCGAGCGCACTTCGGCTGCGGAAAGAGACGCCGTGGTCGCCGACGACTCACTCCCAGTGCAGCGAACAGCTTCCTCAGTAGCTGAACTCGGCAACGCTGACCGCTTTCTCTACATGCAGATAAGAGCGGGTGTGGAACGCCTGGACGCCGAGAGCGGGAAGCAGTGGGATGAGTCGAGCCAGCGCATGTCCGCGAGTCTGTTGGTACTCGCGAAGGAGCAAGGGCTTGCAAGAGTTGACCACGTTGTATTGAACAACCCGACAGAGTCCCTTGCACGTGGCGAGAAAGTATTCATCGTCGAGGGAGCGATGGACGATCCTGCCCAACGCCGTGGAACCATGAATACGATGGACGCGCTTCGCGTGCCTGAAGCAGAGTCCCTGCATCGCGCTGAAGCGTTGGCCGCAAATCTTGAACAGCAGCCGGCGCAGCAGGTTCATGCGCAGGACGGGCCATCGTTCTCAAGGTAAGGCTGTCGAGAAAACAGCTCTGCCGCCCTTCGAACCACCGGGCAGGTACCTGGAGCAGCGCAAAGAGACGCTGAATCATGGAGATGGTGCCGCTTATCCGAATCGAACGGATGACCTACTGTTTACAAGACAGTTGCTCTACCAACTGAGCTAAAGCGGCATGGGTGGTGCACCGGCGGCAGCGCCGCGGTCCGGGGATTCTAGCGCAACCGCGTGCATTCCAGCGAACGGCTCTGTGCCGCCCCGCTACGCAGCTGGGCCTGGGCCGGCTGCGTGCCCACCGCCAGCTGCCCTTCCAGCCACCATTGGCCGGCATCGCCGCTGGCGACCAGGCGCGGCTGGAAGCCGGCGGCCTGCACCGCCGCCATGCGCCGCTCGGCGCCTTCGCGGTTGCGGTACTGGCCCAGCGCCACGGCGTTGATGTCCTCGCCCTGGCTGATGATGTAGTAGTCGCTCAGGCCGGCGGCGACGATGCGCTTCACGGTGGCCTGCGCTTCGTCGCGGTTGGCGGCGGCCGGCAGCATCACCCGGTAACGGGCACTGCCACTGGCAGCGGGCTGTTCGCGCAGGCGCACCTGGCTGATCAGCGTGCCGGCCTTGCCCTGCGCGCTGCTCGCAGCGGCGCGGTCGGCGAACGGGCCCAGTGCGACGCAGCGCGGCGGCTCGGCGGCCGCGGGCGGGGTTGCGGGTTTTTCCGGTGACGGTACGGGTGCAGGCGGCGCTACCGGCTTGGCGGCAGCAGCAACCGCCGCAGCGTCAGCCGTCGGCGGCTTGGGAATGTCCGGCTTGGCCGGCAAGGCCGGCGCGGGCGCCACAGCCACAGCCGTCTTCGCCGCCGGTTCGCGCTCCACCAGCGGTGCGGTCGGGGCAGCGGCAGTCGCTTCGGCTGCGGCATTGGCATCCAAACCACCGGGCACCCAGCGCAGCTCGGCCACACCGGCCGGTTGCGGCGGCGGCGCGGGCGGTTGCGGTGCATCGCGCAGCAGCCACCAGCAGGCGACGCCAAGATTGAGGATGGCCAGTACGACGATCAGGGCACGGGTCAGCATGCGCGGATACTAGCCTGCGGGCTGGTGCACCGCCCAGCGGGCGAGGCCATCCAGCACCAGCGATGGGTGGTAGTCGGCGCCGGGCAGCAGCGGCATCAGCGCCGGTGCGCCGCCACCATGCACCAGCAGCGACGGTGCCACGCCCAGCAGCGTGTGCGCCTGCTGTGCGCTGCGTTCGATCAGCGCCACGGCCGCGCCGTCGCAGCCAGAGGCCAGCGCGTCGGCGGTGTCGTTGGCGAACTCGCTGTAGTCGCCGCCGGTCGCCGGCAGCTGCACGGCACGCGCGTGCAGTGCTTCGCGCATGGTGGTGGGCGATGCGGAAATGCGCCCGCCGTGGTGCTGGCCATCGGCGTCGAGCAGGTCAATCGTCAAGGCGGTGCCCACGCCAACCACCAGCACCGGGCGCTGCGCCTTGGCGGCGGCCAGCAGGGCCAGGAAGCGGTCGACGCCGAACTTTTCCGGCTTGGCATAGGCAATGCGCACGCCGGCACATTCGGCGCTGGTGCGCACCACATGCACGTGTTCGAAGCGGCGCTGCAGCTGGTCCAGCATGGCGCTGGTCAGCGACGGTGCGGCCACGCTGGCCACGAACGCGGTGGTGCCGCTGGGCAGGCTGTGCGGCGGCTGCCCGGCCATGCCTTCGGCGCCGTGCGCCCAGGCCTGTACGTCGCCGGCGCGGTCACCCTGCAACGGCGCGAACTTGAAGCGCGAGTTGCCCAAGTCGAACAACCAATCGCTCATGCCGCCCTCACGCTGACTTCGCCGGCGTGCAGCAGGCGTTCCTGGCCATCGATGCGCACGCGCAGCGCGCCGTCGTCAGCCAAGCCAAGTGCGGTCCCGTGCTGCCACTGCCCGTCCAGTTCCACGCGCACTTCGCGGCCAGCCAGCATGTCGAACGCGGCGTAGCGCGGCAGGAACGGAGCGAGGCCTTCGCGATCGAATTCTTCCAGCGCCGGCAGCAGGCGCGTCAGCACGGCAGCAACGACCATGTTGCGGTCCACCGGCTTGCCGGCCAGCGTGTCCAGGTCCACCCACGGCTGGGTGATCTGCTCGGCGAACGACGGTGGCATATGCGTGTTGATGCCGATGCCGATCACCGCGCGCGCCGGGCCGGCGTACTCGCCACCGCCTTCTGCGAGCAGGCCGACCAGCTTGCGCTTGCCGTCGACGATCAGGTCATTCGGCCACTTCAGCTGGGCCTGGGTGTAGCCCAGATCGTGCAGCGCTTCGGCCACGGCGATACCGGCCACCAGGCTCAGCCCGGCCAGGCGGCCGAGGCCACCGGAGTACAGGCGCAGCACCGACAGGTAGATATGCGCGGCCAGCGGCGAGGCCCAAGCACGGCCGCGACGGCCACGGCCGCCGGTCTGGCGTTCGGCCAGCAGAACGCTCACCCCGCGCTGGGGCGCGCTGCAACGCAGCAATTCGGCGTTGGTCGAGTCCACCGTCCAGGCCACCTGCAGCTCGTGCAGCAGGGTCTGGACGTCGGCAGGCAAGCCGGCGCGGATCGCGTCCGGGTCCAGCAGGTCGACCGGACGGGTCAGGCCATAGCCTTCGCCAGCACGGCCCTCGATGTCCACACCGGCGGCCCTAAGTCCTTGAATACGCTTCCAAATGGCCGCCCGGGTCTGACCCAGCTCACGGGCCAGGGCGTCGCCGGACAGGCGACCGGCAGCGAGTTTGGCCAGCAATTGGCGATCGTCCACGGCAGCTTCCACGAAGTCAGGAAGGAATTATGCGGGAAAGCCGCCAGCGACGCCCGCCACGCTGGGTTTCGCGGGGGCTTCCAACGGGGCGCCGGGTTCGGGCTAGAATCGGGAACTCACCCTCCCTTAACGTGGATGTCGTCAATGCGCCGTTATGCCCATTGCCTGATCCTGCTGCTGATGCCCTTCGCGGCGTCTGCGACAGCAGCGCTGGACGACAGCCGTGGGGCCTGCGTGTCCTCCAATGGCGATGCCGCCTCGCAGCGCGCGCCCACCGCCAGCGCATCGGCCGCCAGTACCAAGGCGGCGCCGGTACGCCCGGCAGCCAGCACCACCACCGGTGGCGGTGGCAGCGACGACGACATGCTGCCGCGCATCCGCGCGCCGAAGTGGCACAGCTACCTGCCGGGAATGTTCCGCTGATCAAGTCGTTGCTGCAGTGGCTGCGGCCTGCGCCGCGGCCGATCGACGATGCACTTTGGGATGACGCCTTCCGCCGCGCGGCCTGGCTGCACGGACTGGACGACGAACGCCGCACGCGCCTGCGTGTGCTGACCACGCGCTTCCTGCATGAGAAGACCATTACCCCAATTGGTGAGCTGCAGCTGCAGGCCGGCGATGGCGTGCTGCTGGCCGCGCTGTGCTGCCTGCCGCTGCTGGAATTCGGCGAGGTGGGACTGGAAGGCTGGTCGCAGCTGATCATCTACCCCGACGCATTCCGCGTGCACCGCAGCCACATGGATGCGGCCGGGGTGCTGCATGAGTGGGATGACGAACTGATTGGCGAATCGTGGGACAGCGGTCCGTTGATCCTGTCCTGGGCCGATGTGCAGGCCGACCTGGCGGCGCCGCACGAGGGCTACTGCGTGGCGGTGCACGAAATGGTGCACAAGCTGGATGCACTGGACGGTGCGATGGACGGCACGCCGCCGCTGCCGCGCGCATGGCAGCGCGAGTGGGCGGCCACGTTCCAGCGCGCCTACGACGCCTTCTGTGCCCAGGTCGATGCGGGCGAAGAATCGCTGATCGATCCGTATGCGGCCGAGGCACCGGAAGAATTCTTCGCGGTGACCAGCGAGTACCACTTCTCCGCGCCGGATCTGCTGCAGCAGGCGTTGCCGGACGTCGCTGCGCAACTGCGGCGGTTCTATGGCGAGCCGCCGGCGATCGAAACACGTTAGTGCCGGCCGCTGGCCGGCACCTTGGCAATGCCACCGAAGTTCATGAGGTTGCCGGCCAGCGGCCGGCACTACCGGAACACCACGCGCTGTTGCGCCAGGCGATGCCCGGCGGACGGGAACGCGCAGCTGCGGCGGTTCTATGGCGAGCCGCCGGCGATCGAAATACGGTAGTGCCGGCCGCTGGCCGGCACCTTGGCAATGCCACCGAAGATCATGAGGTTGCCGGCCAGCGGCCGGCACTACCGGAACGCCACGCGCTGTTGCGCCAAGCGATGCCCCGCGGACGGGAACGCGCGAGTTACGGCCCCGGCGGCAGGCGCACTTCGAAACGGGCGCCGCCCAGTTCCTCGGAGCGGCCCACAGCCAGTTCACCGCGATAATCCTTGATCAGGTCCTGCACGATCGACAGGCCGATACCGTGGCCCTGCACGCGCTCGTCGCCACGCACGCCACGCTGCAGCACCTTGCCGATGTCGTCCGGGGCGATGCCGGGGCCATCGTCGTCCACCGCAAGCAGCAGGCCCGCGCGGCGCGCGTTCGGTGCCGGCAGCGGCTGCGCGGTCAGCAGCACGCGGCGGTTGGCCCACTTGAAGGCGTTTTCCAGCAGGTTGCCGAGCAGTTCCTGCAGGTCGCCCGGTTCGCCGTGGAAGCGCGCGGCCGGGTCGATATCGAATTCGCACAGCACGCCCTTGGAGGCGTAGACCTTCTCCAGGCCACGCACGATTTCCTCGGCGTTGGATTCGATCGGCAGCGGCGCGGAGAACAGCTTGTGGCCCGACGACGCAGCACGTGCCAGCTGGTAGGAGACCAGGTTGTTCATGCGCTGCAGCTGCACGTCCAGCTCCTCGCGCAGCGCGCCATCGCCCGCGCCACTGTCCATCTGCGTGCGCAGCACTGCGATCGGTGTCTTCAGGCTGTGCGCCAGGTCGGCCAGGGTATTGCGCTGACGCTCGAGGTTCTCGCGCTCGCTTTCAATGAAGGCGTTGATGCTGTCGGTCAGCGGTTCCAGCTCGCGCGGGTGGCGCTCGCTCATGCGCTCGGTTTCGCCGCGCTGCACCTTGGTCAGCTCGGTAATCACGCGACGCAGGGGCCGCAGGCTCCACTGCAGAATGACGGTCTGCAGCAGCAGCAGGATCAGGCCGATGCCACCGAGGTAGAACCAGACCCGGCTGCGGAACACCCGCAGCTGTGCACCCAGCGCGCGCGAGTCTTCCATCACGTAGATGGTGTACGGGAATTCGGTGGCGGGGTCGGCGTCGGCATCCCACACCAGGCCCAGGCCATAGCGGTACACCGAGCCTTGGCTGCCGTCGATCTGGATCATCGGCAACGGGCCTTCGAACACTTCCTGGCGAGGTGCCAGCAGGCCGCCGCCGACGGTGGGCAGCATCGGGCCTTCGGCAGACATCGAATTGCCCTTGCCGTGCGGCATCACCACCTGCAGGTACAGGCCGCTGCCCGGCACGTCGAAGCGCGAATCCGGTGGCTGCTCGCGGATGTACAGCGAGCGGTCGCGGGTGAAGTCGATGCCGGCCGCATAGGCGGTGGCGTAGTTCTTCAGGCGCTCACGCAGGTTCGCCTTCGCCGTATCGGCGAAGGCGGCGTCGAGCGCGTAACCGGCCAGCGCCAGGAACGCGACCAGACCCACGGACGCGGCGAACATCTGGCGCGCCTGCAGTGAGCGCGGCCGCCAGCGTCGGAAGAACCACAGACGGCCGGACATCGTGTTATCGCCAGGGTGAGCCGGCTCAGCCCTCGTTGCGCGGGATCGCGAAACGGTAGCCGCGACCGCGCACGGTCTCGATCGGCTTCAGTTCGCCATCCGGGTCCAGCTTCTTGCGCAGGCGGCCGATGAAGACCTCCAGCACGTTCGAGTCGCGGTCGAAGTCCTGCTGGTAGATGTGCTCGGTGAGATCGGCCTTCGAGACCAGTTCACCGGCATGCATCATCAGGTACTCCAGCACCTTGTACTCGTAGCTGGTCAGGTCGACATTGCTGCCGGCCACGCTGACGGTCTGGGCGGCGAGATCCAGCGCAACCGGGCCGCATTCCAGCGTCGGCTTGCTCCAGCCAGCGGCGCGGCGCAGCAGCGCGTTGACGCGGGCCAGCAGTTCTTCGACGTGGAACGGCTTGACCAGGTAATCGTCGGCGCCCTGCTTCAGGCCCTCGACCTTGTCCTGCCAGCTCGAACGCGCGGTCAGGATCAGCACCGGGAACTTCTTGCCTTCGTCACGCAGGGCCTTGATCAGCTCCATGCCCGACATCTTGGGCAGGCCGAGGTCGATGATGCCGACATCGAACGGGACTTCGCGCCCCATGTAGAGGCCTTCCTCGCCGTCCTGCGCAGCATCGACGGCAAAGCCTTCGCGCTTGAGCCGGGCTGCCAGGGTCTCACGCAGCGGGGCTTCGTCTTCGACCAGAAGGATACGCATGAACTCTCCCTAGTGTCCTGGGTATGGCCCGGAGGCCTGTGGGGTACGGGTTGATAGCGACAACTATCCCTGTTCAGGGGTTATCGCCGCGTAGTGATGACATATCCGACCGCGGCGTGCGCGGCTGTGAACGCGACGGCGCGGGGTCGTCCATGTAGCGGACCCGGCCCCGATCGTCCATGTACTTCACCCGGTTGATATCACGACCATCGAACGGCACGCGCTCGGCGCCGAGGATGTGGCCGCCGGTGGTGCGCTGCACGCGGCGCACGGCATCGGACAGCGAACGCTCGTCGCCACGGTTGCCGCGCTCGCCCCGCTCCATCATCTCCGCCCGCCCCTGGTCGCCGCGCGGCGGCTGTTGCGCCAGCGCCGAAGACAGCGGCACAGCCGATAGGACCACGCAGGTGGCCAGGGCAATGCGGCGGTGGAAGGGAGCGGAAGACATCGATGCGATCCTAGCCGAGCACGGCGATTCGTTCAAAAGTCGTAAATCCGGCGCCGGGTTCGAAACCCAGCGTTTTACAAATCTTTTGCAAATTCTTGGTTTACAGCGGTGAATCCGGTCTGAACTTTTCCGGCCCTGCGCCCGAGTCGTTCAGCTAAGTGAACATTCGGGACGAATCGCCGTCTCTTGTCAAGTCAGGAATGTGACTGCGGTCACACTGCTGCGCGATCAGCTTCGCGGTCGGTGACCGCCAAGGCCTGTTCGATCAGGCTCCAGCCGGCGCCGGGGCGGTGTGCGCCCTCGCTCAGCACCTGGCGGAATGCTCGCCCACCGGGTTGGCCGTGGAACAGGCCGAGCAGGTGGCGGGTGATGTGCTTCAGCGCCAGGCCTTCGCCCAGCCGCGCCTCGATGTAGGGGCGCATCGCGCGCAGCAGGTCGCCACGGGCCTGCAGCGGGGCGCCGGTGTGCAGCGCCTCCAGCTGATGCAGCAGGTAAGGGTCGTGGTAGGCCGCGCGGCCCAGCATCACGCCATCGACGTGCGCGGCCTGCGCCTGCACCGCCTCGATGCTGGCTAGGCCGCCGTTGATCACCACCGGCAGTGCCGGGCGCTCCTGCTTCAGGCGGTAGGCCCAGTCGTACTTCAGCGGCGGAACCTCGCGGTTCTCCTTCGGCGACAGGCCCTTCAGCCACGCGTTGCGCGCGTGCACCACCACCATCGCCGCACCGGCGGCGACCTGGCGGTCGACGAAGCTGGCAAACACGTCGTAGTCGTTGTCCTCGTCCACGCCCAGGCGGCACTTCACCGTCACCGGGATATCAACCGCATCGACCATGGCCGCAACGCACTCGGCCACCAGCGCCGGCTCGCGCATCAGGCACGCGCCAAAACGCCCGGCCTGCACGCGATCAGACGGGCAGCCGCAGTTGAGGTTGACCTCGTCATAACCCCATTCGGCGGCGATGCGGGCGGCCTGCGCCAGCAGGGCAGGATCACTGCCACCCAATTGCAGGGCCAGCGGCTGTTCGCTGCGGTCGAAGCCGAGCAGGCGCTCGCGGTCGCCGTGGATGACCGCGTTGGCGTGCACCATTTCCGTGTACAGGCGCGCGCCCGGCGCCAGCACGCGATGGAACACGCGGCAATGGCGGTCCGTCCAGTCCATCATGGGGGCAACGGACAGGCGCAGGGAATCGGCGTAACGGGCGGTGGCGGACGTCATCGGGGCGTTGATCGTGGAGACTGGCATTGCCAGTGAGATCAATAGTTTACACCGGGCGGCTGAATGCGCCCGGTCAGCCGCGCGGCGAGCGCCGGTTGGGCCCGGCTCCGGCTGGCGGCCGGGGCGGGCTGGGCGGTGGCGGCGGACGCTTCCTGCCCTCGGGGAGCTTGGGGTTCGCGTTCTCCATGGATACGACCAACTGGTCCAGTGGCGGGTTGGAACCCTTCCTCAACTTAGCCATCGTCTGTCTCCTGGAGAATCTCGACCCACTGCACATCCACTGCGTGAATCAGTATGCCATCGAGCTGCGGAAGCTCGACCACGGCGGGGCTGGCCACGGGATCCGCTGCTGGATCGGCACCTTCATCGGGTGGATCCGCATCCACCAGCCAGGCCGGCATCTGCATGTAGAACTGTCCCGCAGCGGGGCTGATCGGCCACTCCTTGGGGTAGCCGGTCAATCGACGGCCATCCTTCAATTGCAGCACCACGAAGGCAGGACGCGTACCCAGCACGCAGTACCACTCGCTCGGGTGGGACGTACGGGTAGTGAAGCCTGCACGACGGAGAACCCTGTGGAGGGAATCCTTGTTCGCAGCGAGGGCCAATCCTGCCCCAAGCAGTGCGGCGAGGACAAAACCCCATAGCAGGCTGCTGGTCTCGGTCCAGGTCCCCAGCACAAAGCAGCGACCAGCCAGCAGGAGCATCAGTTCGGTGAACTTGACCAGCACCTGGACCGCGAAGGTGAACACCAACGCTTCCACGGTCCGTTCGAACTGCGGCGGCTTGGGATGGGATGTCAGCCCGTAGAACACCCATGCAGACAGGAAACCCGGCAGCAGAAAGGTCAGCAGCGTGGTGGCGTTGTTGAAGAGCGAATCCATTCCGGCAGAAGTACTCCGTCGTGAGGATCACAACGGAGCACGATCACAGCGATTCTTCCACCTTGGGTGGGGTTCACAGGCTGAAGATGCAGCAACCGCAACAGCGGCCATGGCGTTGCAGTTGCTCCACGAGAGCCGATAGCGTCAATGCGCGCTGCCAGCAGCGCCTTTGCCACCCACCTGCTCAATGAGGGTCTGGCTGGCCGCATTGAGCCCCACCACCGTCACCTCCGCCCCATGCGCGGCCAGCTTTTCCTGCGCCCGCTCCAGCGCGGCCACGGCAGTCAGATCCCACAGGTGGGCATCGCGCAGATCGATCTGCACCTTCGGCGCCACGTGCTGGTAATCGAACACCGCACCCAGCTGCCCTGCCGAGGCAAAGAACACCTGCCCGCGCACGCGATAGACCTGCGTGTCATCGGCATCGTCGCGCTGCACGTCCAGCATGCGGCCAACCTTGCGCGCGAAGAACAGGGCCGACAGCAGCACACCGCTGAGCACGCCCTTGGCCAGATCGTGGGTAGCCACGGTGACCACCACCGTCAGCAGCATCACCGCAGAGGAACTGCGCGGATGCGTGCGCAGGTCGCGCAGCGAGCGCCAGCTGAAGGTGCCGATGCTGACCATGATCATCACCGCCACCAGCGCCGCCATTGGGATCTGCCGTACCAGATCGCTGCCGTACACCACCAGCACCAGCAGGAACACGCCAGCCACCAGGCAGGACAGGCGGCCGCGGCCACCGGAGGTCACGTTGATCACCGACTGGCCGATCATCGCGCAACCGGCCATGCCACCGAGGAAGCCGGTGACCGTGTTCGCCACGCCCTGGCCGACACATTCGCGGTTGCGCTCGCTCGGCGTCTCGGTGATGTCCTCGACGATCTGCAGGGTCATCATCGATTCGAGCAGGCCGACCACGGCCAGCGTGGCCGACACCGGCAGCAGGATGCGCAGCGTCTCCCAGGTGAGCGGCACATCGGGCAGCAGGAAATGCGGCAGGTTCTCGGGCAGCTGGCCCATGTCGCCGACGCTGCGTACGTCAACGCCGAAGCCGATCACCACGGCGGTCAGCACCACAATGGCCACCAGCGGTGATGGCACGGCGCGGGTAATGCGTGGCAGCAGGTAGATGATCGCCAGCGCGGCGGCGCACAGCACATAGACCGTAGGTCCGCGACCGATCAGCTCGGGCATCTGCGCCAGGAAGATCAGGATCGCCAGCGCGTTGACGAAGCCGGTGATGACCGAGCGCGAGACGAAGCGCATCAACGCGCCGAGCTTGAACACGCCGGCCAGCACCTGCAGCAGGCCGGCCAGGATACTGGCGGCGAACAGGTACTGCAGGCCATGGTCCTTGACCAGGTCGACCATCACCAGCGCCATTGCACCGGTGGCGGCGGAGATCATGCCAGGGCGGCCGCCAGCAATGGCAGTGATGACGGCAATCGAGAACGCGGCGTACAGGCCAACCTTGGGGTCGACGCCGGCAATGAGCGAGAACGCGATGGCCTCGGGAATCAGGGCCAGGGCTACGACGATGCCGGACAGCAGGTCGCCACGGATGTTGCCGAGCCATTGCTGGCGCAGGGGGTAGAACGTTTGCATGGGAAAGCTCCGCGCACAGGCGGGCGTGGCCGCATGGCGCTGCAGTGGAAAGACACGGGTTCCTGAGCCGGGCGGGCCGGCTGCCGATGTGCGGCAAGGGTCAGGGTGGCGTGATCACTGCAGGCGGACGTCGGTACGTGGGAGGCACGCAGTCTACGGGAAGCGGCCCCACGGGGGTAGCGCGGTTGGCCGGCGAAGGCAGCGAAAGGCAGCGGAGCCTGGCTCCGCTCTACAATTGAACCATGGCCGCCAACCGCCCGCAGTTCTTCGACCCCGCCACCGAACAGGGCGTGCTGCGCCTGTCGATCGCCGCCTCTCTGGTGCTGGCCGCGGCGGCGGTGGTGTTCGGCCTGCTGGCCAATTCCTCGCTGATCATCTTCGACGGCATCTACGGCCTGATCGACGTGGTGATGACCTGGCTGTCACTGCTGGTGGCGCGCCTGATCGCGCTGTCCACGCAGACCGATGCGCTGCAATCGCGGCTCAACCAGCGCTTCACCATGGGCTTCTGGCACCTGGAGCCGATCGTGCTGGGGGTGAGCGGCACACTGATGATCGGTGCGGCGCTGTATGCGCTGGTCAATGCGGTGGACGCGTTGATGTCCGGGGGCCGCCACATCGCCCTCGGCCCGGCCATTGCCTTCGCCGGGCTGTCGATCGTAGGCGAAGCCGCGCTGGCCTGGTTCATCCTGCGCGCCAACCGCCGCATCGGCTCGGAGTTCATCGCGCTGGACGCGAAGAACTGGGTGATCGCGGCCAGCATGTCGGCCTGCTACCTGCTAGCGTTTCTCGGCGGCGTGCTGGTACAGGGCACCTCGTGGGCATGGGTCGGGCCGTACATCGACCCGGCCATCCTCGCCTTCGTCTGCGTGCTGGTGATGATCGCCCCGCTCGGCACGGTGCGCCGGGCGCTGGCCGGCATCCTGCTGGTCACCCCGCCGGAACTGCAGGCCCATGTGGATGCAGTGGCACGCGGGATCGTGGCCAAGCACGGCTTCGTCGAGCACCGCAGCTACGTGGCCCAGGTGGGGCGTGGCGAGCAGATCGAGCTGTTCTTCGTGGTGCCGGAAAACGACCCGCCGCGGCCCCTGGTGGAATGGGACCAGCTGCGCGACGAGATCGGCGATGCACTGGGCGAGGCCTCGCCGGACCGCTGGCTGACCATCATGTTCACCACCGACCGCGAATGGACGATCTAGGCCGGCAGGACGATCGATCAAGTTTTTCGTACGCATTGCAACCCAACGTACGCGGAAACCGGGCAAAGTAGGCTCCATCGCAACACCCACCCACCGACCAGGAGCATCCCGATGTCCATCGAAAAGGTTCTGTACACCGCCCAGGCCACCTCCACCGGCGGCCGTGAAGGCCGTTCCGTCTCCTCCGACAACGTGCTGGATATCCAGCTGTCGACCCCGCGCGAGCTGGGCGGCGCCGGCGGCCCGGGCACCAACCCGGAACAGCTGTTCGCGGCCGGCTACTCGGCTTGCTTCCTGGGCGCGCTGAAGTTCGTGGCTGGCCAGGCCAAGGTCGCGCTGCCGGCCGACACCACCGTGACCGGCAAGGTCGGCATCGGCCAGATCCCGACCGGTTTCGGCATCGAGGCCGAGCTGACCATCAACGTGCCGGGCGTGCCGCGCGAGCAGGTGGAAGAACTGGTGCAGAAGGCGCACATCGTGTGCCCGTACTCGAATGCCACGCGCGGCAACATCGACGTGACGCTGATCGTTGCCTGATGGAACCGGGGTCGGGTTCATTTCGCCTTGTGAACGGGATCCGACCCCGATTCAGGTAATCTGACGAAATATGATGGCGATTTGTTTGACATATCCACCAGTGGCGACTAAGCTTCGCCTGCGAAGCTTAGTCGCCACTGGTGGATCAGATCCGACTGAAGGACCCTGTGGCCCGCATTGGCCTCAGTCCTGCACTCCTGAACCAATTCAAGCGCTCAGTTTGACAATGGGTCACTGCGGCCTCAGGCTTCGCCTGCGAAGCCTGAGGCCGCAGTGACCAATGAAAAATGACCTGCGAGATCGAGCAGTAATAGACGCAACGGCGGAGCTGATTGACGTATTTCAGCTCACCCTGCTGACGGCCTCCCAGGAACTGCCGTCTACGCGCTGCATCAGCCACGCTTCGCTCGTACCGATCATCCAGCGGACGCAGAAGGCGCTCACCTCAGGTACGTTCCGCACCTACTCTGCGGTCAGGATCATCGCGGTGTTGGAGAGCGCTGAACTGCTGCGCCGGTTGCCACTGACGTCACCACGGGGCAGGCCCGTGAAAATCTACGTCCTGGGCTTCAATGAAACCTCGCAGCCCTCCGCTCTGGAGGTCATGCAGGCTTACCGTCCCGCCGGGACGCTTTGCTATTTTTCGGCCCTGGAACTGCACGGGTTGACGACCCAACCGACACCTCACTATCACCTGGCGGAATTCAGGCCAGGCATAGCGTCTTCTGCCGTCGAGCCGCCGGCAGAAAGCAGTGACAAACCGCAATCTCTCGGCGTTGAAGTGTTCACGCTTGAGGATGTGAAGTGCTTCCTGACCAGCCGCGACCCGAACAATCTCCAGGGCATACAACGCCGCCAGCTCCACTCGCAGTGCACGGTGCGGGTCACCACACTTGAGCAGACATTGCTCGATTGCCTGCATCGCCCCCGAAGCGCCGGCGGGCCGGCCGTTGTTTTCGAGGCCTGGGCATCCGGCTTGCCCCGATCAAATGCCGCAAAGCTTTGGGCGCTGCTCGACTCGATCCAAAACCCCAACCTGATGCGGCGCGCCGGTTACATGCTGGAGTACCACCAAACCACTTCTGCCTTGCTGGATCAGATCCGCAGCGCACTGAGGGGTTTTCCCACCGACCAACCTCCCGAATCACTGCTTCCAGGCATTCCATACAGCAATACCGCGAACGACTGGCACCTGCGAACACCTTGAGGAAAGTGCATGAATCGGAGTCAACAGGATGCATGGAAGCGCGAAGCCCTCGATATGTGTTTCCAGGCACTGGCCAGCTGCAACGAACTGTCCCGAAAAATCGTCTACAAAGGTGCCCGCATCCTTGCCCTGCGGCTTGGAGGGCAACAAAGAGCGTCTTATGACCTGGATGCCAACATCCTTCTATCGTTCGCGGTCAGAACGCCAGATAGAAACGAGCAGTCAGCAATCCTGCACGACTTGTTCAGCACTGCGATTTCCAACTTCGCTTCGGCACAGGATCCTGTACGTTTCGAACTGGACAGATTGGACATCACGCACAACCCACCCAACCATCCCATGGGCTGGAATGCCTTTGATGTGAAGGTGAGATTGAAAGACTTCAACAACGAAGGCGTTCGTGGGCTTCCGTTCGTTTCATTTGACGTTGCTGCGCCAGAGGCCCTGGGTGACATTGCCGTTGCCCCATTGGAGGTCGATGGGCACACCGTATTCGCCTACACGCTTGAGCGCATCGCTGGCGAAAAGCTCAGGGCATTTCTCAGCTCGCTTCCCGCCTATCGGACCAAAGTCCAGAAGCCAGGTGAAGTCGTCCGCGTCAAGGATATCTATGATGTTTCAAAGATACTGGCAGCGCATCCGCTCGAAGACACTGCGTTCTGGAATGCCGCGGGCGCCGAATTCAAACTTGCCTGCGCGTCCCGCTTCATCGACTGCAGCAACATGGCGACGTTCTCGGAAGCTCTCGCCGTAACCAAGGCCACTTACGAATCTGACCCGACCTTACCCAAGGACATCGACTTCAACACCGCGTGGACGAATCTGCAGGCGATTGTCGCCTATTGGGAATCCTGCCTCATCCTGCCTATTGCCAACCCATTCCCCATCCAGAAGACGTAAAAATGGGCGGATGCCGGTCGAAACCGAACATCCGCCCATCCCACCTTCGTTGTCCCGCACGGGGGCATGAGGTTGCCGGCCAGCGGCCGGCACTACCAGGTCACTTCTCGCTCGTAATGAGCTGCACGACGCTGGAGAAATCCAGCTTGCCGCGGCCAGCCTGGTGATTCATCGAGTACAGGTTGCGGGCCACTTCGCCCAGCGGGATCGAGGCGCCGACACTCATCGCCGCTTCCACCGCCAGGCCCATGTCCTTCAGCATCAGATCGCTGCCGAAGCCGCCGCTGTAGCCGCGCGAGGCCGGGGCGTTTTCCAGCACGCCCGGCCACGGGTTGCACACTTCGGTGGCCCAGCTGCGGCCGGTGCTGACCGCCATCATCTGCGACAGCACCTTCGGGTCCAGCCCGTGTGCCACGCCCAGCGCGATGGCTTCACCGGTCACCGCCATGATCACGCCCAGCGCCATGTTGTTGCACAGCTTGGCCACTTGGCCGGCACCACTGGCGCCCACATGGAAAATGTTCTTGCCCATCGCCTGCAGCACCGGGCGGGCGCGCTCCAGCGCATCCTCCTCGCCACCGACGATGAAGGTCAGGGTGCCGGCCTGGGCACCGGCGGTACCGCCGGACACCGGTGCGTCGATCATCTGCAGGCCCCGTGCGGCAGCGGCTTCAGAGACCTTGCGGGCGCTGGCCGGTGCGATCGTGCTGCAGTCGATGACCAGTGCGCCGGCCGGAATCGCGGCAAGAATGCCGTCATCGCCCAGGTACACGCCTTCGACGTGGCGGCTGGCCGGCAGCATCGAGATCACCACCTCGGCATCGGCCAGGGTTTCGCGCGCCGATGCGGCCGCGCTGGCGCCGGCATCGACGGCGGCCTGCACCGCGGCCGGGACCAGATCGAACACGCGCACGGTATGACCGTTCTTGACCAGATTGGCGGCCATCGGGCCACCCATGTTGCCCAACCCGATGAATGCAATGCGGCTCATGCAAGGCTCCTTTCAACAAGGGGAGTGCCCAGGTCGGCCAGCGGATGCGCGGCATCGGCCCAGGGGGAAGCGAAGAAGGTGTCGGCCCACGCGCCGGTGGCCTCGGCCAGAGTGGCCGGGTTCCACTGCGGATTGCGGTCCTTGTCGATCAGCAGCGCGCGGATGCCTTCAGCGAAATCACCGTGGGCGGCGCAATGCAGGGCGACGATGTACTCCAGGCGGTAGATCGCGGCCAGGTCCTGACCGGCACTGCGGCGCTGCAGTTCGTACGACAGCCGTGCCGAACCGGGTGCACCGGCGGCGAGGGTCTTCTGTGCTGCCTGCAGCCAGGCATCCTCGGTCTGCAGACCGGCAATGCGCGCAATGATGGCCTGCAGGTCATCGCCTTCGCACAACGCATCAACCTGCGCCGCATTGGCCAGCAGCGGGCCGGTCGCGGCGTCACTGGCATGCGACTGCAGCAGATGGCTGAGCCGTTCGTGGTTGTGTGCGCCATCGCTGGACCACGCGACCTGCAGCAGCGCATCGAACACCGCGCTGCGGCGTTCTTCGGCCACGTGCACGTCGGCCAGGCCGGCGTAGATGGCGTCGCCCGGATTGAGCAGCGCGCCGGTCAGCGCCAGGAACAGGCCGCTCTTGCCGGGTACACGCGGCAGCAGCCAGCTGCCACCCACATCGGGGAAAAGGCCGACGGTGATTTCCGGGAAGGCCAGCTTGGAGCGCTCGCTGACCACGCGGTGGCTGGCGCCGGACATCAGGCCGATGCCGCCGCCCATCACGATGCCGTGGCCCCAGCACAGGATCGGCTTGGCGTAGGTGTGGATGAGGTAATCGACGCGGTATTCAACGTCGAAGAACTCGGCTGCGTAGTCGTTCTCGCGGATGTCGCTGCGGCCGGCCTCGCGGAAGTCGACCATGCTCTTGTACAGGCTGTGCAGGTCACCGCCGGCGCAGAACGCCTTTTCGCCGGCACCCTGCAGCACCACCATGGCGATGCCATCGTCGTCGGCCCAGGCATTCAACTGCTTCAGCAGCAGGTGTGCCATCGGCAGCGAGAAACCGTTGAGCGTACGCGGCGCATTGAGCGTGGCGATGCCGATGCGCGTGCCGTTGCCAGCCACGCGCTCTTCGAACAGCACCGGTGCGTCGTCGGCAGCGGTGTCGGTGCTCATGCGTTCTTCCACTGCGCGGCGCGCTTTTCCAGGAAGGCGGTCACGCCCTCGACCTGGTCGGCGGTGTCGAACAGATCGACGAAGGCTTCGCGTTCGGCCACCAGCGCCGAAGCGTGAGTGCCGGTGCGGGTGGCCTGCACCAGGGTCTTGCAGGCGGCGATGCTGGTCGGGCTCTGCTTGCCGGCCTTCTTCGCCCATTCCAGCGCCAGCGCCTTGGCTTCGCCCTTGCCGACCTTTTCTTCGGCCAGGCCAATGCGCAGCGCGGTCTCGGCGTTGATGCGCTCGCCCAGCAGGATCATGCGCTTGGCCCAGCCCTCGCCAACCAGGCGCGGCAGGTTCTGGGTGCCACCGGCGCACGGCAGCAGGCCGACGGTGGCCTCTGGCAGCGCGACCTGGGCATGGTCTTCGATGATGCGCAGGTCACAGGCCAGCGCGCATTCCAGGCCACCGCCCATGGCGTAGCCGTTGATCGCGGCAATCGACACACCACGGAAACCGGACAGCGCCTCGAAGGCTTCGCCGAAACGGCGTGCGGCTTCGCGTGCGGCGGCCTTGTCGCCCGAGGCGAACTGGTTGAGGTCGGCACCGGCGGAGAAGAACTTCTCGCCATCGCCGGTAATCACCAGCGCGTAGATCTCGCGGTCTGCGTTGAGCGCGCCCACCAGGTCGCGCAGTGCCGACAGGCTGTGCACGGTCCAGGTATGCGCCGGCGGGTTGTGCAGGGTGACCACGGCGGTGTGGCCATCCACCTCCACCTTCAGGCCCACGTGCTCCTGGGTACGCCAATCCTTCATCGCAGTTCCTCTTCGGTGTTGAGCAGGTGACGGGCAACGATCACCCGCATGATCTCGTTGGTGCCTTCCAGGATCTGGTGCACGCGGCAGTCACGCAGCAGGCGCTCGATCGGGTATTCGCGGATGTAGCCGTAGCCACCGTGGATCTGCAGTGCTTCGTTGCAGACGTTGAAACCGGCATCGGTGGCGAAGCGCTTGGCCATCGCGCACCAGACGTTGGCATCGCTGGCACCGGCATCGAGCTTGCGCGCGGCGGTGTGCACCATCTGCCGTGCAGCCACCAGCTGGGTGACCATGTCGGCCAGCTTGAACTGCAGTGCCTGGAACTCGGCCAGCGCCTTGCCGAACTGGCGGCGCTCGCCCATGTAGCGGCGCGCGGCATCCAGCGCGCCCTGCGCCGCACCCAGCGAGCAGGCGGCGATGTTGATGCGGCCGCCGTCCAGCCCCTTCATCGCCAGCTTGAAGCCGCCGCCTTCCTCTCCCAGAAGGTGGCTGACCGGTACGCGGACGTTTTCGAAGGTGATGCCACGGGTGGGCTGGCTGTTCCAGCCCATCTTCTCTTCCTTGCGGCCGAAGCTGATGCCCGGCAGGTCCGCCGGCACCGCAATGGCGCTGACACCGCCGGCACCGGCACCGCCGGTACGTGCCATCACCACCAGCAGTTCGGTGGCACCGGCGCCGGAGATGAAGGCCTTGGAACCGTTCAGCACATAGAAGTCACCATCGCGCACGGCGGTGGTCTTCAACGACGCCGCATCGGAACCGGCACCGGGTTCGGTCAGGCAGTACGAGGCCAGCTTGTTGCCCGAAGACAGATCGGTGCCCCACGCATCGCGCAGCGCCGGCTGGCCCCACTTGGACACCATCCACGAGGCCATGTTATGGATGCTGATGTACGCCGCGGTCGACGGATCGACGTTGGCGAGTTCCTCGATGACGACGGCGGCGTCCAGTCGGCTCAGGCCGCTGCCGCCCACTTCCGGGTCCATGTACAGGCCGCAGAAACCCAGTTCACCGGCCTTGGCGATCGCCTCGCGCGGAAAGATGCCCTCCGCATCCCATCGCGCGGCGTGCGGCGCCAGTTCGGCCTGTGCGAAGTCGCGCGCCGCCTCGCGGTACGCCTGCTGCGCTTCTTCCAGTTCCGTCGTCATCGAGTGGCTCATGGCTGCTCCTGCCGTTACTTCAGGCTGATCGTGGTGTTGACGCCATGGCTGAGCGTCTCGTCATCGAACCAGCGCGCGGTGACCGTCTTGGTCTGGGTGTAGAACAGCACCACCTGCTTGCCATACGGACCCAGGTCGCCCAGCTTGGACGCGCGCGAACCGGTGAACGAGAACAGCGGCACCGGCACCGGGATCGGCACGTTGATGCCGACCTGGCCGACGTCGATGTCTTCCTGGAACTTGCGCGCTGCGGCGCCGGACTGGGTGAACAGTGCGGTGCCGTTGCCGTTCGGGTTGCTGTTGACCATCGCGATGGCCTCTTCCAGCGTCTCTGCTTCGAGGATGACCAGCACCGGCCCGAAGATTTCTTCCTGATAGATGCGCATGTCGGTGGTGACACCGGCAAAGATGGTCGGGCCAACGAAGTTGCCCTTCTCGAAACCATCGACCTGCGGCTTGCGGCCATCCAGCACCAGCTTGGCGCCCTGCTCCACGCCCGAGGCGATCAGGCCTTCCACGCGCTCGCGGGCGCTGCAGGAAATGACCGGACCGACGTCGGTGCCGGCGACGGTGCCGCCGCTGACCTTCAGGGTCTTGGCCTTGGTGACCAGGTCCTGCACCCAGTTGCGTGCTTCACCCACCAGCACCAGGGTGGAGGCGGCCATGCAGCGCTGCCCCGCGGCACCGAAGGCGGCGCCGACCATCGCGTTGAGGGTCTGTTCCTTGTTGGCGTCCGGCAGCACCACGGCGTGGTTCTTGGCGCCCATCATGCACTGCACGCGCTTGCCGGCCAGCGAGGCACGGTTGTAGACGTGGGTGCCGACGCGGGTGGAACCGACGAACGACACGGCCTTGATGTCCGGGTGGTCGCAGATCGCGTTGACCACTTCCTCGCCGCCGTGGACGACGTTCAGCACGCCCTTCGGAATGCCTGCTTCCAAGGCAAGCTCGACCAGGCGCATGGTGACCATCGGGTCCTGCTCGGACGGCTTGAGGATGAAGGTGTTGCCCGTTGCAATCGCCATCGGGAACATCCACAGCGGGATCATCGCCGGGAAGTTGAACGGGGTGATGCCGGCGCACACGCCCAGCGGCTGCATGATCGTGTAGGTGTCCACGCCATTGGCCACGTTGTTGGCCAGCTCGCCCAGCTGCAGGTTGCCGATGGCGGCGGCGTGCTCGACCACTTCCAGGCCGCGGAACACATCGCCTTCGGCGTCCGGCAGGGTCTTGCCCTGTTCGGCGGTGAGGATGTGGGCCAGCTCGCTCATGTTCTCGCGGATCAGCTGCTGGTACTTCAGGAAGATGCGCGCGCGGGTGCCGATCGGGGTCTTGCGCCAGGTCTTGAAGGCTTCCTTGGCGGCGGCGACGGCGGCGTCCACTTCGCCGGTGGTGGCGAACGGCACCTTGGCCAGCACGTCCTGGGTGGCCGGATTGATCACGTCCTGCCAGTGGGAGGTGGCCGATTCAACGAACTGGCCATCGATCAGCATGCGGATACGGGGCGCTGCAACAGTCATGACGACAATCCCACAGGGTGCGAAAGATGCTTGGCATTATTCACAGCACCCACCTCGATTTCCGGGCTGAATCCGCTTAATCTGGCCAACACGCCAGACGATTCATGTTAATTCTGTGAATTATTCAGCCACCCAGCGTCAACTCGGCCTGCGCCTGCTGCGGCTGCGCGAGCAGCGCGGCTACAGCCAGGCGGATCTGGCACGGGCGCTGGGACTGTCGGCCAGTTACCTGAACCAGATCGAGCGCAACAAGCGCCCACTCACGCCAGCGGTGCAGAAGAAGCTGGGCGAGGTATTGGGCGACGTTTCTTCGTTGTTCGACGAAGATGAGCCCGCCGCTCTGCAGGAAGCGCTGGGCGAGACTCTGCGCGACCTCGGCCTGGCCGAAGTCAGCGCGACCGAGCTGCGCGCGCTGGCCGGCAACCTGCCGCAGGTCAGCCGCGCGCTGCTGGACCTGCATCGCCGCCACCTGGCGCTGCGCGAGCATGCCGCCGCGCTGGAGTTCCAGCTGGGCGAGCCCGGTGCCGGCAGCACCCTGCCCGCCGGTGACCAGGTGCGCGAGTTCTTCAACCGCATGCACAACCACATCCCCGAACTGGACGAGCTGGCCGAGCAGCTGTTCGCCGAATGGGGGCTGTCGCCCGGGCATGTGGCACCGCGGCTGCGCCAGCTGCTGGCCGACCGCCATGGTGTGCTGGTGGAAGTGGCCGCACTGCAGGCCGGGCGCGAGAAACGGCAATACGATGCCGGTGCGCGGCGGCTGTGGCTGCCCGATTACCTTGAGCCCGGCCAGCAGGCGTTCCAGATGGCGGCCGAGCTGGCCCTTCACGGCTACCTGCCGCAGATCGATGCGGTAGTGGCGCGCGCTGGCTTTACCGATGAGGCACGCATCGCGCAGGCGCGGATTGGCTTGTCGAATTACTTCGCCGGTGCGTTGGTGATGCCGTACATGCGTTTCCTGCGTGCGGCCGAGGCCAGCAGTTACGACATCGAGCTGCTGGCGCACCAGTTCGGCGTGGGCTTTGAAGCGGTCTGTCATCGGCTGAGCACGTTGGCGCGGCGCAGCGCGCCCGGCCTGCCGTTCTTCTTCATCCGCGTGGACCGTGCCGGCAACGTGTCCAAACGCCATTCGGCCACCGATTTCCATTTCTCGCAGGTGGGTGGTTCTTGTCCGCTGTGGATCGTCTACGAGGCGTTCAACCAGCCCGGACGCATCCTTACGCAGACGGCGCGCATGCCCGATGGGCGCCGCCATTTCTGGCTGGCGCGGCAGGTCAGCAGTGGCCCGGTGGGCCATGGCCAACCGCGCAAGACCTTCGCGGTGGCGCTGGGGTGCGATCTGCAACATGCCGAGCGGCTGGTGTATTCACTGGGACTGGATGTGCAGAGCCCGGGCAATTCGGTGTCGATCGGGCCGGGGTGCCGGGTGTGTCCGCGTGAGGACTGCATGCAGCGCGCGTTCGCGCAGTTGCCGGGGCGGTAGGGTTGGTTCGGCAGGGCTGCGCCCTGCACCTGCGGTAGTGCCGGCCGCTGGCCGGCAACCTCAAAAGCAACAGCTGGCATTCCATGGGTTGGCGGGGCGGGTCCGGACAACCGATTTGGTAGGTGCCAACCTTGGTTGGCACAACCTTGCCGTGCGCGAAGTGCATCCACGCGTGGCGTGGCTCTACTAGTCCCAGAACACGGTCAACACGCGGTGACCTGTGGAGGGCGCAGGCGCGTCGATGTGTTGCCCGTACGGCCAGCCTTCGCCGACGCCGTCGCATTCCAGGCCCTGCAGCCAGCCTTCCACGGTTGCGGCATCGGCGCTGGTCAAGACGTGCACGTTCTCTGCAGCTGGCCATTCGCTGTCGTCTTCCAATGCACTGCCCCAGTCTTGGTGCAGGCCCACGTAGACACCTTCCACTTCAGACTTTGCCGCAATCGCAACCAAGCGTGCGTATACCTCGGCAATCGGTGGGCGCCCATAGCCCCACTGGTTCGGTGCGATGCACTCCTCGAAATCGTTGCCTTCGAAATACGCGGCCAGCGGCACCACCGGCAGGTGCTCCGGATCGCGTTGATCGAGGCGTTCAAGCACGTCCAGCAGCTTCTGGCGAGGGGACATGGGGCATTCCTTGCAATGGGGAGCCGCGATTGTATCCATCGCGATCAATAGATCGGCGTCACCTTCATCTGCGGCAGCGGGCGCGGTGCGCCGTCGGTGAGGTCCGGGCCGAGGTCCTCCCAGGTACGTCCCTGCTCGACCATCAGCCCCCACAACTGCTGCGATGCCAGCCGCTTGTCTTCCGAGCCCAGCTTGTACGACGGTGGCGCCGGCTGGCCACTGGCAACCATCGAGTACGCCGCGCGGTAGGCCAGTACCTGCTGCGCCGGGTCGTCGGTGCGCGCCACTTCCAGCGTGTAGCGCTGGTAGGCCGAGGCCAGGTTGCGCCAGCGGATCCAGTAATGGTTCTCGAACGAGAACGAACAGAAGCGTGCACCGGCCAGGCTGCCCTTATCGGCAATGCGGGTCAGCACCTCCTGTGGCATGTCCAGGTTCATGCCGCCTTCGTCGCCCTGCAGGCTGACGTGCACGATGCGGTCGCGGTAGCCCGGTGCGCGCGCCTGCAGCAGGTCGCGCCAGTTCTGCATGGTCGCCACCACCGCGAACAGGAAACGGCCCAGTTCTGCGGCCGCCAGCGGCGTAGCGATCGACTGGTAGGTACGCTGCCAGCCGTGGCGGTTCTCGGTGGGCAGGAACACGGCGTGTTCCAGCGCCTGGCGGCCACTGCTGCCGTGGCTCACGTCTTCGGCGTGCTGCGGGTAGACCAGATTGATGGCGAAGGTCGGCCAGCGTGGCAACGCGGCATCGAACAGGTGGATCGGGAAGTTGCTGCTGATGCCACCATCGGAGAACCAGCAGATGCGGAAAGCGGTGATCACCGGGCCGCAGGTCTGCCCGGCACTGGTCAGCCCTTCCATGCTGTCGGCCACATTGTGCTCCTGGTCGGCCGCAGGTGCGGTCGGTTCGCAGCGACGCTCGCGGCGCGAGGGCTCATGCAACGGCACCGCGCTGATCAGCAGCGGGAAGCTCAGGCTCATGCGCGTGGCCACCAGCACCGGCAGCTTCGGGCCCTGCGGCAGGTGGTAGTACCGGCGCCCTTCCACCTCCAGTGGCGGGCCGGCCTGCGTCACCAGCCACTGCACCACGCTGGCCGGAAACAGCTGCTCGAACTCCTCGCGCAGGAACCAGAACTGCGCGCCGCCCAGCGGCAGCGTGCGCGGCTCATTGTGCGACACGCAGGTGGTGATCATCTGCAGGCTGATCGCATGCGGGCTGTCCGGCTCGCCGGCATAGCGCGGCGCATCGTGCAGATCGGCGAACGTGAGCGGTGCATCCAGCGGCTTGCCGGACAGCTGCTGCAGGCACTCGTGCAACCATTCGGTCAATGCCGGCGTGCGTGCATCGCGGCCGAGGCCGCTGCACAGGCCCAGCAGGTTACGGCGCGCCACCCGCGCTATCCGCAGCGCGGCACCGGCCACGCCGACACCGTACGCGCACAGCAGTGATGGCAGCAGCGTGGCGGCCACGCCGCTCCAACCGCCGCCCCACCAGCCCAGGCCGAGCAGCAGCGCCAGCGACACCAGCACCTCCAGTGGCGCAATCTCGAACACCGCGATGGCCAGGCATAGCAGCTTGTGTGGCAGGCGGGCATTGCCGGTCAGCACCACCAGCAACCGGTAGGCGGCGCGCGCGCCCCGTGCCGGCTGGAACAGGCTGTAGATGAAGCCGCGCCGCGACAGCTGCGCCGACACCGCCGACAGCCCGCCGTAGCCGGCATCGCCGGGCAGGTGCTCGCCGGCCTGCTGGCGGCGATCACCGCATGCCGCCGCGGCCGCTACGGCTGCAGCGATGGCGCCGGCCGAGGTGCCGCCGATGCTCTTGAAGCGATACTCGCGCGCCAGCGCCAGTACCGCATTGGGGTACACGATGCCGCTGGTGATGCCACCTTTCATGACCAGATCGCAGTACTTCGCCGCCACGAGCCACCTCCCGTCTGTCGGAGCCCAGTATGGCAAGAGGCGCTCTCACAGCCTGAGAAGCGAGCCACAGCCCTGCGCTTTCATTGGCCCTTGACCATTGGCCTCGACGCGTCCACCGTGGGCACGCCGAAGGTATCCCTGCCGTGGCATTGATGGCGGCAGGGATTTAAACGGGAATCCGGTGAAGGCGCCTCGCGCGCCCATTCCGGAGCTGCCCCGCAGCGGTGAATGGAAACGAATCCTGCCAACGGCACTGGGCTCACGCCTGGGAAGCGGCGGGTAGTAGGTGGGCTGCGGCCCGTGTCCATCAGCCCGAATACCGGCCCCGGCCGGGGGACACGACCGTCCCCTGACTCGACCTGGAATCTCCGCGGGGAGGTTGCCGGGGCCGTCGTTGTCCTGCGCGTGCAGGCGGTGCGGCCGCGTGCGTCCTGTTCACGGTTTCCGGCCAGACCTGTTCACCCACGCGCTGATGCATGGGCCACCGCCGTTGCCGGCGGTCCATGCGGTACCTGACGATGACCGAGCTCCAACGCCCCACCCTGTCCCTGCCCGAAAACGGCCAGCGCCTGCTGCTGCACTCGTGCTGCGCCCCCTGCTCCGGCGAAGTGATGGAGGCGATCACCGCCTCCGGGATCGACTACGCAATCTTCTTCTACAACCCCAACATCCACCCGGTGAAGGAATACGAGCTGCGCAAGCAGGAGAACATCCGCTTCGCCGAACAGCACGACATCCCGTTCATCGACTGCGACTACGACACCGACAATTGGTTCAGCCGTGCACGCGGCATGGAAAACGAGCCCGAGCGCGGCATCCGCTGCACGATGTGCTTCGACATGCGCTTCGAGCGCACTGCGCTGTACGCGCACGAGCACGGCTACGACACCATCAGTTCGTCGCTGGGCATCTCGCGCTGGAAGAACATGGCGCAGATCAACGACTGCGGCATCCGTGCCGCGTCGCGCTATGAAGGCCTGCAGTACTGGGACTACAACTGGCGCAAGGGCGGCGGTGCCAGCCGCATGATCGAGATCAGCAAGCGCGAGCAGTTCTACCAGCAGGAATACTGCGGCTGCGTGTACTCGCTGCGCGATGCCAACCGTCACCGCCGCGAGAATGGCCGCGAACGGATCAAGATCGGCCTGCTGTACTACGGGCAGGACGCTGAGACGCCGCAGGGCGATTGACGTGTGGGCATGGGGCGGCCACGCTGGTCGCCCCTTCTGCTGTACCGGAACTGCCATGACCGCCCTGCCCGCCGATGTCGCCCTGCTGGTGATCGACCTGCAGCCGGACTTCATGCCCGGTGGCGCGCTGGCCTGCGACCAAGGCGATGCGCTGGTGGCACCGATCGCCGATCTGCTGGCACAGCGCCGCTACCGCACCGTGGTGGCAACACAGGACTGGCACCCGGCCGACCATGCCTCGTTCGCCAGCCAGCACCCCGGCCAACGCCCCTTCGAGACCATCCTGCTGCACGCGCAGCCGCAGACCCTGTGGCCGGACCACTGCGTGCAGGGCAGCGCCGGTGCCGCGCTGCATCCGGGCGTGGACTGGACCGTGGCCGACCTGATCCTGCGCAAGGGCACGCGCCAACAGGTGGATTCATACAGCGCCTTCCGCGAGAACCATGGCCCCGATGGCGAGCGCCCGGCCACCGGCCTGGCCGGCTGGCTGCACGAACGCCGCATCCGCGAAGTGCACTTGTGCGGCCTGGCCCGCGACTACTGCGTGCTGTGGAGCGCGCAGGACGCGGTGAAGTCCGGCTTCCGGGTGAAATTCCTGTGGGAGCTGACCAAGCCGGTGACCGACGCCAACGACGCGATGGTGCGTGAAGCGCTGGGCAAGGCGGGGATTTCGATCGCCTGAGGCGTGACCGCCGGGCATGGCCCGGCGCTACCGCGCACGTCGCTTATGCCGCTTGCGCGCTCCTGCCCACGACAACACAATCGATTCATCCAGCCCCCTAACTACGCCCCCCTACAGATCACGGGACGGCCGAACCGGGGGCTTTTCATTGGATGAAATCAGGATTCGGTAGTGCCGGCCGCTGGCCGGCAACCTCGGGATCTCTGCAGTTGCCGGCCAGCGGCCGGCACTACCGGATAGCACCCGTGGTAGCGCCGGGCCATGCCCGGCGGACGCGGGATGGGCGATTACCGGAACACCACCGTTCGGTGCCCGTTGAGCAGGATGCGGTGCTCCACATGGCGGCGCACGGCGCGCGCCAGCACCAGCGATTCGGTATCGCTGCCCAGCCGCACCAGCTCGCGCGGCGCCATCGCGTGGTCCACGCGGGCCACGTCCTGTTCGATGATCGGGCCTTCGTCCAGATCCTCGGTGACGTAGTGCGCGGTGGCGCCGATGATCTTGACCCCGCGCGCGTGTGCCTGGTGGTACGGCTGCGCGCCCTTGAAGCTGGGCAGGAAGCTGTGGTGGATGTTGATCGCACGGCCGGCCAGCGCGCGGCACAGCGTGGGTGACAGGATCTGCATGTAGCGCGCCAGCACCACCAGATCGATGCGTTCGCGCTCGACCAGGTCGATGATCTGCTGTTGCTGCACCGCGCGCGTATCAGCGGTCACCGGCAGGTGGTGGAACGGCACTTGGTAGGACGCCGCCAGCGGCGCGAAGTCGGCGTGGTTGGACGCTACTGCGGCAATGTCCACCTTCAGCTGGCCGCTGTGGGCACGGAACAGCAGGTCGTTGAGGCAGTGCCCCTGCTTGCTGACCAGCACCAGCAGGCGTGCACGGCGGCGGCCATCATGCAGCTGCCAGTCCATGCCGAAGCCGGCGGCGAGCGTGGCCATGGCGGCGTGCACGGTCTCCAGCGGCAGGCCGGCATCGCGATCGAAATGCACGCGCAGGAAGAAGCGGCCGCTCTCCTCGTCGCCGAACTGCTGGGCGTCGAGAATGTTGCAGCCGTGGTCGAACAGCAGGCCGGATACGCGGTAGACGATGCCGGTACGGTCGGGACAGGACAGGGTGAGGATGGAATCGGGGCGCATCGCCCGAGTGTAGGGCAGCAGCCTGTCCTCGGGATCGATGGTCACCGATGCAACCGACCTGCTTGGTTCAGTCCCAAGCGATACTTGGGTTTCTCCATGGCAAGCTGGTCGGTCATGAACCTGTTGCAACTGATCCGCAGCTTCACCCGCACCGCAGAGACCGGCAGCATTGCCGCAGCGGCCCGCATCCTTGGCATCAGCGCCACCGCAGTCGGCCAGAACATCAACCGGCTGGAGGCGCATCTGGGCGTACGGTTGCTGAACCGAAGTACGCGCCAGCTGGCCCTCAGCGAGGCCGGCGCGCTGTACCTGGCGCAGGTGCGCCACATCGAAGCCGACCTGGCGCGCGCGCAGGCGATGGTCACCTCTGGTGACATCGAACCGGCCGGACCACTACGCATCGCCAGCAGCAGCGCGTTCGGTCGCCACGTACTTGCCCCCTTGCTGCCTTCGCTGCAGCAGCGCTACCCGCAACTGCAGCTGGAGCTGCGCCTGACTGACCGCGCCGTGCAGCACGGCCCGGAAGCGGTGGATGCCAGCATCCGCATCGGTGCACAGCTGGAGGACGGGGTCGTCGCACGGCAGCTGGCGCGCGTGCCGTTCGTGTTCTGCGCCTCGCCGGCCTACCTGAAGGCACACGGCACCCCGCAGCAACCCTCCGAGCTGAGCGGCCATCGCGGGCTGCTGCACCGCTTCCCCACCGATGGCCGGCCGCTGCGCTGGGGCCTGCTGAAGGATGGCCAGCGCGTGGACGCCGCACTGCCGCCGAGCATGGTCTGCGATGACATCGATGCGCTGGCGACGCTGGCCGCAGCCGGTGCCGGCATCACCCGGCTGGCCGCATTCGTGGCAGAGCCGTACCTGCGCGATGGCCGCCTGCAGGCAGTGTTCGGCGCCGACACTGCATGGCGCCCGGAGCCGATGGAGGTCTATTTCTGCGTCAGCGACCGCCGCGATTTCACTGCCAAGATCCGCGCGCTGTTCGAGCACCTGCAGGCCGGCATGGCGCCGGCCTGGCGGGTGTGAACCTCAGCGCGTCTTGAACACGCCGCGCGCATCGCGCGGCTCGCAGCGCAGGTACTGCGGAGCCGGTTCCACGCTGTCGCGCAATGCGGCGGCAGCATGCCACGGCCAGCGCGGGTCGTAGAGGATGCCGCGCGCCAGGGCTACCGCATCGGCGTGGCGATGGCGCAGGATCGATTCGGCCTGCTCCGGTTCGGTGATCATGCCCACGGCGATGACCGGCATGCGCACCTTGGACTTGATCGCCGCCGCGAACGGCACCTGATAGCCCGGGCCGACGGTGATCTTCTGGCGCTCGTCCAGGCCACCGCTGGAGACATGCAGGAAGTTGCAGCCGCGCGCGTCCATCACCTGCGCCAGCGCTTCGCTCTGCACCAGATCCCAGCCGCCATCGACCCAGTCGCTGGCGGAGATGCGCACGCCCACCGCGACCTTGTCGGACACTGCCGCACGCACCGCATCGAAAACCTCCACCAGCAGGCGCAGGCGGTTCGGCAACGAGCCACCGTAGCCATCGGTGCGGCGGTTGCTCAGCGGCGACAGGAACTGGTGCAGCAGGTAACCGTGCGCGGCATGCAGCTCGATCAGCTCGAAGCCCAGGCGCTCGGCGCGCACCGCACTGGCAGCGAAGGCGGCGATGACCTCGGCGATGCCGGCCTCGTCCAGTTCCTGCGGTGCCGGATCGGCGGCATGGAACGGCAGCGGCGACGGCGCCACGGTGGCCCAGCCACGCGCATCGTCGGCCGGCAACTGGCCACCACCGTCCCACGGACGCTTCACCGAGGCCTTGCGGCCGGCGTGGCCCAACTGGATGCCCAGCGGCATCGGCGACCAGCGCCGGACGCTGGCCAGCACCTGTGCCAGCGCGGCCTCGGTGCCGTCATCCCACAGGCCCAGGTCGGCCCAGCTGATGCGGCCGCGCGGCTCGACCGCGGTGGCTTCCAGGATCAGCAGGCCGGCACCGGACTGCGCCAGGTTGCCCAGATGCATGGCGTGCCAGTCGCTGGCGCGACCGTCTTCGGCGGAGTACTGGCACATCGGCGCGATGACGATGCGGTTGGACAGGGTCAGGGGGCCGAACGAGATCGGCGAAAACAGCTGGCTCAAGACGGTGATGAACGACGTAGGGGGTGCGTATTGCACCGCCGCACGGCCTGCGAATCAACCGTCTGGATGGATCGCTGTTTCGCGGTGGGCGTGCAGCCGAGCGTGTGCTCGGCTCAGGACGAAGCCCACGCGGCCAGCGCCTCGGCGCAGTCCCGTTCATCCTTGAACTGCAGCAGGTCGTCGGCGCGGGTGCGGCCACGGTTCAACGCCGCCACCGGCAGCCCTGCCCTGGCCGCCGCCTGCACGAAGCGGAAGCCGGAATAGACCATCAGCGATGAACCCACCACCAGCACGGCGTCGGCCTGCTGCAGGTGCTCCTGCACCGCCTGCACGCGCTCCCGCGGCACGTTTTCGCCGAAGAACACCACATCCGGCTTCAACACGCTGCCGCAATGCGGGCACTCGGGCACCACGAACGCGGAGAAATCGGTCTCCAGATCGGCATCACCATCGGGCGCGATGCCTGCCTCCAGCGCGTCCCAGCCGGGATTGGCGTCCAGCAGGCGCTGCTGGAAATCCTCGCGGCCGCTGCGACGCTCGCAACCCATGCAGCGCACCAGATCCAGGCGGCCATGCAGGTCGATCACGTTGTGGCTGCCGGCACGCTGGTGCAGGCCGTCCACGTTCTGGGTCAGCAGCACCTGCAGCTTGCCTCGGCTTTCCAGCGCGGCCAGGGCCTGGTGGGTGCCGTTGGGCCGGGCCAGGCCGAAGCGCGGCCAGCCGAGCAGGCTGCGCGCCCAGTAGCGCTGGCGGGTGGCCGCCTCGCCCATGAAGGCCTGGTAGGTCACCGGCGGCGTGCGTTTCCACTGGCCGTCGGCATCCCGGTAATCGGGAATGCCCGAGGCGGTGCTGCAGCCGGCGCCGGTCAGCACGAACAGGCGCTGGGCACGGTCGATGAAGTCGGTCAGTGGCAGGGTCATGGCTGCCAGATGGGGGCGCGGTGGCGCCCCCGCAAGCGCCGGTCCGTTGGCCGGGTCAGGCCGCCGGCAGCGGCGGTACCGCGATCGGGTGGCCTTCCTCGTCCAGCGCGATCATCACGAAGTGGCCGCGGGTGCACAGCTTGCGCTCGCCGCTGTGCAGGTCTTCGGCGACCAGTTCCACCTCCACCTTCATCGAGCTGCGGCCGACTTCGACGATGCGGCCGATGGTTTCCACCATCTGGCCGATGCGGATCGGCAGCTTGAAGTCGACCTGGTCGCTGCGCGCGGTCACCACGGTGCGGCGCGAGTAACGGGCGGCGGCCAGGAAGGCGGCCTTGTCCATCCACGCCAGCGCCTGGCCACCGAACAGGGTGCCAAGGTGGTTGGTGTGGTTGGGAAAGACGATTTCGGCCATGCGCACTTCGGTGGGCGGCACGGTCTCGGGGATGGGGGTCATTGGGGGGCTTCGGTGTGGGGTGCTGCGGATTCTAAGCGACCGGCGTGATGGCCATCGGAATGCACGTGCAACGGTCACCCGGCAGCGGTGCCTGCGCAGGCCGCGTTTGCGGCAGGCGTTACACTGCGCCACGCCCACTGCCAGGACCGCCCATGCCCGCCACTTCTGACCTGCTGGCCTTCGCGCTGGTTTCACTGGCCATGGTGCTCACGCCCGGGCCGAACATGATCTACCTGATCTCACGCTCGATCTGCCAGGGGCCGATGGCAGGCCTGATCTCGCTGGGCGGGGTGGCGCTGGGCTTCGTGTTCTACATGCTGTGTGCGGCACTGGGCATCACCGCCCTGCTGATGACCGTGCCGTTCGCCTACGACGCGCTGCGCATCGGCGGCGCGCTGTACCTGCTGTACCTGGCCTGGCAGGCGCTCAAGCCGGGTGGCCGTTCGCCGTTCGCGGTGCGCGAACTGCCGCAGGACAGCCCGCGCAAACTGTTCACGATGGGCTTCCTGACCAACCTGCTGAACCCGAAAGTGGCGGTGATGTACCTGTCGCTGCTGCCGCAGTTCCTGCATCCGGACGGCGAGGGCAGTGTGCTGATGCAGTCGATCGTGCTGGGCTCCACCCAGATCGCGGTGAGTGTGACCGTGAACGGCATGATTGCGCTGACCGCTGGCAGCATCGCCGGTTTCCTGGCCGCGCGCCCGACCTGGCAGGTGGTACAGCGCTGGCTGATGGGCACGGTGCTGGCCGGGCTGGCGGTACGCATGGCGGTGGAAGGGCGACGCTGATTGTAGAGTCGAGCTTGCTCGACTGCTTTGCGCGAACGGCAGTCGAGCAAGCTCGACTCTACACAGGCCCGCGTGCAGCATGACGGCCGGTAGCACCAGGCAGGCTCCGCCGGACATGGCCCGGCGCTACCAACAAGAAACCCCGGCGCTGGCCGGGGTTTCTCGTTGCGACAGATCTGACCGGTTCGATCAGAAGTTCATGTCGAAGGCGACTTCGCCCTGCACGCCGACCTGGTAGGCCGAGACGCGGCGTTCGAAGAAGTTGGTCAGCTCCTGCACGTCCTGCAGTTCCATGAACGGCAGCGGGTTGCGCACGTTGTACTTCTTTTCCATGCCCAGCTTGGCGAAGTGCTGGTCGGCACAGTGCTGCAGGTACTGGCGCATGTCGCGGGTCGAGATGCCGGCCACGCCGCCGGACAGCACGTCCTCGGCGAACTGCACCTCGCATTCGATGGCTTCGGCCAGCATGTCGTAGACCTGCTGCTTCATCTCTTCGTCGAACAGGTCCGGTTCTTCCTCACGCACCACGCGCACCGACTCGAACGCGAACTCCATGTGCGCGCTCTCGTCGCGGAACACCCAGTTGGTGCCCGAGGCCAGGCCCGGCAGCAGGCCGCGCGAACGGAAGTAGTACACGTAGGCAAAGGCCGCGAAGAAGAACAGGCCTTCGATGCAGGCGGCGAAGCAGATCTGGTTGAGCAGGAACTGGCGGCGCTCGGCACGGGTCTCGATGCGCTTCAGGTCCTGGATCGAGTCGATCCACTTGAAGCAGAAATCGGCCTTCTTCTTGATCGAGTCGATGTTCTCCACCGCGGCGAAGGCTTTGACGCGCTCTTCCGGATCCGGCAGGTAGTTGTCGAGCAGGGTCAGGTAGAACTGCACGTGCAGCGCTTCTTCATACAGCTGGCGCGACAGGTACATGCGCGCTTCGGGCGCGTTCAAGTGCTGGTACAGGTTCAGCACCAGGTTGTTGGACACGATCGAGTCGCCGGTGGCGAAGAACGCGACCAGGCGGTGGATCAGGTGACGCTCGCCCGGCGACATCTTGCTGTGCAGATCGGTGATGTCGATCTGGAAGTTGATCTCTTCCACCGTCCAGGTGTTCTTGATCGCGTTCCGGTACATGTCATAGAACTGCGGGTAGCGCATCGGGCGCAGGGTCAGTTCAAAACCGGGATCGAGCAGCATCTGCTTGGGCTTGTCGGCCATGGGTGTTTCCTTGAATTCCTGGGTGAGCCGCCGGGCATGGCCCGGCGCTACCGTGGGTGATGATCGTTGGCCGGGGTTGCCGGCCAGCGGCCGGCACTACCGCGCGGCGGTGCCGCTCTTACTGGCAGGCCTCGCAGGCTTCCGGGTTTTCCAGCGAGCAGGCGATGGCTTCGTCCGGGCTGAACACCTTGGCCGGGGCTGCGCTGCTCACCGTGGTCTTGGCGATCTTGGTGGCCGGGCGCGAACGCAGGTAGTAGGTGGTCTTGATGCCCTGCTTCCAGGCGTACATGTACATGGAGGACATCGCGCCGATGTTCGGGCTTTCCATGAACAGGTTGAGCGAGGCCGACTGGTCGATGAAGGCACCACGCTCGGCGGCCATGTCGATCAGCGAACGCATCGGCAGTTCCCACGCGGTGCGGTAGACCTCGCGCAGCGTTTCCGGAATCTGTGCCACGCCGGCGATGGAGCCTTCGGCCAGCTTGATGGCGTCGCGCATGTCGGCAGTCCACAGGCCCAGCTTCTTCAGCTCGTTCACCAGGTAGCGGTTGACCTGCAGGAAGTCACCGGACAGGGTCTCGCGCTTGAACAGGTTGGACACCTGCGGCTCGACGCACTCGTAGCAGCCGGCGATCGAGGCGATGGTGGCGGTCGGTGCAATCGCGATCATCAGCGAGTTGCGCAGGCCATGCTCCTTGATGCGGGCACGCAGGGCATCCCAGCGCGCGGTGTCTTCCGGCACCACGTTCCAGGCGTCGAACTGCAGTTCGCCACCGGCGGCGCGGGTGTCGTTGAACGACGGGTGCTTGCCGCGTTCCTGGGCCAGCTCGCAAGAGGTTTCCAGCGCGTGGAAGTAGATTGCTTCGGCGATCTTCTTCGACAGAGCGCGGGCTTCGGCGCTGTCGAACGGCAGGCGCTTGCGGAAGAACACGTCCTGCAGGCCCATGCAGCCCAGGCCGACCGGACGCCAGCGCAGGTTGGCGCGGCGGGCGGTTTCGATCGGGTAGAAGTTCAGGTCGATGACGCGGTCGAGCTGGCGCACGGCCAGGCGCACGGTCTCGGCCAGCTTCTCGAAGTCGAACTCGTTGTGCTCGTCGAAGTGGTTGCCCAGGTTGATCGAACCCAGGTTGCACACCGCGGTTTCATCGTTGGAGGTGACTTCCAGGATCTCGGTGCACAGGTTCGACAGGTGGATCACGTTGCCGGCGCGCAGGGTCTGGTTACTGGCGCGGTTGCACTTGTCCTTGAAGGTCATCCAGCCGTTGCCGGTCTCGGCCAGCGTACGCATCATGCGGGCATACAGCTTGCGCGCGGAGATGGTGCGGTTGGCCTTGCCCTGGGCTTCGGCCTGCAGGTAGGCCTGCTCGAAGGCTTCGCCGAACAGGTCGGTGAACTCCGGCACGACGCGCGGATCGAACAGCGACCATTCCTGGTCGGCTTCGACGCGCTTCATGAACAGGTCCGGCACCCAGTTGGCCAGGTTCAGGTTGTGCGCACGGCGGGCTTCGTCACCGGTGTTGTCGCGCAGTTCGAGGAAGTCCTCGATGTCGGCGTGCCAGGTTTCCAGGTACACACAGGCTGCGCCCTTGCGCTTGCCGCCCTGGTTCACCGCGGCCACGGACGAATCCATGGTCTTCAGCCACGGCACGATGCCGTTGGAGTGGCCGTTGGTCGACTTGATCAGCGAACCACGCGAACGCACGCGGGTGTAGCTGACGCCGATGCCGCCGGAGAACTTCGACAGCTGGGCGATGTCGCCGTACTTGGAATAGATCGACTCCAGCGAGTCCTGCGGCGAATCCAGCAGGAAGCACGAGGACAGCTGCTCGTGGGTGGTGCCGGAATTGAACAGGGTCGGGCTGGACGGCAGGTAGTCCAGGTTGCCCATGCGCTTGTACAGCGCCAGGGTCTCGGACACATCCTCGCTCAGCGCGCTGGCAATGCGCAGGAAGAACTGCTGCGGGGTCTCGATCACCTTGCGGGTGTGCGGGTGGCGCAGCAGGTAACGGTCGTACAGGGTACGCAGGCCGAAGTAATCGAAGTTCAGGTCCAGCGAGATGTCGATGGCATCGTTGAGCTTGCGCGCGTTGGTCTGCACGAAGTTCAGCAGGCGGTCGTTGATCAGGCCGACTTCATGGCCACGGCTGACCGACTGCGAGAAGGCGTAGATTTCCTGGCCCGAGACTTCCTTGGCGATGTAGTTGGCCAGCAGGCGCGCAGCGAGGCGGCCGTACTCGGGCTCTTCACCGATCAGCAGGGCGGCGGTGCGGATGGACAGTTCGTCCAGCTCGCGGGTGGTGGCGCCGTTGTACAGGCCGGAAATGGTGCGGGTGGCCACGCGCATCGGATCGACGGCGTGCAGGCCTTCGGAGGAACGCTGCACCGCGCGCACGATCTTGTTCAGGTCCACCAGTTCGGTCGTGCCATTGCGCTTGGTCACACTCATCGCGTTGGCCGTCGGCGGCGACGTCAACAGGAATTCGCTTTCCTTCTCGATGGTGGCGCTGGATTCGGTGGTCACGGCGTGTGTCCTCTTGGCGTGATTGGTGGGTGCTCGATGCATCGGGTGACGCAGCCCGGGACATGACAGCCCAGGATGGCAGGACGGCGTCGCAGGGGATGAGACCCTGCGCCTGCCACTGCCGTTGACGATCGCGGATGGGTACCCCGGGCACCCCTGGAATTGGGGTTGCTGCGACCGACGGCCACAAGATAGTGGGGGTGATGGGGTCCGTCAACGCCAAATGTAGTGAAATTCGGCAATCCCTTGCGCCGCAAGGATCGTGCCATCGGCGCCCGGATCAGACGCTTCAGACCTGCCGGAACAGGCTGCGCAGTCAAGCCCGAAAGGCGTCATCGCGGTGGTACAACGCACCGCGAAAACGGAACAATGACAGCTTCACATGACAGTGATGAAACTGGCTAGGGACAACCCTGTGGATAGCTGGTGGGCAGCCGGTGGGAAAGCCGGTATGGCCGGACGAATCGCCATCGCGCAGTGACTTTCGGCGGGTGACGGCGCCTGCCGAACGCGGGATGCTGAGGTCCTGCAATGACCGGAAAGGATTCCACCATGCGCCTGTCAGCACCCGCCTTGGCCCTGCTGGCTGCTGTGGTCACCGTACCTGCAATTGCCGCTGACACCCCGAAGCTGCGCGCGGACCAGTGCGGTATCCACACCGACTATGACGTGCTGGTGGACAGCGGTGGCATCTGGCTGCGGCATGGCCCGCAGGCACCGCACGAGGTGGTGTTCCACGATGGCGTGCTGAGCCTGGACGACACGGTCGTGCCGGTCAGCGAGGCCGACGCCGCCCGCCTGCGGCAGATGGAGGCCGGGGCGCGGCAGCTGATGCCGGCGGCCACCGCGCTGGCCCATGAAGTGAGCGGGTTGAGCTTCGACGTGCTCGACGGGGTCTATGAGAGCCTCACCGGCACCGCCAACAGCCGCAAGGTCCGGCGCCTGCGCCGGCAGGCCGATGACTGGATCGGCGGCACGCTGGGCAAGGGCTACTGGGAACAGGCGGTGTTCGGGCCGGGCTTCGAGGCCAAGGTGCAGGACATGGCCGAGTCGCTGTCCGCGTCCATCGCCCGCAGCGTGCTGTGGCAGGTGTTCACCGGCCGCAGCGATGCGATGGAAGAACGCGCCGACCGCCTGGACGCGCAGATGGAACAGCAGCTGGAAGGCCGCGCCGAACGCATCGAGGCCCAAGCACAGTCGCTGTGCCCGCTGGTGCAGTCGCTGGCAGCGGCCCACGACGCGCTGGAGGTGCGCTACCAGGGCCAGCCACTGCGGCTGCTGGAGCGCGGCGAGAGCGTACGGGTAGAGCACGGCGATGGCTCGGGCCTGCATGTGTCGGCCGGGCCGGATGAGCGGCCGCGTGGGAACGCCGTGGCGCCGACCCGGTAACCGCGCGGCGGATGCCGGCCAGCGGCCGGCACTACCGGAACCCTGGCCGGCAACGCATTTACCTGGGTGGCGCCCTCACGCCCGGTGCGGGGTACCCAGGTACTCGGCGCTCTGCATCTCGATCAGGCGCGAGGCGGTGCGCTCGAACGCGCCCTGCAGGCGCTGGCCGGTGTACAGCTCGATCGGCGAGGTGCTGGCGGTGCAGACCAGGTTGACGTGGCGGTCGTACAGCTCGTCGATCAGATTGACGAAGCGGCGCGCGGCATCTTCGTTCAGGCGATCGAAGGCGGGGATGCCACCCAGCAGCACGGTATTGAACTCGTGCGCGATCTCGATGTAATCCGACGGGCCACGCGGGCCTTCGCACAACGCGGCGAAATCGAACCAGGCAATGCTCTTGCCGCGCCCACGCACCGCAATCTTGCGGCCCTCGATCTCGATGTTGCCGGGCTTGGCCGGCTGGCCGCCGCTCAGTTCGTTCCAGCGCGTGGCCAGCCACTCATCACTGTCGGCGGCCAGCGGTGCGCGGTACACCGGCGAGCGGGTCAGCGCGCGCATGCGGTAGTCCTCGGTACCCTCGGCGTACAGCTCGACGCAGAAGCGCTGCAGCAGGCCGATGGCCGGCATGAAGCTCTCACGCTGCAGGCCGTTGAGGTACAGGTTCTCCACCGCCGTGTTGGAGGTGGTCACCAGGGTCACGCCCTCGGCGAACAGGCGCTCCAGCAGCCGTGCCAGCAACATCGCGTCGCCGATGTCGGTGACGAAGAATTCGTCCAGCACCAGCACGCGCAGGTTGCTGCGCCATTCCTGGGCGATCTTCGCCAGCGGGTCGCTCTGCCCCTGGTGCTCGCGCAGGCGCTCGTGGACGCTGCGCATGAAGCGGTGGAAATGCGTGCGGTACTTCTGTTTGATCGGCAGGCCGTCGTAGAACAGGTCGACCAGGAAGGTCTTGCCACGGCCGACGCCGCCCCAGAAGTACAGACCCTTCACCGGCTCGGGCTTCTTCCAGAACGAGGACAGGCGGTCCAGCCAGCCGTCTTCGGCGCTGTCGACCAGGCCCAGGTGGATGCGGTCCAGTTCGGCCAGCGCTGCGTGCTGGGCCGGGTCGTTCTGCCAGTCGCCACGGGCAACCCCTTCCGCGTACCGCTGCGACGGGGTCAGCTCGGTTGCACTCATGCCGCCGCGCCCAGCCAGTGCTTCACGCCGTGGGTCAGCGCGCCACGCAGATCGATCAGCTTGCGGTGGAAGAAGTGGCTGGTCTCGGGCATGCGCACCAGCTCATGCGGGACGTCCAGCGTGTCCAGCCACTGGTAGACGGCCTGCGGGTCGACGATCTCATCCTGCTCGCCCTGGATCACCAGCCAGCGCGCCGGCGGCGCGATGCCATCGAAATCCCAGCGACCGGCCGGCGGCGCGATCGAGATCAGCGCTTCCGGCTGCAGCGCGGCAGCGGCCTTCAAAGAAACGAACGAGCCGAAGCTGAAACCGGCCAGCCACAGGCGGTCATCCGGGCGCTGGCTGCGCACCCAGGCGGCGACGGCTTTCAGGTCGTCCTGCTCGCCCACGCCATGGTCGAACTCACCGGCCGACGCGCCGACGCTGCGGAAGTTGAAGCGCACCGTGGCGATGCCCAGCTCGCGCAGGGTGGTGGCGGTCATGGTGACCACCTTGTTGTGCAGGGTGCCGCCTTCGGTGGACAGCGGATGGCAGATGATGGCCACGATCGGCTGCGCCGGCACATCGGCCTTGGGCAGGTCGACGACCACTTCCAGCGGGCCGGCCGGGCCGTCCAGTTCGAGGCAGGCGGTTTCGCCGGGGGCGACGGGGAACGAAGGCTTGTGCATGGCACCATGATACCGTCCCCTGCCCCTGCCCTGTGCCCGCCCCATGCTCTACCTGTCCTTGGCCGTGATCTGCAGCGTGCTGGTTTCGGTGTTGTTGAAGGTGGCCGGACGCCGCCAGCTGGATGTTTCGCAGATGGTCACCTGGAACTATCTGGTGGCGGCAACGCTCACCGCCGTGGTGCTGCAGCCGCCGCTGGACGCACTGCGCGCGCCACATGCCCCGTGGCTGTCATTGCTGGCCCTGGCGGTGGTGCTGCCGTCGATCTTCCTGGTGCTGGGCCGCGCGGTGGCGGTGGCCGGCATCGTCCGCAGCGACGTGGCACAGCGTTTGTCGCTGCTGCTGTCTTTGGCCGCCGCCTTTCTGTTCTTCGGCCAGACTGCGACGCCGTGGAAGCTCGCCGGTCTCGGCCTGGGCCTGCTGGCGATGGTGGCGATCAGCCTGCGCCCGCGCGGCCCGGCGGTGGCGTCCTCACCCGGCGGCTGGGGCTGGCTGCTGGGCGTCTGGGCCGGGTTCGCGGTGGTCGACGTGCTGCTCAAGCAGGTGGCGCTGTCCGGCACGCCGTCGATGGCGGCGGTGCTGGCCAGCTTCAGCGTGGCCTTCGTGCTGATGCTGGCACTGCAGCTGTGGCGGCACGCCAGTGGCCGCAGCCGGTTGGCCTGGCGCAACCTCGGTGCGGGCGCGCTGCTGGGCCTGCTCAACGGCGGCAACATTCTTTTCTATGTGCACGCGCATCAGTCCATGCCGGAGAGCCCGGCCACCGTGTTCGCCGGCATGAACATCGGCGTGGTGGTGCTGGGCGCGCTGGTGGGCGTGTTCGCCTTCGGCGAGACCACCACGAAGTGGAACCGCGCCGGGCTGGCGCTGGCGGTGCTGGCGATTGGATTGATCGCCTGGGGCTGAGCCCGGCCTCGGGGTCAGAGCCCATTTCGTTGGAATGGGATCCGACCCCGGCGCTGGGCGTTATTTATCGAAACCCAGCAGCAGCGGGTCGTGGTCGGAGCTGCGCCACGGGCCCTGCACGTTGCGGCCCTGGTAGCCGCTGGCGTCCTGTTCGTCGGCATTGCTGTGCCACTCGGCGGCACCGCGCAGGCGCTGGGCCATGCCCGGGCTCAGCAGTGCATGGTCGAGGCGGCCGGTATAGCCGTTGTAGACGTAGCTGTAAGGATGCTCGACCTGGGCGACCTTGAATGCGTCCTGCCAGCCCAGGTCATGCAGGGTGCGGATCGGGTCTTCCATCGCGTAGGCGTTGAAATCGCCCAGCAGCACCACGTCCTTCACCTTCAGGCGGCCAGCTTCGGCCTGCACCCACTGGTTCAACTGCTTTGCCGATTCCACCCGGGTGGCATTCCAGCAACCCTGGCCATCGTTGCGGTCGGCATCGCCGCCGCTGGCATCACGGCAGCCCTTGGACTTGAAATGGTTGGCGACCACCATGAACGGTGCGCCCTTGCCCTGGAAGGCCTGCGCCAGCGGTGCGCGGCTGTGTTCGGCGAACGGACCGTCGGTTCTGGTCAAAGGCTTGCCCAGCGGCTTGAACGCGCTCCTGCGATAGATGATGCCAACCCGGATCGGGTTGCTGCCCGGCCCCTCGCCGGCATCGACGAAGGCCCACTGCTTGTCGGCGGCAAGACCGGCGTTAAGGGCGCTGACCAGTTCGGCGATGGCCGACTGCGGGCCATAGCCATCGTTTTCCAGTTCCATCAACGCGGCGATGTCGGCACCGAGCGCGTTGACCGTGGCCACCAGCTTGCCGACCTGCGCCTTGTGCTCTTCCAGCGTGCGTGCGCCGCGCAGGGTCGGGAAGCCACCGCCCTGGCCATCGCCATTGAAGAAGTTCTCCAGGTTGAATGCAGCGATATGCAGGCTGCCCGGCACCGTCGGCACCGCCGGACGCTTCAGCTCGGGCAACGTGAGTGCACCCTCGACCTGCAGGCGCGGACGGCCCTGTGCGTCCACGTGCACGACACCTTCCACATTGCGCAGCTGCATGCCGGTGCGCAGCACCGGGTTGGCTGGCAGGTAGGCCACGCTGGCCGGGTCGCGGGCTTCGCTGCCGTCGTCCAGCAGCAGGCGGCGGCGCTGGTTGTCGGCCATCACCTGCTCATAGCCGGCAGTACCCGGCGCGGCCACTTCGGTCGGCTGCCAGAGGCGGCCATCGAAGGCCACGGTGAGCTGGCCGAAGCGTTCCAGGCCATCGGTACCGGCCAGGGTGAGCGGTGCAGCGATGCGCACGCGCTGGCCATCCAGCGCGCGCCAGTCGGACGGCGCGGCGGTCAGCACCACGGTGGCGCTGCTGCGCGCGGCGGACGGCGACGCGACCGGTGCGGCCTGCGGCTGGGCCTGGGCAAAGGCGCCGGCCGGCAGCAGCAGGGACAGGGCAAGGGCGAGGGAACGGCGGCGCATCGACGGGCGACTCCATGGAAGAGGCGCACAGACTAACCCTGAAATGCGAAACCCCGCCTGCGGGCAGGGTTTTGACCTTGGTGGGCAAAGCCTGGGGAGTGCCGGCCGCTGGCCGGCACTACCGGTTACTTCAGGTTGCCCAGCATCCAGTCCACGGTGGCGTGGATCTGTTCCTCGGTCAGCGCCGGGTTGCCGCCCTTGGGCGGCATGATGCCGCCATCCGGACCGGTATAGCCCTCGATGGCGTGCTTGTAGAGAGTGTCCTTGCCCTGTGCGATGCGCTTGTCCCAGTGCGAATGGTCCAGCGTCGGCGCCATGCCCACGCCGGTGGTGTGGCAGGCGGTGCACAGGTTGTCGAAGATGACCTTGCCGTCCTTGGTGCCGCCGTAGGCCACCTGCGAGGCGGCCTTGGCCAGCGCGGCGGCCTTGGCCGCAGCCTGCGCGGCGGCGCCGGTGCTGCCGGCATAGACCGCGCCGGTGGGCGAGATGCGCTGCTCGGTGCGCTTGGCCGCGGTCGGCGACACCTCGGGCGGAATCCGGGTGTGGATGTAAGCGGCAAGGAGGATCAGGCCGAGGGTGATGGTCGCCAGCAGCGCGATCACCATGGAGAAGCGTTTCAGGAACTCCAGATCGTAATTCCGCACTCTTCGTTACCCCTGGCTGATAGTCGTTGGACCACGGCTGAGCGACTGCGTGATGGACCGAGTATAGAACGCGCTTTGCGTGCGACAACAGGCGTCACTGCTGGTGCGGCGCAGCATTCGGACCCGGTAGTGCCGGCCGCTACCCGGCATCGCCAGCCCGCCGGATGGATCGTGCAGAAGCCGGCCAGCGACCGGCTCTACCGGATTACCGGGCGCCGATCGCGCGCAGGCAGAAGCTGCAGATCGCATCCACCAGTGCGTCTTCGTCGCGGTGTGCTTCGCGGCTGGGCGCGGTGGGGCCGACCATCGCCTCGGTGAAGGCGCCGACCAGGCAGGCGGCCGCCACATGCGCGTCCTGTGCCGGCAGCTCACCGGCGGCCACGCCCTCCTCCACCAGCCGCAGGAACACGTCGCCGAAGGCGCGACGACCACGCATGCGCTCGGCTTCCACGTCCGGGTCGACCGGTTCGACGATGAAGGCATGCGCCAGCCCCGGCCCGGCCAGTGCGCGGCGGACGAAGGCGGTGATCGCCAACCGCAGGCGCTCGCTGGCCACCTCCGGGCCGCTGGCGATGCGCTCCATGATCGCGACCTCGTGGGCCACCGCGGCGTTGAGCACCTCCACGAACAGCTCGGCCTTGGACGGGAAGTGCCGGTAGATCAGGCCGGTGGACACCCCCGCCTGGGTCGCCACGGCGGTCACCGGGGCATTGCGCCAGCCGCCGGTGGCGACCAGCTCACGGGTGGCCAGCAGGATCCGTTCACGGGCCCCGGCCAGGCGTTCTTCCATCAGTGCAGAGCGTTTGTAGGCCATGTTTTGATTCTAGTTTCAATTTTTGAATTTGTATTCACTTCTTACCCGAACCCCGCTACGCTGGGGTCCAATCGCCCGTGCGGGCAGCGGTCCTGCAGACCGCCGCCCGCTCCCCCGCCGGGTGCGTCCATTTCCTGCCATCCCGCCGTGGAGCCACCACAATGCACGTGCCATCCCTGAACTTCGATCTTGGCGAAGACATCGACCTGCTGCGCCAGAGCGTGGCCCATTTTGCCGCCGCCGAGGTCGCACCGCTGGCCGCCGAGGCCGATGCCAGCAACCAGTTCCCGCTGGCCCTGTGGCCGAAGCTGGGCGAGCAGGGCCTGCTCGGCCTCACCGTGGAAGAAGAATACGGCGGCACCGGCATGGGTTACCTGGCCCATGTGGTGGCGATGGAAGAAATCTCGCGTGCCTCCGGCGGCATCGGCCTGTCCTATGGCGCGCACTCCAACCTGTGCGTGAACCAGCTGCGCAAGAACGGCAACGAAGAACAGAAGCAGCGCTTCCTGCCCGGCCTGTGCAACGGCAGCCTGGTCGGCGCGCTGGCGATGAGCGAGCCGGGTGCCGGTTCGGACGTGGTGTCGATGAAGCTGCGCGCCGACAAGCGCGGTGACCGCTACGTGCTCAACGGCAACAAGATGTGGATCACCAACGGCCCGGACGCCGACGTGCTGGTGGTCTATGCCAAGACCGACATGGAGGCCGGCGCCAAGGGCATCACCGCGTTCCTGGTCGAGAAGGGCATGAAGGGCTTCTCCACCGCGCAGAAGCTGGACAAGCTGGGCATGCGCTCCTCGCCCACCTGCGAGCTGGTGTTCCAGGACTGCGAGATTCCCGAAGAAAACGTGCTGGGCCAGGTCGGTGGTGGCGTGCGCGTGTTGATGTCCGGCCTGGATTACGAGCGCGTGGTCCTTTCTGGTGGCCCGCTGGGCCTGATGGCCGCGGCCATGGACGTGGTCATGCCCTATGTGCACGAGCGCCACCAGTTCGGCGAACCGATCGGCAGCTTCCAGCTGATCCAGGCCAAGATTGCCGACATGTACGTGGGGCTGGGCGCGTGCCGCGCCTACGTCTATGCCGTCGCGCGCGCCTGCGACCAGGGCCGCACCACCCGCCAGGATGCCGCCGGTGCCATTCTGTACGCCGCCGAGAAGGCCACCTGGCTGACCGGCCAGGCGATCCAGATCCTGGGCGGCAACGGCTACATCAACGAATATCCGACCGGCCGCTTGTGGCGCGACGCCAAGCTGTATGAAATCGGCGCCGGCACGTCGGAGATCCGCCGCATGCTGATCGGCCGCGAACTGTTCCAGCGCACCCTGTAAGGCCAACGCGATGACCGTCCTGAACAGCCAGCTGCAACCGGGCAGCGAAACGTTTGAAAGCAACCGCGCCGCCATGCAGGCCGTGGTCGACGACCTGCATGCCACCCTCGCCCGCACCGCGCTGGGCGGCAGCGAAGCCGCGCGCGCCAAGCACACCGCACGCGGCAAGCTGCTGGTGCGCGACCGCATCGACGCCCTGCTCGATCCCGGCAGCGCCTTCCTGGAAATCGCGCCGCTGGCCGCACACGGCATGTACGAAGACGCCGTGCCCGCCGCGGGCGTGGTGGCCGGCATCGGCCGCGTCAGCGGCGTGGAATGCGTGATCGTGGCCAACGACGCCACGGTGAAGGGCGGCACCTACTACCCGATGACGGTGAAGAAGCACCTGCGCGCGCAGGAGATCGCCGAGCAGAACCACCTGCCCTGCATCTACCTGGTCGATTCCGGTGGCGCCTTCCTGCCGCTGCAGGACGAGGTGTTCCCCGACCGCGATCATTTCGGCCGCATCTTCTACAACCAGGCCAACCTGTCCGCGCAGGGCATCCCGCAGATTGCCTGCGTGATGGGTAGCTGCACCGCCGGCGGCGCCTATGTGCCGGCGATGAGCGATGAGACGGTGATCGTGCGCGAACAGGGCACCATCTTCCTCGGCGGCCCGCCGCTGGTGAAGGCCGCCACCGGTGAAGTGGTGACGGCCGAGGAACTGGGCGGTGCCGACGTGCACACGCGCATTTCCGGCGTTGCCGACCACATGGCCGACAACGACCTGCAGGCGCTGGCGCGGGTGCGCGCGATCATCGCGCAGTTGAACTGGCGCAAGCCGGAGCCGGCGATGGCGGTGCAGGCCAACGAGGAACCACTGTTGCCGGCGCACGAGCTGTATGGCGTGATCCCGGCCGACACGCGCAAGCCCTACGACGTGCGCGAGGTCATCGCGCGCCTGGTCGATGGCTCGCGCTTCGATGAGTTCAAGCCGCGCTACGGCGCAACGCTGGTGACCGGCTTTGCGCATCTGAACGGCTACCCGATCGGCATCATCGCCAACAACGGCATCCTGTTCTCCGAGTCGGCACTGAAGGGCGCACACTTCATCGAGCTGTGCACCCAGCGCAACATCCCGCTGGTGTTCCTGCAGAACATTACCGGCTTCATGGTCGGCCGCAAGTACGAACAGGGCGGCATCGCCAAGGACGGCGCCAAGCTGGTGATGGCCGTGGCCTGCGCCAAGGTGCCCAAGTTCACCGTGGTCATCGGTGGTTCGTTCGGTGCCGGCAACTACGGCATGTGCGGCCGCGCATACTCGCCGAACTTCCTGTGGATGTGGCCGAACGCGCGCATCGGCGTGATGGGCGGCGAACAGGCCGCCAGCGTGCTGGCCACGGTCAAGCGCGATGGCATCGAAGCCAAGGGCGGCCAGTGGCCGGCAGTGGAGGAAGATGCATTCAAGGCACCGATCCGCGACCAGTTCGAGCAGCAGGGCCATCCGTACTACGCCAGCGCGCGCCTGTGGGATGACGGCGTGATCGATCCGGCCGACACCCGCCGGGTGCTGGCCCTGGCGCTGTCGGCCAGCCTCAACGCCGCCCCGCAGCAGACGCGCTTCGGCGTGTTCCGCATGTAACCCGTGCCATGACCGAGCCTGTTGCCATGTTCACCAAAGTCCTGATCGCCAACCGCGGCGAAATCGCCTGCCGCGTCATCGCCACCTGCCGCCGCCTCGGCATCGCCACCGTGGCGGTGTATTCCGATGCCGACCGCAACGCGCGCCACGTGCGGCTGGCCGACGAAGCCATCCACATTGGTCCTGCCGCCGCACGTGAGAGCTACCTGCGCGGTGATGCCCTGCTCGATGCCGCACGCCTGACCGGCGCGCAGGCGATCCACCCCGGTTACGGCTTCCTGTCCGAGAATGCCGACTTCGCCGATGCCTGCGCGGCGGCCGGCATCACCTTCATCGGCCCGCCGGCCAGCGCCATCCGCGCGATGGGCGACAAGAGCGCGGCCAAGGCACTGATGGCCAAGGCCGGTGTGCCACTGACCCCCGGCTATCACGGCGACCAGCAGGCGCCGGACTTCCTGCGCGCACAGGCCGACGCCATCGGCTACCCGGTGCTGATCAAGGCCAGCGCCGGCGGCGGTGGCAAGGGCATGCGCAAGGTCGAGCGCAGCGAGGACTTCGTCGATGCGCTGGCCAGCTGCCAGCGCGAGGCGGCCTCGGCGTTCGGCAACGACCACGTGCTGGTCGAGAAGTATGTCGAGCGCCCGCGCCATATCGAGATCCAGGTGTTCGGCGACAGCCACGGTGAGGCGGTCTATCTGTTCGAGCGCGACTGCTCGGTGCAGCGCCGCCACCAGAAGGTGCTGGAAGAGGCGCCGGCGCCGGGCATGAGCGCAGAACGTCGCGCTGCAATGGGCAAGGCGGCAGTCGATGCCGCGCGCGCAGTGGGCTACGTCGGTGCCGGCACGGTGGAGTTCATTGCCGGCCCGGACGGCGATTTCTACTTCATGGAAATGAACACCCGCCTGCAGGTCGAGCACCCGGTGACCGAGTACATCACCGGTACCGACCTAGTGGAGTGGCAGCTGCGCGTGGCCTCGGGCCAGCCGCTGCCGCTGCGCCAGGAACAGCTGGCGATCCACGGCCACGCCATCGAAGCGCGCCTGTATGCCGAAGATGCCGACCGGGGCTTCCTGCCCTCCACCGGCACCCTGCGCCGCCTGCGCCTGCCGACCCCGTCGGCCCATGTGCGCGTGGATACCGGCGTGGAGGAAGGCGACAGCATCACCCCGTACTACGACCCGATGATCGCCAAGCTGATCGTCTGGGACGTGGACCGCGATGCCGCCCTGCGCCGCATGAGCCAGGCGCTGGCGGACTGCCAGGTGGTGGGCGTGACCACCAATGCCGGCTTCCTGCGCCGCCTGGTGAACACCGATTCGTTCGCGCACGCCAAGCTGGACACCGCGCTGATCGAACGCGAACAGGCGGCATTGAGTGCAGTGGGCGACACGGATGATGCCCTGTGGCTGCTGGCCGCCGTGGCTGCGGTTGCAAGCACGGGCGGCGCCAGCACCGACGCGCGCGATCCGCATTCGCCGTGGCAGGCCCAGGACGGCTGGCGCCTTGGCGCATCGGCATCGCGCGTGCTGCCGCTGCAGCAGGGCGAACGCAAGCACACGCTGAAGGTGTGGACGCAGACCGATGGCTGGCGCGTGCAGTGCGATGACGCCGCGCCGGTGCAGGTGCTTGGCACGGCCGATGCGCAGCACCTGACCGTGCTGCTGGGCGAGCGCCGCTGGTCGTTGCAGCTACTGCGCGAAGGCGACCAGCTGTATCTGTTCGGCGCCGATGGCCAGCACCGCTTCACCCTGCACGATCCGGTGGGCGAATCGGACCACGCCGTGGCCGATGCCGACAGCCTGCTGGCGCCGATGCCGGGCAGGATCGTCGCGACACTGGTCGCGGCCGGCACCGAGGTCAAGCGCGGCACGCCGCTGGTGGTGCTGGAAGCGATGAAGATGGAGCACACCCTGCAGGCACCGGCAGACGGCACGGTGAAGGGCTACCGCGCCAAGGCCGGCGACCAGGTGGGTGACGGTGCGGTGCTGGTGGACTTCGAAGCGGCGTGAACGATGACGCGCCGGGCCCTAGGGCCCGGCTGCATCGGCATTCCCTGCGCGTGGGTCCGCCCGCGGCCACACGTGGCCATCCGGGTCCAGCTCCGCGGTGATCTTTGTGCCACTGCGCCAGCCCAGCCCGCAGATCGCCAACGCACCTTCGGCCATCGGCTGCAGGCCAAGCGCACGCCCGGCCTCGGATTCATTGATGGCCGCTGTAACAAAAGCGCCCAGGCCCAGTGCGGTGGCCGACGCATACAGTGCCTGTGAAACATGGCCTGCATCCAGCGTGACAGCGCGGTAGGCCTTGGCATGGTTCCGATACTTCCAGAAGTTGCGCTCGAAGCGGCACACCAGCACCAGCAGCACGTGTGCATCGGCGAACCAATGCTGCCCGGCCAGCAAGCGCTGGCACAGCGACTCCAGGTCCTGTGGCTGTGCCGGCAGCCGGCCCAGCTCGTGCGCCACCGCATGGTAGTGATACAGCCCCGGGGCCATTCCCTCCACGTTGCGTACCAGCAAGTAGGCCTCCAGCGGATGCAGGCTGCCGGCTGAAGGCACGTTCTTCTTCAGGAACCGCACACCTGGATCGGTTTCCACCTCGGCCTGTGCCATCAGCACCTGCTGCAGCACGCGCGCCAGCAGTGGCAACGGCAGCGCACGCGCGCTATCGAAGTTGCGGCAGGTAGCCCGTGCCTGCAGCTGCGACTGCATCGGATCATCCTCGTAGCACGGCAGTGCCTGCGCGCCATGTATACGCGGAGGTGCCTCGGGTGGCGGACTGCCGTAGCTGCGCACCAGATCGCGTGCGGTCACCAGCTGGTGCTGCTCCATGTCCTGCACGCTGTCCACCTCGTCCCAGCACGACTGCTGGTAGTGCAGCGCCGACAGCGGCCACCAATGACTATCGCGCAGGCGCTGCTCGGCAGCGCAGGCCTTGGCGTGGGCCGGATCATCGCTGACCAGCAGGCCCTGCTGCAGCAATGACAGCACCCGACCGCGCGCGTCCGCTGCTTCCGGCAACGGCTGCCACTGTTCGGCACTGCAGGCCAGCAACCAGGCACAGCTTTCCGCGTCGATCACCTGCACCGACGGCAGGTGCGCCGCACGCACCTGCAGGACCGGCTGCAGCTGCACGCCGGTACCACCAGCCAGCAGTTCCTGCAGGTTGAAGGACGGGCGTTCGACCGGCTCGACGAACAAGGTCCGGCAACGACGGAATCTCATCGCAATGGCATCCGAGGGCTGTTCGGGGCGCCGATCATAGCGTGGCGGGTGCACGTACCCATCAACTTCGCGGCGCCACCGCCGATAATTCCATTTTCCCATTCTGCTGGTGCTGATCCCATGTCTGCTTCCCCCCTTTCCGCCGACGTTGCCCAGCAGCTGCTGGAGCGCCTGGCCAGCGATGATGCCTTCCGGTCCGAGTTTGCCAAGGATCCCGGCCTGGCCCTGCTCGCACTGGGTGCGGACGAAGACACCGTGCGTGCCTGCCGTGCATCACTGGCGTCCCTGGGCAGCAAGATGGAGTTCGCCCAGGCCGCATCACGCATGCGGACCCTGCTTGGGACACGCGCCGCCTTCAATGTGCCGTTCCTGTTCGAGGATGGCTTGCCTGGTCTCCAGCAGGAGTAACGATCAGGGTGCCGCTGCGTCCGGGCTGCTGTGAGAGGCCACGGGACTCTCCATCAATGCCAGCCGCTGCACGTCGTTCACGTTCAACGGCAGCAGTGCGTAGTCGCCGATGTTCTCTGCAAAGGCCAGGCCGGCATGGTGTTGAAGCCAGCGCAGCTGACGCTGCGCTGCATCGTGCTGACCCTGGGATCGCAGCAGATCCAACTGCAGCACGCGCCACTGGAACAAACTTGCCTGGCGCTGCTGCGCCAACAACTGCTGTGCACGCAGCGTTTCTCCAGCGTCCAGGGCCATGCGTGCCTGCAGCAGGTTCCACAGTTCGCGCAGGCGCGGATCGTCGTCGCGTTCGGGCAGCGCCTGCAGCGCGTCCCTTCGCTGCATGACCACCGTTGCCTGGCCGGCGCGCAGCGCATGGTAGGCAGCGGCAAGAGCGATGAATGCGTTGCGCCGTGCCGGTGCAGGCTGGCCACGATCGATCGCCGCGAGCGCGCGATCGAGCACCTGCTGGTACTCCTGCCCCGGCACGGAAACGCCTTGCCGTGCGCGCCAGGCCAGCGCCTGCAAAGCGAGGATGTCACACATCCCACCTGCGCTGGGGCACTGCGACGCAGCCTGCTGCATGTCGCCCGCAGCTTCAGCGCTGCGACCCTGCATGGTCAGCACGGCAGCCCGCTCCATGCGTGTCCCGGGGCCCAGTGGCCCCATCGCGGTGAACCCGGCGTTGGCCGCGTCGAAATCGCCAGCCAATGCGGCAATCACCGGCTCCATGCCATCGCCGTTCCAACCCGGGTGCAGCCGCGCACCGCGCAGGGCTGCTTCCGCTGCGGAGGCTTCGCCACGGGCCAATTGGATGCGTGCAACAAACGCCAGCACCAATGCACGGCGCGAATGCTGGCGTCCCAGCAGCGGCTGCGTCGCGGCCAGTGCGCCATCGTAGTCACCCTGCGCGAACTGCACCATCGAGTAGTTCATCCAGCCGGCCGGGTCGTCCGGGTACAACTCGGTCAGCATGCGCCATTTATCAGCGATGCGTGCAGGCGGTGCCCCTTCGAAATCGGCCGCCCAGGCATCGAGATAGAGCTGGTCGCGCGCGGTCAGGTGCGTACGTTGGCTGACCGCCTTGCGGTACAGCGCCGCGGCCTGCTCCAGATTGCCCTTTGCGTGCTGGATGTTCATCTGCCCGACGTAGGCGAAGGCAAAGGCAGGATCCAGCCGGGTCGCCTGCTCGAAGAACATCAACGCATCGTCATAGCGCGCGGCAGCCGTTGCATCGACGCCCTTGGCATAGGCATGCAGTGCGTCCAGATTGGCGGTAGCCACGGTTGGCAGCGGCCGCTGGTCTGCGCCGACGTCACGAAGCGCTTCGCCAAGGTCGGTACGCAGCGCCGCAACCACGTGATCGGTCGAGGCGAGGATCGAATCCAGCCCGCGACCGTCGGCAAAGCGCGTGTAAACGGTCTGTCCGCTACGCGGATCCACGACTTCGACACTGACCCGTACTTTGCCATTGAGCTCCAGCACACTGGGGATCAGTACCGCACGAACTCCGTCACGCAGCGCGACCTCGATGGCCAGCCTGCGGTCCAGCCGCGCCTGCGGCGGCCGCTGCATCAGCTGCAGGGTGTCACGCACCTTCAGCTCGCTGAGGATGTTGACGAAACGCGACTGCCCCAGGCTGATGTACAGCGCCTGCTCCAGGCTGCTGTCCAACTGGGGATAAGCCGTGGCGTTGTGCACCGCCGCCACGATCACCCAGTCGCGTTCGGCGAAGGCGATGGCCGGTGCCGGCCGAAACAGCGTCCACAGCACTCCGCATAGCGCCAGCATGAGTGCCGCCTCGGTCACCAGCGCCGCTGGGCGACGCCACAGCGGCAGATCCCGCCACGCTTTTTCACCCGAGCGCGGGCGACGTAGCGGGGCGCTGCCACGCAATCCCACTTCGAATACTTCCTGGCGTTCGCCGATGCCCTTGAAGCGCCAGCAGCCGTGATCCTTCCAGCGCAGCTCGTCAGCCGCCCAGGGCAGTTCGCTGGCTGCCCGACGCGTCATCTGTTCGGCGGCCGCGGACAGCAGGACCTGTCCAGGCCACGCCAGCTGCATCAGGCGCGCAGCCATGGGCTTGGCCAGGCCTTCCACCTCCACCGGTTTTGCGCCGTGGGCAACGGCCTCGGCACTGTTGTTCCACAGCAGCACGTCACCCACGTGCAGGCCGGCGCGTGCACGCAGAACAACGCCACGTTCGCGCCCCAGTGCATCAACGGCGTTCTGGTAGGAAAGAGCAAAGCCGATGCCATCGATGGGACGTTCGAACAGGATGAACAATCCGTCAGACCGATCGATCAGCTGGCCGTTCCAGCGCTGCTGCAGGCCAAGCACCAGGCGGTCATGCTGCTGGAACAGCTCAGCGGCGGCAATGTCACCGATCCGCTCGACCAGCTGCAGCGAATCGCACAGATCGGTGAACAGCAGAGTCCGCACCTGCGAACTCTGCATCGGGAGAAAATCCGGAATGCCGTCCATTGCCACCTCTGCTGCTCATTGTCCGCTTTCGGAGTCGCCGCCCCAGCGCAGGCAGTTGCCACCATCGCGCTTGGCCTGGTACAGCGCGCGGTCCGCGTTGGCGTACCACTCGCTCCAGCCCGCCTCCGGCGCCAGCAGGCTGGCACCGATGCTGACCAGGCTGACGTGCGGCGTGCCATGACTGCGTTCGAGCAGGCCATGCACCGCGCTGAGGATGAACTCGGCCGCGTGCTGCACGATCTCATGGTTGCCACGGCGCAGGATCAGGCAGAACTCATCGCCGCCGAGGCGGCAGGCCAGGTCCTGTTCGCCGGCCATCGAGCGCAGGATGTTGCCCATGCTCTGCAGTACACGGTCGCCGGCCTGGTGGCCGTGGCGATCATTGATCTGCTTGAAGCGGTCGCAGTCGATCAGCAGCAGTGCCTGCGGCAACCCTTCGCCATCGGCGCGGCATTCCTGCAGGTACAGGGTGAGGCCACGACGGTTGTGCAGCCCGGTCAGTTCATCGGTACGTACCAGTTCACGGGTGTGGGTCAACTGGTGGGTGGTGATGTACAGGTTGTCCAGCGCGGTTTCCAGATCGTGGTTGCGCCGACGCAGCTGGCTGATCAGCGCCTGCTCGTTGGTCAGCACGCGCATGATCGTACGGCGCAGGAAGTAGGCGACCAGGCCGGGATCGGATTCCACCAGGCGATGGAAGTCGGCCGGGCCCAGCTCCAGTACTTCACAGTCGGCCAGCGCGCGTGCACTGGCGCTGCGCAGGTGATCGCCGACCAGCAGGCCAAGCTCACCGAAGAACTCATGCTGGCCGAGCGTCTTGATCACCAGGTCCTCGCCGAAGTCCAGTTCGATCTGGCCTTGGAGGATCACATACATCCGTTCGCCGCGATGGCCACGCTGGAACAACCATTGTCCGGCATGAAGCTTGCATGGACGGGCAAATCTGGCGAACAATGCAACCTCAGCAGTGGAAAGCAGCGCGTGCACGATCTCGGCCATCGCCACCCGGGCGATACCTGACGTCACATCACTGTTCTCGGCCGCACCCCTGCCGGTCATTCCCTGCACCCGCCGCCAGCGTCCCCTGGTGAGCCGCGGAGCATAGCACCGCTTTAAAGTGTGCGCCCTATCTCATTTTGACCCGTCTGCCGATCTTGATTGATGTGAAGATCGGTGGTGGCCCGTTCTGGTCACGGGTGTCCGGGCAAAACCCCTGCTGGATCAATCCGATGCTGGGTTTCACAGGCTTTCGGCCAAGTTGCCGGCACGCGGGGGTGCGCCTGATTGACGCTGCTGCGCGCTGCTCCCTTGCATCGATACAACAACGCCGGCAGGTCCCCCGACCGGCCGGCGTTGTCTGGCCCTTCCCTGGCCACCCTGATCGGATTCCGAAGCTTCGGTAGCGCCGGCCGCTGGCCGGCTTCCCTGTGGTGCCCGAAGGATCACGCGGTTGCCGGCCAGCGGCCGGCACTACCGCATCACGCCGCGCGTTCGCTGCGCCCGCCGTGGAACTGCTCTTCCTCGGTCGAACCGGTCAATGCGGTGGTCGAGGACTGGCCTTGCTGGATCGCCTGGGTCACCGCATCGAAGTAGCCGGTGCCAACCTCACGCTGATGCTTGACCGCAGTGAAGCCGCGCTCGGCCGCTTCAAACTCGGCTTCCTGCAGTTCCACGAACGCGCTCATCTGGCGGCGTGCATAGCCGTGGGCCAGATTGAACATGCCGTAGTTCAATGCATGGAAGCCGGCCAGGGTGATGAACTGGAACTTGTAGCCGTAGCTGCCCAGCTCGCGCTGGAACTTGGCGATGGTGGCGTCGTCCAGGTTCTTCTTCCAGTTGAAGCTGGGCGAGCAGTTGTAGGCCAGCAGCTTGCCCGGGAACTTCGCATGGATCGCCTCGGCGAACTTGCGCGCGAACTCCAGGTCCGGCTTGCCGGTCTCGCACCACACCAGGTCGGCGTAGGGCGCATAGGCCAGGCCACGGCTGATCGCCTGGTCCAGGCCGTTGCGGGTCTTGTAGAAGCCTTCCACGGTACGCTCGCCGGTGGCGAACGGCTTGTCGTTGCCATCGATGTCGCTGGTCAGCAGATCCGCGGCTTCGGCATCGGTACGTGCCACCAGCAGGGTCGGCACGCCCAGCACGTCGGCGGCCAGGCGCGCAGCGTTGAGCTTCTCGATCGCCTCGCGGGTCGGCACCAGCACCTTGCCGCCCATGTGGCCACATTTCTTCACCGAGGCCAGCTGGTCTTCGAAATGCACGCCAGCGGCACCGGCCTCGATCATCGCCTTCATCAGTTCGAACGCATTGAGCACGCCGCCGAAACCGGCTTCGGCATCGGCCACGATCGGCTGCAGGAAGTCGATGTCGTCCTTGCCTTCGGCGTGGTGCAGCTGGTCGGCGCGCAGCAGCGTGTTGTTGATGCGCTTGACTACCGCCGGCACCGAATCGGCCGGGTACAGCGACTGGTCCGGGTACATCTGCCCGGCCAGGTTGGCGTCGGCCGCCACCTGCCAGCCAGACAGGTAGATCGCCTTCAGCCCGGCCTTGACCTGCTGCATGGCCTGGTTGCCGGTCAATGCACCCAGCGCGTTGACGAACTCGCGCTCATGCAGCGATGCCCACAGCTTCTCTGCACCCAGGCGGGCCAGCGAATGCTCGATGTGGACGGTGCCGCGCAGGCGCACCACGTCGGCAGCGCTGTAGTTGCGCTGGATGCCTTCCCAACGCGGGTTGGTATCCCAGTCGTGCTGGATCTGTTCGGCAGTGGGCAGCTTGCTCATGTCTTTCTCCAGTTCGGTTCGTGCGTGCAGCGGGGAGGGAAACGGCGGGTTTGCGGGCAGTCGGTCAGTCGATGCGCGCGTAGGCCGGCAGGGTCAGGAAATCGGTCAGTTCGTCGCTGCGGCTCAGTTCGCCGAGCAGGGTGATGGCCTCGCCGATGCGTGCGCCACCGGGCAGCGCGGTGGTATCGCCCAGCCGTGCCGGCAGCTGCGACAGGGTGGAATCCAGCAGCGCCAGGTCGATCGCAGTGCCATCGTCCAGCTGCTGGCCCGGCGTGTGCAGCCACTGCCACAGCTGGCTGCGGCTGATCTCGGCGGTGGCCGCGTCCTCCATCAGGTGGTGGATCGGCACGCAGCCGTTGCCATCCAGCCACGCCGCCAGGTAGCGCACGCAGACTTCCACGTTGCCTTCGAAGCCGGCGCGGGTGATGGTGCCGGGCGGCCGTGCGATCAGTTCGTCGCGGCCGACGCGCACATCCTGGCGCAGCACGCTGTGCTGGTTCGCACCGGGCATGTGTTCGTCGAAGATCGCCATCGCCACCGGAATCAATGCCGGATGCGCGACCCAGGTGCCGTCGTGGCCGGCGGTCACTTCGCGCAGCTTGTCGGCGCGCACACGGGCCATCGCCTGCTCGTTGGCAGCGGCATCGTTGTTGATCGGAATCTGCGCGGCCATGCCGCCCATCGCATGCGCACCACGGCGATGGCAGGTCTGGATCAGCAGCTCCGAATACGCCTTCAGGAACGGCTGGGTCATGGTCACCTGGCCGCGTTCGGGCAGCACGCGGTCGGCGTGGCGGCGGAAGGTCTTCAGGTACGAAAAGATGTAGTCCCAGCGCCCGCAGTTCAGGCCGACGATGCGGTCACGCAGCGCGTGCAGGATCTCGTCCATCTCGAACACCGCCGGCAGCGTTTCGATCAGTACCGTCACCTTGATCTGGCCGTGCGGCAGGCCGAGCATGCCCTCGATGTGCGACAGCGCGGTTTCCCACAGCGCTGCCTCTTCCATGCTCTGCAGCTTGGGCAGGTAGAAGTACGGGCCACGATCCTTCGCCTGCAGGGTGCGGGCATTATGGAAGGCGAACACCGCCGCATCGAACAGGCCACCAGCGATGAACTGGCCATCGATGCGCACGTGCTTCTCGTCCAGGTGCCAGCCGCGCGGGCGCACGATCAGCACCGCCTGTTCGTCGAACGGGCGCAAGGTGTAGTGCTTGCCGGCCTTCCCGTTGGATGCCGGTGCGGTGTACTCGAGATCGCCACGCACCGCGGCGGCCAGCGACTGCTGGCCGGCCAGCAGGTTGCGCCAGGTCGGCGAGGTCGAATCCTCGAAGTCGGCCATGAACACCTTGGCGCCGGAGTTCAGCGCATTGATGACCATCTTCGGGTCGGTCGGGCCGGTGATCTCGACGCGGCGGTCCTGCAGCGCGGTCGGCAGCGGCGCAACGCGCCAGTCGCCGCTGCGGATCGCGGTGGTGTCTCCGCGGAAGTCCGGCAGGCCGCCCTGGTCGAAGAATGCCTGGCGCTCGCGGCGTGCCTGCAGCCGTGCCTGCCGGCCCGGTTCCACCGCACGGTGCAGCGACACCAGCAGGGCCAGCAGCGGCGCCGGCAGCAGGGTGTCCTGGCCGGCCACGCGGGTCGCCAGGGCGATGCCGGGGGTGGCCTTGCTGGCGGGGGTGGGAACAGCGGAAGCGACGGCGGACATGGGGCGACTCCAGCAGTGGGGGAACGCCTCCACGGTGCCGCCGGGGCCGAGTATTTGGCAAAACAGTTTTTGCAATGTTCTACATAAATTGTGCTAATACTTGTGACGCGATGACCACACGCCCCCCGCCAAGTCCGCGTTTTTCCTACAAATCCGACCGGCTGAAGCCATTGCGCGCGTTCTGCCAGACCGTGCGCCTGGGCTCGGTCTCACGGGCGGCTGAGGCACTTTTCGTCAGCCAGCCGGCCATCAGCCTGCAGCTGCAGGCGCTGGAGCGTGAACTGGGGGTGCCGTTGTTCGAGCGCAGCGGGCGCCGCCTGGTGCCCAGCCGCGAGGGCCAGCTGCTGTACGAAATGGCACAGCCGCTGGTGGAGAACCTGGACGGGCTGGAGGCGCGGTTCCGCGACAAGGTGCGCGGCCTGGACGCGGGCGAGCTGAACATCGCCGCCAACAGCTCGACCATCCTCTACCTGCTGCCGAAGATCGTCGAACGCTTCCGCCTGCATCATCCGGACGTGCGCCTGACCCTGCACAACGCGATCAGCGCCGATGGCACCGACCTGCTGCGCGAGGACGCCGCCGACCTGGCGATCGGTTCGATGACAGACGTGCCGGCCGACCTCAGCTACGCCCCGGCCTACCGCTTCGAGCAGGTGCTGATCGCGCCGCACGACCATCCGCTGGCCAGTGGCGGCGAGCTGGAACTGGCCGACATCGCGCGCTATCCGCTGGTGCTGCCGCCGAAGCGGCAGATCACCTACCGCCTGGTGGACCAGGTCTTCCAGCGCCACCGCATCGCCTACACCGTGGCGCTGGAGGTGGGCGGCTGGGAGGTGATCAAGCAGTACGTGGCGATGGGCATGGGTATTTCCATCGTGCCGGCGCTGTGCCTGAACGAGGCCGACCGCGAGCGGCTGGCGGCGCGGTCGATGAAGCGCTGGTTCCCGGAACGCAGTTACGGGGTGATCGTGCGGCGTGGCAAGGCGCTGTCGGCGCAGGCGCGGGCGTTTGTGGAGCTGATCCAGCCGGAGTTGTTCAGTCCGCGCGACTACGACCAGAGCGGGCATTCCGAGCGGTGAGGGGTGTTCGGCAGGGCTGCGCCCTGCACCTGCCGAAGCAACGGCAACTGCAACGTCAAAAGCCGGACTTCCGTGAGATGGCGGGGTGGGTCCGGTTGCGGGGGGCGCTGCAAGTACGTCCATGTAAGCTCGGTCGCCGCATCCATGCGGCTCACGCCCCCGCAACCGGACCCACCCCGCCTTCGACAGTTGGCCGCGATCTGTCGGGGTCGGATCCCGTTGCTGCGCAACGGGCTCTGACCCCATTTCCGGCTGGCGATGAATAAACTGGCCCCATGTCCATCGAACTCCGCCATCTGCGTTACTTCCTTGCCGTTGCCGATACGCTGCACTTCGGACAGGCGGCGGAGCGGCTGGGTATGTCGCAGCCGCCGCTCAGCCAGCAGATCCGCCAGCTGGAAGATCTGATCGGTGCGCGCCTGTTCGTGCGCAGCCATCGTCGTGTGCAGCTGACGCCTGCCGGTGAGCTGCTGCAGGAACGTGCACGCGCCATCGTGCAGCAGGTGGAAACGGCGGTGGACGAGGTGCAGCGCGCGCAGCGCGGTGAGCAGGGTGAGCTGCGCATCGGATTGACCCGCGCCACGCCGCTGTCGCCGCAGATTCCGCGTTCAATCCTGCAGTACCGCCAACGCTATCCGCAGGTGCGGCTGCAGCTGAGCGAGATGAACACCCTGCAGCAGATCGATGCACTGCTCGATGGCAGCCTGGACGTGGGCATCATCCGCAAGCGCGCGTTGCCGCCGGAACTGGTGGCGCACAGCCTGTTCGTTGATCCGCTGGCGTTGATCGTGCATGCCGACCATCCTGCCCTGCGCAGACTGTCGAAGCAGGGCACGTTGTCGCTGCGCGACTTCGCGCAGGAACCGTTCGTGGCGTTCCGCCGCAGTGCCGGTGCCGGCATCCACGACCACATGATCGCGCTGTGTGCGGCTGCCGGGTTCACTCCGCGCATCGTGCAGGAAGCCGGTGAGGCATCGACGCTGATCAGTCTGGCCGCTGCTGGCCTGGGTGCGGCGATCCTGCCGTCGTCCTGTGATCACATCCGGGTGGAAGGCGCGCGCTTCGTGGCGCTGGCCGATGCCGGGGCGCATTCGGAAGTGCAGCTGGCGTGGCACCGCGAGGGTGTGACGCCGCTGATCCGCAACTTCGCCGGGCTGTTGCGTGAGGCGTTCGCGGAAGGGTGAGATGCAACCCACCCGGTAGCGGCCAACCTTGGTTGGCCCACGGCCACAGCGCCGACCAAGGTCGGCATCTACCAGAGCAGGTTCACGCCGTCACCGGCTGCGGCGCGCGCTGCTGCAGTGCCCAGACGATGCCACCGCCGATCAGGGTCAGTACGGCGGCGAACAGGCACACACCCAGCCAGTCCCACGCTGCATAGGCCAGGCCACCCACACCACCGAGCACGCTCGAACCCAGGTAGTAGGCGAACAGGTACAGCGCCGAGGCTTCGGCGCGCATCGCACCGGCGCGGCTGCCGACCCAGCTGCTGGCCACGGAGTGACCGCCGAAGAAGCCGAACGTCACCAGCGCGATACCGAGTGCCATCGTGCTCAGCCACGGCATCGCCAACAGCGCGATGCCGGCACCAATCAGTGCGAACGAGATCGACAGGATGCGCCCGCGCCCGTAACGCGTCGCCTGCTGGCCCATCCACGCCGAACTGAAGGTGCCTACCAGGTACACGCTGAAGATCAGCCCCACCACGGTCTGGCTGAGGTGGTACGGCGGCGCCAGCAGGTGATACCCGAGGTAGTTGTAGAGGGTGACGAACACGCCCATCAGCACGAACGAGGTGGCGAACAGCCACGGCAGGCCCGGGTCGGCGAACAGCGTGCGCCAGCGCGACGGCAATTGGCGCAGGCCGCCGCGACGTGCATGGAAGTGCCGCGACGGTGGCAGCTGCAGCCACAACAGCACGGTACTGGCGATGGCGATGATCGAAACCACGCCGATGCCCCATCGCCAGCCCCAATGGTCGGCGATGATGCCGGCCAGCAGGCGCCCGCTCATGCCACCGATGGCGTTGCCGCCGATGTACAGGCCCATCGCCAGGCCCAGCGCGCGGCTGTCCATTTCCTCGACAAGGTAGGTCATCGCCACTGCCGGCACGCCGCTCAACGCCAGGCCGAGCAGCGTGCGCAGCACCAGCAGCGTGGTCCAGTCATCCACCAGCGCCGTGCACAGCGACAGCGTGGCCGAGGCCAGCAGCGCGGCGATCATCATCGGGCGGCGGCCAACCGCATCGGAGAGCAGGCCGGCCAGCAGCATCGCCACCGCCAGCGTGCCGGTGGTCAACGACAGCGACATCGCGCTGCCGGCGGCGGACACGCCGAAATGACGGCTGAACTCCGGCAGCAGCGGCTGCACCGTGTAGAGCAGGCCGAAGGTGGAGAAACCGGCCAGGAACAACGCGAGCGCGGTGCGGCGGAAGGCCGGTGTGCCCTGCTGGATGCGGGTCTCGGCGATGGAATCGACGGTGGAGGGGCGGCCTTCAACGGCCACCACGGTTTCGCCAGTCATGGGATCGATGGGCCGGTGGGGCGGCCAAGCGTGGGAGGGAACGGGCCTCAGACTAGGCCCGTCGATCCAGTCGATCCATAACCTGATAGGTCAGGATTGATACACTAAAAGTATCAATTCAGCTTACAGGCGCTGCCATTCGAAGCCGGCACCCCGGCGGTAGTACACCGCCACGGCGCGGCCGTAGAGCTTGTCGGCGTCAACGAAGCCGAAGAAGCGACCGTCGAAGCTGTTGCCGCGGTGGTCACCCAGTACCAGCACCTTGCCGGCAGGCACCACCAGATCGGCGATGTCCGGGCCGCCGCCCATGTCCAGGTCGAGGCGGGCACGGCGGTCGCCGAAGGCTTCCACGTCCTGCAGGTCGGCGATCTGCAGCGGCTGGCCGTTGATGCTCAGATGGCCCTCGCGCATCTGCACATGGTCACCGGCCACCGCCGCCACGCGCTTGATCAGGCGGGTGCCGTCGGCCGGTGAATCGAACACCGCCACTTCACCGCGCTGCGGAACACCGGTGGGCATCAGTTCCTTGCCGGTGAACGGCAGGCGCAGGCCATAGGCGCGCATGTCCACCACCACCCGGTCGCCGGGCTGCAGGGTCGGCTGCATCGAGCCGCTGGGTACCACGTAGTGGTTGGCGAGGGTATCGCGGGAGGCGGCGAGCAGGCCGAGCATCACCAGCAGCGGCAATGCTTCCTTCTTCAGCCAGGCCAGCGCGCGTTCGGAAAAGGGAGGGCGGGCAACAGCATCCATGACAGGCTCCGGGTAGGTGGTAGCGGTATCAGACCACATGCAGGCGCAGGAGGTTCCCGGTAGCGCCGGGGCATGCCCGGCGAGCGCGCAGCGCGGTGGTTCCGGCAATCCGCCGGGCATGGCCCGCCGCTACCGATCGCGTTCAGGTGCCGACGTGCACGCGGTTGGCGTGCTCGCCCAGGCCAAGGTGGTCCAGGGCGATGTCCAGCGCCAGCACGTAGCTCTGCGCGCCGTACCCGGCGGCGATGCCCAGGCGCTGGCCGACGCCGGCCGGCAGGCAGGGTTCGGCGACAGCGCCGTCGTCGTGCACTTCCACGTAGGCGTTGTGCAGGTACGGCAGCAGACGCTGCAGGCGCAGGCTGCCCGCACAGGCACCGGGGTCGAGCAGGGTCACTTCGCCGCGGCTGTGGTCGGCCACGCGCAGGGCATCCAGCAGCTCCTGTTCCGAACCACAGGCGCGGATGGCCACGCTGGTGCCGGCGTCGATCGCGCGGTGCACCAGCGATTTCAGTACCGGCGCAGGCAGCGGCATGGCCGTGCGGATGAGCGTGCCGGCCGCTTCCGGGCCGCGGATGATGAAGATCGACATGGCTCAGCCCCCCTGCGCCAGGCGACGGCCGACGATGGCCAGCGACAGCGGGTACCCGGTCTGCTGGCTGCGCTGGTCGACTACCACGGCGGCCGGGCCGTGCTGCAGGCGCAGACGCGCTTCCAGGCCGGGTTCGTGCGGGGCCTGCAGTTCGATGTACGCTGCAGGCATGCGCTCCAGCGCTGCCTGCAGCGCACCGCCCTCGGCCTGCCACTGCGCATCGTCGGCCACGCCCACGTCCAGCAGCACCCAGTCATCGGCCTGGGCCTGGCACAGGCACTGGCGCACATCGGACAGGCTGGCGCAGTCGTTGCACAGCACGCGGTGGCCACACAGTTCTAGCGGAAGCTGCGGGCGCGGCGCCGACGACGGCGCGTGCCGGATCACCAGGAGGGTCATACACCACCTTGCATAAAGCGCCCTGCGGCGCGGTAGGCACACGATGCGCGTGCAAGCCGTAAAGGTGCGATGGTGGGCGATGGCGCGGGGCGTAAAAGGTGCGTAACGCCTTTCGCCGAGTCGTGCAACCCGAGTGCCTTTGGCGCTGCCTATCTCGACAACGTCAGGTTGGCGATGCAACGGGGTACGAATTCGTAGCGGAATGAAGATCAGTATTTTGGCAAGATTGGAATCAACAACAAGGTTGGGAGCAAAGGAATGATAGATGCTTCAGATGGACTTCCTGCCCACATCGCCGTCCTCTTGAACGAGAAATTCGACTTCTCTGATAGTCGGGCAGCAATGCGGAAGCTCAAGGGCATGACTCGAGAGCTCAAGGATCAATCAACGTCCACGCCAGTGGCATCGAAAGTCAGTACTTCTGACGGATTCAAGGCAGTGCTCAGTGGAGGCCTCGACCTCTTTGGCGGCATGGGCGCCTGCCAAGCACCACCGTGCAGGATTGGCTACGCTTCTCAAATAGCTCGTAGCATTGCCCTAATGGCAGACGAAGTCATTGTGGGCGACTCGTTCTTCGACGAAATAAATTCCCTAAAATCAAGACCGACGAACAACGACATTTTTCCACTCTTAGTGGACGTGATGGTCCTTAAGAAGATTCAGCCATTGATCGAGGCTGGAATTCTAAAATTCTCAACCCCTCTCCATCAATTCTGTTTGAGTTGCGCGAAGCCATTTGAAGAGCGCATCGACATCCTCACCGATCAAGTCCTACGCGAAATTTATTCATCGCTCAAGATCGATAGAAGCGGAGAAACAGCAACACTTGATTTCACTCAAGTCTATAGCCCCGGCGTACTCATACACTTAGATGCCCATAGGATAAATGGAGTTCCCGATGAACAAATTATTAGAGAATCACTAAAAGATTGCATTAGGACGACATTCTTCGATGCGCAAAGCGCTAGCAGCATCGGAGGAAGCGTGTTCTCAAATTCGCCGGCGGGCATATCGGCCCTCATATCAGATGACAGACGATCTGAAGAATCTTGGAATCTGCAAGCATTTTCTGCTGAAAGAGCCGCCAATCTTCCTTGGGTTTCTGGCCTTTCCATAAAACAGACGTTGGAGCTGAGGTCTGCTGCAAGCGCTGCACTACCTTCATTGCGAGAATTTCTCGCAAGACGACTGACAAGCACGCCATCCTCATTGAACCCGTTAGCCTGGGTGGACACCGTCGCCGAACTGCGTGAGCAAGCTGCAACAGCACGCGCGGAGTTGGAGATCGCTACTTCTCGTTCTGCGTCACTGAAACGCAGTGCAACCGGAATCCTTGGACTCTGTGTCTCAGCCGTATGCCTCGCAACGGAAGGCCCCACCACGGCACTCGGCGGACTCCTTGGGACTCTGGGCCTCATCCATAGCATGCCCGCGCCAGATTCAAATCATTCGAAAGAGATCAAGACCCGTCCGGGGTATGTCCTGGTTGCAGCTGAAGAAATTCTTAAACACGCTATTTGATTGCATTCCCACCGCCAAAGATGCTGAGGACGCGTATCGGGCACCGAGAAAGGAGTCGAGCAAGCTCGACGCTACACAAAGAAAAACGGCGGGGTTGCCCCCGCCGTTTTCGCTTTCTTATTTCAGCCCGCGGAACTTCAGCAGCGGTTCCACCGACGGGTCCTTGCCGCGGAAATCGCGGTACAGGGTCGACAGCTCCACGCTGTTGCCGCGCGAGAGGATCTTGTCGCGGAACTCCTGGCCGTTGGCCGCCGTCAGGCCACCGTGTTCGGTGAACCACTGGTAGGCGTCATGGTCCAGCACCTCGGCCCAGAAGTAGGCGTAGTAACCGGCCGAGTAACCGCCACCCCAGATGTGGTCGAAGTAGGTGGTGCGGTAGCGCGGCGGCACCTGCGGCAGGTCGACCTTGAACTTCTTCAGCGCGCTGGCTTCAAAGGCGCCGACATCCTGCAGCGGCGCATCGGCCTTCTGCGTATGCCAGGCCAGGTCCAGCAGTGCGGCCGACAGGTACTCGGTAGTCGCGTAGCCCTGGTTGAAGCTGCGTGCCTTGAGGATCTTGTCGACCAGTTCCTGCGGCATCGCCTCGCCGGTCTTGTAGTGCTTGGCGTAGTTGGCGAACACCTTCGGATCCAGTGCCCAGTGCTCGTTGAACTGCGACGGGAACTCGACGAAGTCGCGCGAGGTGGCGGTGCCCGCGATCGACGGGTACTTCACGTTCGAGAACATGCCGTGCAGCGCATGGCCGAACTCATGGAACATGGTGGTGACGTCGTCGAAGCTGATCAGCGCAGGCTGGCCGGCGGCCGGCTTGGTGAAGTTGCAGACGTTGTAGACCACCGGCTTGGCACCGGTCAGGCCGTCCTGTTCGACGAACACGTCCATCCAGGCACCGCCGGACTTGCTGTCACGCTTGAAGTAGTCGGTGTAGAACAGGGCCAGCGAGGTGCCGTCCTTGTCGAACACTTCGTACACCTTCATGTCCGGGTTGTAGGTCGGAATGTCGGTACGCGGCTTGAAGGTGATGCCGTACAGCTGGGTGGCGGCGTAGAAGACGCCGTTCTGCAGCACGTTGTCCAGTTCGAAGTACGGCTTGATCTGCGACTCGTCCAGATCGTACTTGGCCTTGCGCACCTGCTCGGCGTAGAAGTCCCAGTCCGAGGCAGCGACTTGGAAACCACCCTTCTGCGCGTCGATCACCTTCTGGATCTCGCCGGCCTCGGCGCGCGCCTTGGCGGTGGCGGCCGGCACGGTGTCGGTCAGCAGCTTGAGCGCGGCGGCCGGGGTCTTGGCCATCTGGTCGCCCAGCTGGTAGTCGGCGAAGGTGTCAAAGCCGAGCAGCTTGGCCTTCTGCGCACGCAGCTGGGCCAGGCGCTGCACGGTCTGCCGGGTGTCGTTGGCATCGCCACGCTCGGCGCGGGTTTCCGAAGCCTTCAGCACGGCGGCACGCTGGTCGCGGTCGCTCAGCGAGCCGAGCACCGGCTGCTGGGTGGTGTTCTGCAGCGGCAGCAGGAACTTGCCATCCAGCTTGCGGTCCTTGGCGGCGTTGGCGGCGTTGTTGATCGCGTCCTCGTCCAGGCCGGCCAGCTTGGCCTTGTCGTCGACAACGACGGCCGCAGCGGCGGTGGCGGCCACCAGGCGGGTATGGAACTGGGTGGAAAGGGTGGTCTCTTCCACGTTGAGCTTGCGCAGGCTCGCCTTGTCGGCATCGGACAGCTGCGCACCGGCGCGCACCAGGCCGTCGTAGTAGTGCTCGACCAGGCGCTTCTGCACCGGGTCCAGCTCCAGCGTGTCACGCTGGTCGTACAGCGACTTCACGCGCGCGAACAGCTTCGGATCGAGGTTGATCTCGTCCTGGTGCGCGGCCAGCTTCGGCGCCACGTCTTCCTGGATCTTCTGGCGCGCATCGTTGGTATCGGCCTGGACCAGGCCGAAGAAGATGCGCGACACGCGGTTCAGCGTCTCGCCGCTGCGCTCCATCGCCACGATGGTGTTGTCGAAGGTGGCCGGCTCGCTGCTGTCAGCGATCTTGCGCACGTCGGCCAGGTGCTGGCGCATGCCTTCTTCGAACGCCGGCAGGTAGTCGCTGTCCTTGATCTTGTCGAACTGCGGCGCCTGGAACGGCAGCGTGCTGGCGCTCAGCAGCGGATTGGTGGAGGCTTCGGCCGGCTGCTGGGCCGGGGCTTTCTGGGCATCGGACACGGGGGTGGACTCCTTGCCGGAACAGGCCGCCAGCGCCAGGCTGATGGCGGCGGCCAGGACTACGGTACGCGACATGTAAAACACTCCTTGGGCAGACGGTACGGGATACCAGCCCTCCACCCTACTCCTGTCGCGCTCGCCCGGCATGTGCCGGACGTGGCGTCTATGCGGCGGCCTGCGGCCGGCTCAGACCGTACCGCGGGTCTTGCCGATCCAAGGCCGGTAGAACTCGCGGATGGCGGCCATGTCGGCGGCGTCATCGCCGGTCGGCGTGAACAGCGGGCCGATGCCGATGGTCTTTTCCGGGTAGTGGAAATACGCGGCCAGGATCGGCACGTCGGCCATCCGCGCGATCTTCAGGAAGCCGGCCTTCCAGTCCTTCACGGCCTTGCGGGTGCCCTCGGGCGTGATGGCGAACCACATCTTCTCGTTGTTGCGCAGCAGATCCACCGCCTGGCCCACCGTGCCCTGCGGCGAGCTGCGATCGAGCGGGATCACGCCCAGCTTGTGCAGCAGCGGGCCGAGCGGCCACCAGAACAGCGATGCCTTGCCCAGCACCTTCACCTTCATGCCCAGCGCGATCTTCGCGGCCATGCCCCACAGGCCGTCCCAGTTGGACGAATGCGGGGCGATGATGAAGACCAGCCTGGGGATGTCAGGCAGGGTACCGGTCACCTTCCAGCCGCCCATGCGCAGGGTGCAGCGCGCCAGCCAGCGCAGGAAGGCGTTGGGTTTGACCTGCGGCATCTGCGGCGGCACGGCCGGCAGCAACGAAGTCGGGTTGTTCAAGCAATCACTCCCAGTCACGTGATGAGCGCCCGCGCTTGATCTGCGCGCGCCCGCGTTTGGCGTCCAGACGACGCAGTTTCGACCCGAGGGTCGGCTTGGTGGCCTTGCGCGGCTTGGGCACGCTCAGCCCGGCCTGGATGAAGGCCGCCAGCCGATCGCGCGCATCCTCGCGATTGCGATCCTGGGTCCGGAAACGTTGCGCGTCGATGACCAGCACGCCTTCGCCGGTCATGCGCCGGTCACGCCGCGCCAGCAGGCGCGCGCGCAACGGTTCAGGCAACGAGGGCGAGTTGGCCACATCGAAACGTAGTTCCACCGCAGTGGAGACCTTGTTGACGTTCTGGCCACCGGCGCCACTGGCACGCACGAACCGCTCGACGATCTCGCCGTCGGGGATTTCAAGCTGCGCGCTGATGGTGACCGGTCCACTGCCCATCCGCGCATTGTAGCGGCAGCCACGCACCGGAGTGCGGCATCGCGCGCCGTATGCCGCCGATCAGGTACCGAACACGCCGCCTTCGCCTTGGCTGCGGGTATGCTGGCCGTCCCATGTACTGCAGGAAGCCCGCATGACCCGCACCGCACCCGCCCTGCCGTCCCTGCTGCGCCGCGCCGCCCTGCTGCTGGCGCTGGCCGTGGCGAGCGTTCCGGCCCTGGCCGCGCCGCCGACCGATGGCGACATCAACCGCCTGCTGTCGGCGTCACGTGCGCAGAGCATGATCGACACCATGCTGCCGCAGATCGAGGCGATGCAGCAGCAGCAGTTCCAGCAGGTAGCCGCACAGCGCCAGCTCAATGCCCAGCAGCAGGAACAGCTGAAGCGGATCCAGGCACGGACCAGCCAGACCCTGCGCCAGGCCCTGTCCTGGCAGCAGCTGCGGCCGATGTACGTGGACCTGTACAAAAAGACCTTCAGCAAGGAAGACGTGCTGGCGATGGCCGAGTTCTACGAGAGCGCGGCCGGCCAGAGCCTGCTGGACAAGACCCCGGCGCTGATGCAGAACGTGATGGTGGCAATCCAGGCGCGCATGCAGCCGCTGTTCGCGGACCTGCAGAAGGATCTGGAAGCGATCGTCAACGAGCCGGAAAAGAAATGAGGTAGTGCCGGCCGCTGGCCGGCTCCCCATTACATCTGGAATCGCGCAGATGCCGGCCAGCGGCCGGCACTACCGTCAATCGGTATCCACCTGCCAGCCGAACAGGTCCAGCGCCTTCTGGAACCCGCCGTCCAACGGCGCACGCACGTCCACCGTGCCACCGTCCGGATGCGGGAAGCGCAGGCGCTCGGCGTGCAGCAGCATGCGGTGCACGCCCTGCATGCGGAAGATGCGGTTGTGGCGGCCATCGCCGTGGCTGGTGTCGCCGATCATGTGATGCGAGAGGTGCTTGAGGTGCCGGCGGATCTGCCGGAAGCGTCCGGTCTGCGGCTGGCAGCGCAGCAGTGCGTAGCGCGAGCTGGTGAATTCACCGACCGGCACCGACAGCTCGCCGGTGGCCAGGCGCTGGAAGTCGGTGATCGCCGGCTTTTTCACCGGCTTGCCCGGGCCGCCGTCCAGATCATGATCGACCTGCCAGGTGAGCTCGGCCGGCCAGCCCCGGCAGACCGTCAGGTAGTCCTTCAGCACTTCGCCGCCCATCAGGGCCTTGCCCAGCGCACTGGCGGTATCGCGGTCGAAGGCCAGCAGCAGGCAGCCACTGGTGGCCCGGTCCAGGCGATGCACGAGGAAGATCGGGCGGCCCAGCTGCTCGCGCAGGCGGTCGGCCAGGAAGTCGTCTTCGCCACGGGCCAGCTTGCTGTCGTGGACCATCAGCCCGGCAGGCTTGTTGACCACGGCCAGGCGCTCATCCAGGTGCAGCAGCTGCAGGGGCGCGGTGTCGGTCTCGACCGCGGCGAGGGTATTGGGTTCGGTGCTCACGGCAGGATTATCGGGGCTGGGCACTGAATGGGGTAGAGCCGGCCGCTGGCCGGCTGCCTCCGGGCAATCGGATGGCTGCGGTTGCCGGCCAGCGGCCGGCAACCGCGTGCCAACCAAGGTTGGCACCTACCTTTAGAGCGGTCAGGCGCTGCGCACGGCCAACAGCTCGCCGTTGCCCACCGGCACCAGGCTGGTGCTGAAGTCCGGATCAGCGTCCAGCAGCACGCGCAGCGGTTGCATCTCTTCCGCATGCGAGGTGGCGTTGTCCACCACCAGCAGGCCACCCGGGCGCAGCACGCGACGCAGCTGCGGCCACCAGCCGGCGTACTGCCCGCGGTCCGAATCGAGGAACAGCAGGTCGATGCAGGCATCGGCGGCCTGCGCCAGCCAGAGCCCGGCATCGCCATGGACCAGGCTGATGCGATCACCCAGGCCACTCCGTGCAAACGTGGCTCGCGCCATCGCCACCTTGTCGTCGGCGTACTCCAGCGTGGTCACGTGGCCGTCGATGGCTGTGGCTGCCTCGGCCAGCCACAGCGTGGAATAGCCGTTGGACGTACCGATTTCCAGCACCCGGCGAGCGTTGCCGAAGCGCACCAGCACCGACAGGAATTCACCGGTGTCGGGCGTGATGTTGAGCATGCGTCGGCCGCGCTCGCTTTCGCGTGCGTCGTTGTCGGCGCCGAAGCGGATCAGTTCGTCCTTGAGTGCCTGCAGCATGGGGCCTACTTCCACCACGCGCGCAGCAGCGCCACTGCGCCGACCGCACCGGACAGCCAGCTCCACGCCGGCACGTCGCCCCAGTACCAGCCCGGCGGCTGCAGCACATACATCAGTGCAGCGATGGCCAGCAGGCCGACACCGGTGATCGCGCCGACCGCATGCTTCTGCAGGCGCTGCACGCTGGCATCCAGTGCGGCCAGGTCGCGCGAACGCATCGACAGTTCGTGGCGGCCTTCCACCTGCTGGGTCAGCCAGGCGTGCACCAGGCGCGGCATGTCCGGCGCATGGGTCATGATTTCCGGCAGGCGCTTGCCGATCTCGCGTACCACCCGGCGCGGGCTGTAACGCTCGCGCAGGATCTTCGCCAGCACCGGCTTGGCCACCGCCCAGATGTCGATCTGCGGGTCGAGCTGGCGGCCGACGCCTTCGATGTTCAGCAGGGTCTTCTGCAGCAGGATCAGCTGCGGCTGCAGGGTCAGCTGGTAACGCTGGGCCACGCGGAACAGCTTCATCAGCACTTCGGCCAGCGAGATCTGCGACAGCGGCCGGGTGAAGTACGGCTCGCACACCGAACGCACGGCGGCTTCGAGGTCATCGATGCGCACGTTGTCCGGCATCCAGCGCGCCTGCACGTGCAGTTCGGCGATGCGGCGGTAATCGCGGTTGAAGATGGCCATGAAGTTCTCGGCCAGGTAGTACTGATCTTCCTGCGAGAGCTGGCCCATGATGCCGAAGTCCAGCGCGATGAAACGCGGGTTGGCGCGGCGCGCCGGATCGGTGTCGACCCAGATGTTGCCGGCGTGCGCATCGGCGTGGAAGAAGTTGTCGCGGAACACCTGGGTGTAGAACACCCGCACGCCCTTGGCGGCCAGCGCCTTGCGGTCGATGCCGGCCTTGTCCAGTGCGGCGATGTCATCGGACGGGATGCCCCACACGCGTTCCAGGGTCAGTGCCCGCTCGGCGGTGTGGCTCCAGATCACTTCCGGCACGTACAGATCGTCGCTGTTTTCCCAGAAGCGGCGCAGCACGCTGGCATTGGCGCCTTCGCGCTGCAGGTCCAGCTCGGCAGCCAGGGTGTTCTCGACTTCGGCCACCACTTCGCGCGGGCGGATCTTGTCGGCGCGCGGGTGGGTGCGCTCGACCAGGGCAGCCAGCGAATTGAGCAACGCGATATCGGCGTCGATCTGCTTCTCGATGCCCGGGCGCAGCACCTTGACCACCACCTGGCGGCCATCGGCCAGCGTCGCCGCGTGCACCTGCGCGATCGAGGCCGAGGCCAGCGGTTCGGTATCGAAGCTGGCGAAGGCTTCGCTGACCGGCAGGCCCAGCGCTTCCTCGACGATGCGACGCGCGGTCTCACCATCGAACGGCTTGACCCGGTCCTGCAGCAGGGTCAGTTCATTGGCCACATCCGGCGGCACCAGGTCGCGGCGGGTGGACAGGATCTGGCCGAACTTGACGAAGATCGGGCCCAGATCCTGCAGCGCCAGACGCAGGCGTGCACCGCGCGACTGAGCGGCGATGTCGGCCGAGGCGCGCGGCACGAACGGCTTGGCCAGGCGCAGCCAGCGCTCGGCGGGAGTGCCCTGCAACAGGTCGTCGAGGCGGTAACGCAGGATCACCCGGCCGATGCGGCTGGCACGCAGCACGGCCTTCATGCGGCACCCCGCAGACGCTGCACGCGTGCACCGAGGCGTTCGACGTCGTCGCGCAGCACGTCCACATCGTCGTGGAAGGCATCCAGCTCGGCACGCGGCACCACGTCGCGCGATTCCTCGGTGATGAACTCGGCGGCGCTGTGGGCCAGGTCGATCGCGCCCTGGCGCGCATGCTGAAGGGCACCGCGCAGGGTGTTGGCCACCTGCACGCCCAGCACCTCGCCGAACACGCTGACGAAGGGCTGCTGCCAGTCAGGATCGAAGCCCTTGGCGAGCTGCTGCAGGCGACGCGCCAGTTCGGCATCACCGGCCACGCGCACGCGACCCTTGCCGTTGTTGTCGCCGCGCCGTGCGTTGGCCAGCAGCGGCAGCTGCGCCAGCACGCCGGCCAGGCTGCTGCGCACGGCCAGGTCGGCTTCCTGTGCGTCCACCGGGCCGACCCGCAGTGCATCACCGTCGACGCTGATGCGCATGGCCAGCGACGGCGCTTCCAGGGTCAGGTCGATGTGCCGGCCGTCGAGGCTGGCCAGTGCATGGCGGGTATCCGGATCCAGCGCCAGCGCGCGGTTCAGGGCGATCTGCAGGGCGCGGCCAGCGACCGGCTTGAGGGACTTGAGCAGGGAGAGAGCCATGTGCGCATTCTACCTGCGTGGGTGGGGGGCTTGGGCCGGGCTGCCGCCCGGCACCCGTGGTAGTGCCGGCCGCTGGCCGGCAAGATCAACATCAAAAGCTGGCTATCCGTGGGATGGCGGGGTGGGTCCGGTTGCGGGGGACGCTGCAAGTACGTCCATGTAAGCTCGGTCGCCGCATCCATGCGGCTCACGCCCCCACAACCGGACCCACCCCGCCTTCGACAGTTTCCTGTCGTCCGTGGGGTTGGATCCCGTTGTTGCGCAACGGGCTCCGACCCCTGTTGATGGGCCATGAGGACGGTAGATCCACGCCATGCATGGATGGATTTCTGGTTCATCTGTGCCTCACGCGGTGGGCCGATGAAGGTTCATGCTATGGGGCCACGCAACGCACAGGACATCGCATTCCCCATGGCACGGACCCGGGTTGGCATCATTTTCGGGGGCAAGTCTTCCGAGCACGAAGTTTCGCTGCAGTCGGCGAAGAACATCCTCGATGCGCTTGATCGCGAGCGCTTCGAGCCGGTGCTGGTCGGTATCGACAAGCAGGGCCAATGGCATCTGAGCCAGCCGGATACCTTCCTGATCAACGCCGATGATCCGTCGCGCATCGCGCTGCATCGGTCCGGCACGTCGCTGGCGGTGCGCCCGGGTGTGGAACAGGCACAGCTGCAGCCCTCCGATGCGGCCAGCGCGCTGGGCCAGATCGATGTGGTACTGCCGATCGTGCACGGGCCGCTGGGCGAGGACGGTGCGCTGCAGGGGCTGCTGCGCATGGCCAACCTGCCTTTCGTCGGTTCGCCGATACTGGGCTCGGCGGTGGCGATGGACAAGGACGTGACCAAGCGCCTGCTGCGCGACGCTGGCCTGCAGGTGGCGCCGTGGCTGTGCATCCGGCGTCACCAGGCCCCTGACGTCGATGTCGATGCGGTGATCGCGCAGCTCGGCCTGCCGCTGTTCGTGAAGCCGGCCAACCAGGGTTCGTCGGTGGGTGTGAGCAAGGTCAAGGATGCGGCGGGCTTCGCCGCGGCACTTGCATTGGCGCTGCGCTATGACCACAAGGTGCTGGTCGAATCGGCGGTGGCCGGCCGTGAGATCGAGTGCGCGGTGCTGGGCAACGAACAGCCGCAGGCCAGCCTGTGCGGCGAGGTGGTGGTGCACGACGAGTTCTACGCCTACGACACCAAGTACATCAACGAGGATGGCGCCGAGGTGGTGGTGCCGGCGGATATCGATGCTGCAACCCAGGCGCGTATCCAGCAGATCGCGCTGCGGGCCTACCAGGCGCTGGAGTGTGCGGGCATGGCGCGCGTGGATGTGTTCCTCACCGCAGACGGCGAGATCGTCATCAACGAGGTCAACACGCTGCCGGGCTTCACCCGCATCAGCATGTACCCGAAGCTGTGGGGCGCCAGCGGTGTGGACTACACCACGCTGATCACGCGCCTGATCGAACTGGCGCTGGAGCGCCATGAAGCCGATCGCGGATTGCATAGCGCCGTGTAGAGGCGCTGTGTGTCTCTGTAGAGTCGAGCGATGCTCGACTCTACAAAAGGCGTGCCAACCAAGGTAGGCACCTACCAGACGATGGCGTGCCGACCAACGGTCGGCACCCACCGGAAAGAACAGTGCCGGCCAGCGGCCGGCACTACCCAGCGGTCTTCTAGCCGCGCTTGCGGAACATCGAAATCACTGCCAGTACCAGGAACACAACGAACAGGATCCAGGCGATGTTGCTGGCTGCACCGGCGATGCCGGAGAAGCCGAGCACGGCAGCGATGATGGCGATGACGAAGAAAATAACGGCGTAATGCAGCATGGTGCTCCTCGCAGATGTCCGGGCCGTTGGATGGCGTGGGTCCATCCTCCCGATCTGGCGGTGTGCAACCAGTGATGGCGACCTATGCGGCAGATGAAGCCTTCAGCCTGCGCAGCCCTTCTTCAATGCTGACCTGCGGCACGTAGCCGAAGTCACGGCGCGCCGGCTCCATGCTGTACCAGTGCGGCGTGCACAGCTGCTCGGCCAGGAAGCGGGTCAGCGGCGGCTCGCCACGCAGGCGCAGCAGCGGCCACAGCCGCTCGCAGACCGCACCGATGCGATAAGCGGTCTTGAAGCTGATCGCCTTGTCCACCGTTGGTGCACCCACCGCGGACAGCAGCTTGTTGACCAGCTCGCGCATGGGCAGCGGTTCGCCGTTGGAGATGAAATAGGCCTTGCCCGCACAAGCCGCGCCCGGCGCCAATGCTTCGAAAGCGAGGAAGTGCGCGAGCGCGGCATTGTCGATGTAAGTGGTATCCACCTTGTTGTTGCCGTCGCCGACCAGCCGCAGGCGGCCCTGCCGCGCACGTTCGGCCAGGCGCGGCACCAGCTGCTGGTCGCCCGGGCCCCAGATCAGGCGCGGGCGCAGCGCCACCGTCGCCAGCGACGCATCGTTGGCGGCCAGCACGCGCTGTTCGGCGATCGCCTTGGTCGCCGCATACGGTGCCTGGAAGTCCTCGCCGTACGGCACCTCATCAGCCCCCAGGCCTTCCACCGGGTGGGTCGCGCGGTGGGTCACGCTGGGCGTGGAGGTGTAGACCAGCCGGCTGATGCCGTGCGCGCGGCAGGCGGCGATCACGTTGTCGGTGCCGACCACGTTGGCCTGGTGGTAGCTGTCATAGCTGCCCCAGGCGCCGGCCTTGGCGCCGTTATGGAACACCGCATCGACGCCGGCCACTGCATGCAGCACCGCCTGCGCATCGGCCAGATCGCCACGGATCTGGCCCACGCCCATGGCCTGCAGTTCCGGGTAGTGGCTGCGGTTGAACGCCAGCACCTGGTGGCCACGTTCGACCAGCCCACGGCACAGCGCCTGGCCAAGGAAACCACCACCACCGGTGACCAGGATCTTCATGCGCGCTTCTCCAGTTCGGCGCTGGCCCAGACGGCGAGCTTCTCGCGGCCGATCTTGGCGTTGTGACGGATATCGACGGGGAACGCGGGGTGCATCAGTACGTGCTGCAGGTTCGCCTCGGGCAATCGCAGGGTGGCCTGGGCGCGCAGCGCCTCGCGCAACGCCGGGCTGTCGCTCTGGCCACGCTGCAGTTCCACGCACAGCACCGGCACCTGCGCACCCGCCGGGCCAACGCCAACCAGTGCCGTGCGCGCCACGCCCGGCACGGTGTTGAACACCGGCTCCACCTGTTCGGTGTACAGCGGCCCCTGTGCGGTTTCCACGCGATGGGTCTTGCGGCCGCAGAACCACAGGCGGCCCTGCGCATCGAAGTAGCCTACGTCACCCATGCGATGCACCACGCGCGTGCTGCCATCGGCCAGCGTCTCGCGGATCTTCGCCGCCGCGGTGGCCTGCGGGCGGTTGAAGTAACTGTCGGTAGCGGTCGGTCCGGCCACGGTGATCTCGCCCACCTCGCCGGTGGCCAGCACGCGCGCCTGCGACCAGTCGGCCAACGGTGCGTCATCGATGGCGATGATGCGCACCTCATTCGGTTCAACCACGCTGCCCACGCAGGTACCGGCACCGGCCTCGGTGGCCGCGCGGGTACGCTCCAGCTCGCGGCCTTCCACCACCGCCACCGGCAGGCACTCGGTGGCGCCGTACGGGGTCCAGAACTGCGCATCGGCCGGCAACAGGCTGCGGATGGTGGCGACCACATCCGGCGGCACCGGCGCACCGGCCGAGGTCACCCGGGTCACCGTCGGCAACGGCCGGCCGTGACGGGCCAGCACCCGCATCAGCGCAGGCGAGCCAAACAGTTGGGTCACGCCGAAACGCTGGATGGCATCGTGCAGGCGTGCCGGGTCGGCCTGTGCCGGCCGGGTCGGGTCCATGTCCGGGATCACCGAGGTCAGGCCCAGCGCCGGGTCGAACAAGGCAAACGGCGGGAAGGTCGGCAGGTCCACGCCGCCCGCTTCCATGCCGAAGGCACTGCCCAGCAGCTGGATCTGGCCGACGAAATGACGGTGGCGGTAGACCACGCCCTTGGGCACGCCGGTGGAGCCGCTGGTGAACAGGATCGCGGCCATGTCCTCGCCATCGGTGGCGGCCAGCATCGCCCCCCCGTTGGCACCGGCGCGCTCCAGCGCGGCCAGCGTGGTCCCGCCCCAGCCGAGGCGGCGGCCGACGGTGACCAGGCGGGTCGCCGAGGGCGCCCAGCGCAGCGCCAACCGCGCCACGTGTGCCAGCGGAATGCCAATGAAAGCCTCCGGCTGCGCCTCATCCAGGCACTGCTTCAGCGCGCGTTTGTCGATGCCCGGGTCGACCAGCACCGGCACCGCACCCAGTTTGAACAGGGCAAACATCAACAGGAAGAACTCCGGCGACGGCCGCACCATCACCACCGTGCGCACCCCGCGACCGATCCCGTAGCCTGCCAGGCCAGCCGCCATGGCGTCGCTGCGGGCGTCCAGCTGGCGGTAATCCAGGGTCACGTCGTAGGCGGCCATGCCGTTGCCGGCGCCACGGCGGCCCGGGCAGCGGATGGCGATCTGGTCGGGCCGTTCACGCGCCAGTTCAGGCAAACGGGCGGCAATATTGCAGGGTCGGTTCATCCGTTCATTGTCGCCGCTTACGGAATTTCTTGCGCGGCGGCCAACTTCGTGGAAAATCCGCACCCTCGTTCCTGATTCCGACTGCCGCCCGAGGCGGCTTGCCCATGCAACATCCCTGCATGACCTGCGGCGCCTGCTGCACCCAATACCGCGTGGCCTTCCACTGGATGGAATCAGACGAGGTCACCCCCGGCGGCGTACCGCACCAGCTGACCGAGGTGCTGGACCCGCATCGCCTGTGCATGCGCGGCACCCACTCCAAGCCGGTGCGCTGCGTGGCGCTGGATGCGCAGATCGGCGTGTATTCACGCTGCACGATCCACCCCAACCGGCCCAGCGTGTGCCGTGAGGTGGATGCATCGTGGGAGTACGGCAAGGCCAGCCCGCAGTGCGACAAGGCGCGCATCGCCTACGGCCTGGATCCGTTGACCCTGGCCGACTGGCGCTGGCGCGACGAAGCGGGCAACGACGACGACCACCCGGACGACAACGGCAACAGCCCGTCACCGCAGGCGCCGATCGCGGCGTAGTGGTAGTGCCGGCCGCTGGCCGGCAACCTCATGAACCCGGCGCGCATTGCGCGCTTGCCGGCCAGCGGCCGGCACTACCGGGATCCGATCAGAGCGGGTTGGCGTCCAGGAACGCGCGGATTTCCGGCACCAGCACTTCATGCTTGTCTTCCAGCACGTAATGCCCGGCATCCTCGAAGGCATGCACCTGGGCCTGCGGTAGCGCCGCCTGGAAGCCCTTCAGGAAGTGGTGGTCGAACACGAAGTCGCGCAGGCCCCAGCCGAGGAAGGCCGGGCGGTCGGCGAACGACGGCAGCGCCTTGCCGGCCCGCTCCAGCAGCGACCAGGCCTTGTCGGCCGGCGACAGCGGGATGTCCTGCATGAAACGGATGGTGCTGATGCGGTTGGCGTAGCTGTTGTACGGCGACACGTAGGCGCGGCGCACGTCGGCCGGCATCTTCCGCTCCACGCCCAGCCACGAGGCGCCGGACGAGAACGCGTTGAAGGTGCGGATGATCCACTCGCCGATCTTCCAGTGCCGGCCCAGCGCGATCTGCCACGGCATCGTCTTCGCCGCCGGCATCGGGAACGCGGCGGTGTTGAGCACCACCAGGCGCTTCACCTGGTCGTGGTGCGACAGCGCCCAGCCGAAGCCGATCATGCCGCCCCAGTCGTGCACGGCCAGGGTCACCGGACCGGTGATGCCCAGGTGCTTCAGCAGCGCATCAAGGTCGTCCACGCGCGACTGCAGCGTGTACTCGTAGCGGCTGTCATCGGGTTTGTCCGACAGGCCCATGCCGATGTGGTCCGGCACGATGCAGCGGTACGTGTCCGACAGGCCGGCCACCAGCGTGCGCCAGTAATAGCTCCACGACGGGTTGCCGTGCACCATCACCACCACTTCGCCATCGCGCGGGCCTTCGTCGAGATAGTTCATCGACAGGCCGGGGCGGACCTCGAAGCGCTGCGGGTGGGCGGGGTAACCGGGAAGCTGGGACATCGAATCGCACCTGTAGCAAGGGCCGGTAGAACCGGCCCCTGGACACTTGGAAAAATCATCGCTGCCCATCGTGCAGCAGGTCAGCGGTGACTTTTTTACCAGACCACTTCAGCCATCGAGCAGTTCAGGCCCGAGCCAATGCCCAGAAGCGCGATGCGATCGCCCTTCTTCAGCTTGCCCAGCTGCTTGAGCTTGCTCAGCACGATCGGCACCGAGGCCGGGCCGATGTTGCCGTGCTCGCCGAAGATGGTCATGACCTTCTTCGGGTCGATGCCGAAGTTCTTGATGAACGCGGCGGTGTGCGGCTGGCTGACCTGGTGGATGACGAACTGGTCCAGCTCTTCCACGGCCCAGCCCAAGGCGATCTTGGCGGCGGTGAAGGTCTTCTGCGCCAGCTTGATGCCTTCGATCAGCAGCAGTCGGGTATCGGTGACCATGCGGTCCAGGTTGCCCAGGCACAGCTGGTTCCACTCGGTGGCCGAGCGGGTCACGCCGCCCTTGTAGCGCGGCGCATCCGGCACCAGCTCCGAGCGCGCCATCACCATCGCGGCGGCGCCCGAACCCGTGGTCAGGGCGGCCAGCTCGTTGCGGAAATCGTCGGCGGTGACGTCCGGGGCGGTCATGCGCTCCAGGGTCTTCTCGTACACTAGGTTGGCGGTCTCGCCATCCACCACCAGCGCGTAGTCGATGTCGCCGCGCTCGATCATGCGCGCCGCGATGTCCATGCCGTTGATGAAGGCCAGGCAGGCATTGGCGACGTCGAAGGTCATGCACTCGTCGCTGACGCCGAGGTTGCCCGACACGATGGAGGCCGTGGACGGCTCCAGGTAGTCGCGGCTGACCGAGGTGTTGACCAGCAGGCCGACCTGCGTTGCATCGATGCCCGCGTCTTCCAGCGCCTTGCGGCCGGCCATGGTGGCGGCATCGGACGCAAGCACGCCGTTGTCCCACAGGCGGCGGGCATGGATGCCGGCGATATCGCCGAGCACGTCGGTGCGGATACCGAGGCGATCCAACGTCGGCTGCAGCCGCTCGTTGATTTCCTTGGTCGTCAGCGTATGCGGCGCATCAACGTGTGCCAGGCCGGCGATCGAGACATTCTTGAAGAGCATCGAGGTTAGCGCCAAGGCTCAGGCAAAAGGGGGCGCTATTCTATAACCCCCGGGGCCTTCACCGCATCTTTACGAATTCAGCCTTGCCCGTATGGTGAAGCGTTCAGCGCGGCGGGCACTGGAAAGCGGCGAAGCGCTGGCTGCCATCGGCGGGCGCGGCGGCGGCCTGTACGGCGTTGGCGCCGGCGCTCGGGGCCTCGTTGCGGGCCAGGGTTTCCAGCTCTTCCTGCACGCGCAGCGGGTTGCGGTTGTAGAAGCCGACCTTGCTCTTCACGGTGACCACCACCTCGCCCTTGGCGATGCAGCCGGCCGGAACCGGGCCTGCCGGCAGCACGCGGGTCGCCTTGCCGGCCGGTTCGATCGGCACCCAGGTACAGGCAGTGACGGTGAGCAGCAGGGAGGAAAGCAGCAGAACGCGCATGGGCAGATCCTGGAAGGGTATGGGGGGATTCTGCCTGAACAGCCTGAATCGGGGGTAGCCGGTGGGTGGGGTCAGATCCCCCGCAGGGGGGGCCTGACCCCGCCTTCGGGTCACGGAGTTGCCGGCCAGCGGCCGGCACTACCAGAGCAAGGTTGCTGGCCAGCGGCCGGCACTACCCGGGGAGGCCTGCCCGCGGGGGCGGGCAGGCGCATCCCTTATTTCTTGACCGGGTTGCCTTCGGCGTCGATCACGGTCACCTCGCCCAGGTTCAGCGCGCGCACGGCCGCTTCGGTCTGCTTGAGGTCACCCACCACCACCCAGGTCAGCGCCTGCGGCTTGATCTCGGCGGCGGCCTGCTGCACCTGTGCCGGGGTCATCGCCTCGATCTCGGCCTTGCGGCGCAGCACGTAGTCATCCGGGCGCTTGAACTGCACGATCGAACCGATGGTCGACGCCACCGCGCTGGCGGTCTCGTAGGCACCGGGCAGGCTCAGGGTCTGGATGTTGCGGATGCGGTTGACCTCGGCGGCGGTGGCCGGCTTGCTGCCGTCGGCGAACGCGGCGATTTCCTTGCGCATTTCCGCCATCGCCGGGCCGGTCTTGTCGATCTGCACCGGCGCGCTGGCCATCCACGGGCGCTGGCCCACCGAATTGATCGCGCTGCTGCGCGCACCGTACGACCAGTGCTTGTCCTCACGCAGGTTCATGTTCAGGCGCGAGGTGAAGTCGCCACCGATCACGCCGTTGGCGATATCGAAGCGGGTCGAGCTGGTGGCGCTGGACGGCGCGACCACCTGGCCGGCGAACAGGTTGGCCTGCACCGCGCCCGGCTGGTCGATCAGGAACACACGCGGGCCCTTCGGCAATGCGACGTCGGTCGCCGCCTTCACCTGCGGAGCATCGCCGGCAGCCTTCCAGTCGCCCAGCTGCTTGTCCAGCAGCGGCACGATTTCCGCCAGCGTGGTATCACCGACCACGATCAGGGTGCCGTTCTGCGGGCGCAGCCAGTCGTGGTGGAAATCAACCAGATCTTCGCGGGTCAGGCCGCTGATCGCCGCCTCATCGCCACTGCCGGTGAACGGAATGGCATACGGGTGGCCCTTGCCATACAGCAGTGGCGGCAGCACGCGCATCGCCACCGCACCCGGGTTGACCTTCTCCTGCTGGATGCCGGCGATCCAGGTCGCCTTGACCCGGTCGATCTCACCCTGCTCGAAGCGCGGCTCGCGCAGCAGGTCGCGGTACAGCGCCAGCGACGGTGCCAGGTTTTCCTTCAGTGCCGACAGGTCCACGCTCATCGAGTCCAGGCCGGCCGAGGCATCCAGGCTGGCGCCCAGCGCATCGGCAGCATCGGCGAAGGCCAGCGAGCCGAGCTTGCCGGCGCCTTCGGTCATCAGGCTCATGGTGAAGTTGGCGGTGCCTGGCTTGCGGCCCTGGTCGGCGCTGAAGCCGCCCGGGAACTGGTAGCTGAACTGCACCACCGGAATCTCATGGCGCTCGGCCAGGATCACCTGGGTGCCGTTCTTCAGCGTGGCGCGCTGCAGCGCCGGGAACTTCAGCTGCGGGAACTCGCGGGTCTGCGGTACGCCGGCCTTGCGGTCGACCTGCTCCGGCAGGGTGCTGTACTTGGGGTCCACCGCGGGAACGTTGAACGGCTTCGGCGCCTGGCTCGGGTCTTCCTTCAGCGCCACACGCTCACCCGGTGCGATCACCAGGGTGTGGCTGCCCTTGTCCAGCCACTGCGCGCCCAGCCGGCTCAGATCAGCGGCACTGGCCTTCTCGATGTTGGCCAGCGAGGTGCGGAAGCAGCCCGGGTCGCCGGTGAACACCGCGCACTCGGCCAGTGCGTCGGCCTTGCCGCCGAAGCCGCCGATGCGCTCGATGCCGCGGATGAAGCCGGCGCGGGCACCGGTCTTGGCGCGCTCCAGCTCGGCCGCGGTGGGGCCCTGCTTGATCAGGCGGTCCAGTTCCTCGTCGATGATCTTCTCGACCTTGGCCGGGTCCTGGCCCTGCTTGACCGTCGCCATGATCACGAAGTTCGAACCCAGCTGCGAGGTCGAAAGGCCCGAGGCGATGCTGTCCACCAGTTTGTCCTGGTGCTGCAAGCGCTGGCTCAGGCGCGAGGACTTGGCACCGCCCAGGACCTGCGCGAACAGCTGCAGCTGATCGACATCCGTGGTGCCGACCTGCGGCACGTTCCAGGCGCGGTAGATGCGCGCCTGCGGCACCTTGTCGGTCATCGTCTCGCGCGTGTCGGCGCTGCGCTTGGCCACGTTCACTGCCGGCTGCGCCATGGTCGGGCCGGCCGGGATGCTGCCGAAGTACTTGCCGACCTTTTCCTTGGCAGTGGCCAGGTCGATGTCGCCGGCCAGCACCAGCACCGCATTGTTCGGGCCGTACCAGGTGCGGAACCAGGTCTTCACGTCATCCAGCGACGCCGCGTTCAGATCGTTCATCGAACCGATCACGCCGTGGTGATACGGGTGGCCTACCGGGTACAGCGCCTTGTTGAGCTGGTCCCAGGCCTGACCGTAGGGCTGGTTCTCGCCCTGGCGCTTCTCGTTCTGCACCACGCCACGCTGCTCGTCCAGCGCCGCCTGGTCGATCGCACCGACCAGATGGCCCATGCGGTCCGACTCCATCCACAGCGCCATGTCCAGCGCGGTGGTGGGCACGTTCTCGAAGTAGTTGGTGCGGTCGGTATTGGTGGTGCCGTTCTGGTTGGTGGCACCGACCTGCTTGAACGGTTCGAAGAATTCGCCGTCGTGGTTTTCGCTGCCCTGGAACATCAGGTGTTCGAACAGGTGCGCGAAGCCGGTACGGCCGGCCGGTTCGTCCTTGCTGCCCACGTGGTACCAGACATTGACGGCGACGATCGGCGCCTTGCGATCGGTATGCACGATCACGCGCAGGCCGTTGGGCAGGGTGAACTGCTCATACGGGATATCGACCTTGGCCGGTGCGGCCGGCTTGGCCGCCAGCGCATGGGAAGGCACAAGCGTGCCCAGGGCGGTGCTGAGGGCGACGGCCAGCAGTGCAGCGCGCGGGCGAAGGGCGAGAGACATATCCGGATCCTTGGTCACATAGGTGAACCCCGATCCTAGCCTGCGCACGCAGCGGCAGGAATCGGCCAGCAGTCACTGGGGGTGTTTGCCCCTGTGCCCCATCCGCAGCGCCGATCTGCGCTGCCCGACCGGTCACAAGCGCCCGCCAGGACCGTCCGGACAGTGTCCGCAGCACATCGAATGGACAGGTGTCCGCCTACCGGACACTTCTCGGCCAAACAAAAACTCTTGCAAATCAATAACTAAAAGTTGGCACGCGGATTGCTTGGTACTTCCTGCGCCAGGAAGGGCTTCAGACAAAAGCTGACTGAAGACTGAACAAATGCAGGAAATAGAAAATTTCTCTTGCATGCCCAGAATTGGTGTACTACCTTACTACCACACCACTGCTCACCAACACTAAACAGGCCCCGTCATGAACGCCAAGACCATTGCCATCGCCATCGCCCTGATCGCCGGCACCGCGGTTGTTTCGTCGGTGCAGGCCTCCGAATCCATCAAGACCCTGTCCACCGTGCAGGTTCGCCCGGCCGCCGACCAGCTGGCCCAGCAGGCCTGGGAACAGGCCAGCGGCATCCCGACCCTGGCCACCGTGGAAGTGCGCCCCAGCGCCGACCAGCTGGCCGAGCGCAACGGCTACGTTGCCGCCCCGGTTGCTGCCGCGATGCCGATCACCACCCTGGCCTCGGTGGAAGTGCGCCCGAGCCTGGAACAGCGCGTCGCCCTGGCCGCCGAAATGGAAGCCCAGCGCTACGCCGCCACCCTGGCTGCTGCCGCCACCAACGTCACCAACTCGGTCATCGTCAACCTGCCGGCCCTGCAGGTGCGCCCGAGCGCCGCCGACCTGCAGGCCTTGGCCACCGAAACCGCCCAGGTCCTGCTGCGCCCGTAAGCGGTGCCGCCCTGCCCAGCGCAGGGCGTGCGCCGTAAAGGCGGCGGTCGTCGCAGGTACACTGCGCCGATGAATGCCGCGCCCCAGTTCCATGTGATCCTGTTCCAACCGGAAATCCCGCCCAACACGGGCAATGTGATCCGGCTCTGCGCCAACACCGGCGCGCAGCTGCACCTGGTCGAGCCGCTCGGCTTCGCACTGGAAGACAAGCAGCTCAAGCGCGCCGGCCTGGACTACCACGAATACTCGCGCCTGCAGGTGCACCCCGACCTGGACACCGCGCTGGCGCGGATCGCACCGAAGCGCTTGTTTGCCCTGAGTACGCGTGCCAGCGTGCGCTACGACAGCGTGGCCTTTGAAGATGGTGATACCTTCCTGTTCGGCCCGGAAAGCCGCGGCCTGCCGCAGGACGTGCTCGATGCCTTGCCCGATGGCCGCCGCCTGCGCCTGCCGATGCGGCCGGACAACCGCAGCCTCAATCTTTCCAACACCGTTGCGGTGGTGATGTACGAAGCGTGGCGGCAGCACGGGTTTGCGGGCGGCGCGTAACGCCACGCGTCTCTCTTCTGCCTGGTCGTTGCTGTGGCGGGCGCATGCGTTCATGGGCGTTACTTTTCTTTCCGCGCGGAAAGAAAAGTAACCAAAAGAAACGCGCCGCCATCCGCGAGCCGGTGCTGCGCACCGGTGCCCTGCGCTCCTCGGCCCGCCGGGGGACGGCGCGGAACTCGCTGCGCTCAGACACCCGCGCCTCTTCGCCCCCGCCGGACCTGCGGTGCTCGGCTCGCTTCAAGGCGGACCCAACAGCCGCGCGGTACAGGCTGTCCTTGAACCCATCTCGGTACGGTGCGCGGTTCGGTACACCGATCGCTCGCCTGCGAATACGCTACTGGGCAATGCCGGCCAGCGGCCGGCACTACCGGTGCACTCAGAACGCGTTGATGCCGGTCAGTTCGCGGCCGATCACCAGCTGGTGCACGGTCTCGGTGCCTTCATAGGTGATCACCGATTCCAGGTTCAGTGCATGCCGGATCGCCACATGCTCGGTGGTGATACCGGCCCCGCCCAGCAGGTCTCGACACTCTCGGGCGATGTCGATGGCCATGCGGCAGTTGTTCCACTTGGCCAGGCTGACCTGCTGCGGCTGCAGCTGGCCGGCTTCCTTCAAGCGGCCCAGCTGCAGCGCCAGCAGCTGCGCGGTGGTGATGCGGCGGGCCATCTCGGCCAGCTTGATCTGCGCGCTCTGCGTGGCCGCCAGCGGGCGACCGAACAGCACGCGTTCCTTGGCATAGCCCAGCGCTTCATCCAGGCAGGCAATGGCCGCTCCGATCGGGCCCCAGCTGATGCCGTAGCGGGCCTGGGTCAGGCAACCCAGCGGTCCCTTCAGGCCCTTCACGTTCGGCAGGCGGTGGCTGTCGGGCACGCGCACGTCGTCGAAGAACAGCGCGCCGGTCAGCGACGCGCGCAGGCTCATCTTGTGCTTGATCTCCTGCGTGGTGAAGCCGGCCATGCCCTTTTCCAGCACGAAGCCCTGGATGCCGTCCTCGGTCTGCGCCCAGACGATGGCCAGATCGGCCACCGGGCCGCTGGTGATCCACATCTTGCTGCCGCTGATGCGCCAGTCGCTGCCGTCGCGCACCGCGCGGGTCTTCATGCTGGCCGGATCGGAACCGCCGTGTGCCTCGGTCAGGCCGAAGCAGCCGATCAGCTCACCGCGCGCCATCGCCGGCAACCACTGCTGGCGTTGCTCCTCGCTGCCGTAGGCATAGATCGGGTACATGCACAGCGAGCTCTGCACCGAGACGAAGCTGCGCAGGCCCGAATCGCCGCGCTCCAGCTCCTGGCAGATCAGGCCATAGCTGACCGCACCGAGGTCGCCGCCACCGTATTCGGCCGGCAGGGTGGCACCGAGCAGGCCCAGCGCGGCGATCTCCGGCACCAGCTCTGAAGGGAAGCGGGCCTGGTCGAAGGCATCGCCGATGATCGGCAGCACGCGCTCGTTGGTGAAGCGGGCGACGCTCTCCTGCACCGCGCGCTCTTCCTCGTTGAGCAGGGAACGGACATCGAACAGATCGTACGGATGCAAAGCCATGGCACTCACGCGCAGTCAGGACCCGGCCATTGTCGGTCATCCGCAAGCATCGCGTCTGGCAGGTGTGGACCTTGGTCCACACGGAAGCGGGTCCGGGCGGTGAAACAATGTGCCAACCAAGGTTGGCACATACCCGGCCACGTGCATTACGCTGCACCGCAGCAATCATGACGTGAACATCGTCGATCTAGCTCGATCACGCGCGGCCCGGTACCCTGACACATTCAAACAACCGTTTCGCTCGTGGCTGCACGCGCGATTCCCAGGCACCGCCGGTGGCCCCGATGCCGGCCCTACCCACGAGTCATGCAATCGATGAGCGCTGAAGCCAACGCCCTGCCCCCGCGTGAAGTAATGGAGTTCGACGTGGTGATCGTCGGCGCCGGCCCCGCCGGCCTGGCCACCGCGATCCGCCTGCGCCAGCGCGCGATCGAAGCCGGCCGCGAACTGTCGGTGTGCGTGCTGGAGAAGGGCTCCGAACCGGGCGCGCACGTCCTGTCCGGCGCCGTGATGGATCCGCGCGCACTGACCGAACTGTTCCCGGACTGGGCCGAGCGCGGCGCACCGCTGAAGCAGAAGGTCACCCGCGACGAATTCCTGTTCCTCAGCGAAACCGGCGCACGCAGCACGCCCAATGCGCTGCTGCCGGAGTGCTTCCACAACGAAGGCAACTACATCATCAGCCTGGGTGAAGTGACCCGCTGGCTGGCGCAGCAGGCCGAAGCGCTGGAAGTGGCGATCTTCCCCGGCTTCGCCGCAGCCGAGGTGCTGTACGGCGACAACGGTGAAGTGATCGGCGTGGCCACCGGCGACATGGGCATCGAGAAGGACGGCAGCATCGGCCCGGCCTTCGAACGGGGCATGGCGCTGCAGGCCAAGTACACGATCTTCGCCGAAGGCGCACGCGGCCACCTCGGCCGCCAGCTGATCGCGCGCTACAAGCTGGACGAAAGCAAGGACCCGCAGGCCTACGGCATCGGCATCAAGGAACTGTGGCAGATCGACCCAGCCAAGCATGAGCCGGGCCTGGTGGTGCACGCCGCCGGCTGGCCGCTGGACAGCGACACCTACGGTGGTGCGTTCCTGTACCACGCCGACGGCGGCAAGGTCGCCATCGGTTATGTGGTTGGCCTGGACTACAGGAACCCGTGGCTGAGCCCGTTCGAAGAGTTCCAGCGCTTCAAGACCCATCCGTCCATCCGCAAGCACCTGGAGGGTGGCACGCGCATCGGTTACGGCGCGCGTGCGATCACCGCCGGTGGCCTGCTGTCGCTGCCCAAGACCGTGTTCCCCGGTGGCGCGCTGGTCGGCTGCGAGGCCGGCTACCTCAACGCCAGCCGCATCAAGGGCAGCCATGCCGCGATCAAGACCGGCATGCTGTGCGCCGATGCCGCATTCGACGCGCTGGCCGCCGACCGCCAGCACGATGAACTGAGCGCCTACCCGAAGGCGTTCGAAGCCAGCTGGCTGTTCACCGAACTGCAGCAGGCCAAGAACTTCAAGCAGTGGTTCAAGAAGGGCCAGACCGTGGCCACGCTGATGACCGGCGTGGAGCAGTGGCTGCTGCCGAAGCTGGGCGTGCGCAATCCGCCGTGGACCCTGCACCGCACGACGCCGGACCATGCCTGCCTGGAGCCGGCGGCCAAGCACACCCGTATCGCCTACCCGAAGCCGGATGGCGTGCTGACCTTCGACCGTCTCAGCTCGGTGTTCCTGAGCAGCACCAACCACGACGAGAACCAGCCCAGCCACCTGACGCTGAAGGACCCCAGCATTCCGGTGAAGGTGAACCTGGCCGAGTACGCCGGCCCGGAAGCCCGCTACTGCCCGGCGGGTGTGTACGAGTTCGTCGGTGAAGCCGATAACGCGCGCCTGCAGATCAACGCGCAGAACTGCGTGCACTGCAAGACCTGCGACATCAAGGACCCGACCCAGAACATCGTCTGGGTGACCCCGCAGGGCGGTGGCGGCCCGAACTATTCGGGCATGTGATTGCTCCGGGCTGCGACCGCGTGTCGCAGCCCACCTGCCCCGCTGCGTCGCTATCCTGCCCGCCCATGCGTGCTTTCCGCCTGCTCATCACCATTGCTTTGACCCTGGCGGCCACGGCCTGCCAGCGCCCGCCTGCGGCACCGGCCACGCCGGAACAGGCGCAGCAGCAGGCCATGCAGCGCGCGTTCGAGCTGTGCGCCGGCTGCCACACCGTGCAACCTGGTGGCATCCACCGCTTCGGACCCAATCTGCACGGCGTGATCGGCCGCCGCGCCGGCAGCCTGCCGGACTATGGCTATTCCGACGGCATGCGCCGCGCCGATATCACCTGGACCGCGCAGACCCTGGATGCGTTCCTGCAGTCGCCCACCCACGTGGTGCCCGGCACACGCATGTACAACGCCTTCCCCAGCGCCGAACGCCGCGCGCTGGTGATCGCCTACCTGCAGCAGCAGTCGGCTCAGTGAGCCAGGCGCTGCAGTTGTTGCTGCAGCCGTGCCACAAATTCCGCCACTGCCGCGAACAACGGCGCCACATCGGCTTCCGCCGCATCCTGCAGACGCTCCACCAACGCATTGGCCTGCCCGGCCAGCACTGTCGCTCCCACCGCGCCCAACCCACCGGCCTGACGATGCAGGTGCAGTGCGGCCGCCTCGCGATCTCCAGCCTGCAGCGCGCGCTGCACGGCGGCAAGATCGCCCTCGCTGGCCTGCAACAGGCTGTCGCGCAGCTGCTCGGCCACCGCACGTGAGCCGAAGCGCCGCTGCAGGCTGTCCAGATCGGGCAGCGTCCCAGCATCGTCGACGGCGGACTCGGCCTGCGGCTCCTCAAACGACTGTCCCTGCGCCTGCGGCAACCAGCGCAGCAGTGCGGTGCGCAGCGTGGCCAGTGACAGCGGCTTGGCCAGCACTTCGTCCATGCCGGCCTCGCGGCAGCGCCGTGCATCGTCATCCAGCACGCTGGCGGTCAGCGCCAGCACGGTCAGCCGCGGCTGGCCGTTGCGGCCCTCGCGTTCGCGCAGCAGGCGGGTGAAACCGAAGCCATCGAGCACCGGCATCCGGCAGTCGGTGATCACCAGATCGAAACTCTCCGACGACAGCCGATCCAAGCCCTGCTGGCCGTCACCGACCATCACATGCGGCACCCCCAGCTGCTGCAGTCGCCAGGCCATCATCGCCTGGTTGGTCGGGTGGTCTTCGATCACCAGCACCCGCGCCTGGCGCAGCGCCGGCGGCAGCAGCGAGGCCTGTTCCTGCTCGGCGACCAGCGCTTCCACATCACCGCTGCCGGCTTCCACCAGCGACAGCCGCACCTCGGCGCGGGTCCCTTCGCCCAGCGTGCTGTGCAGCTCCAGCTCGCCGTCCATCATCTGCACCAGGCGCTGGCAGATGCTCAGGCCCAGGCCGGTACCCCCATGGTCGCGCTGGATGTAGGCACCGGCCTGGGTGAACGGCGCAAACAGGTGCTGCAGCTGTTCCGGCGCGATGCCGATGCCGGTGTCGGTGACGCTCAGGCACAGCGGCTGGCTGCCGTCTTCGGCGGTCGGCCCCAGCACGTCCAGCTGCAGCCGCACTTCGCCGCGCACGGTGAACTTGATGGCGTTGCTGAGCAGGTTGAACACGATCTGGCGCAGGCGCACGCCATCCACTTCGTGCGCGGCCGCCAGCTGCGGGTCGATCTGCACGTGCAGGTCCAGCCCACGTGCACTGGCCTGCGCCGACAACAACCGGCACACGCTTTCCAGCAATGGCCGCAGCGGCTGCGGCACCGGTTCCAGGCGCAGTGCGCCGGCCTCCAGCCGCGAGTAGTCAAGAATATCGTCGAGGATCTGCCGCAGCATCTGCGCCGAATCCTCGATCACCCCGAGGATGCGCTGCTGCTCGGCATCCAGTGGCGAATGCGCCAGCACTTCCAGCATGCCCAGCACGCCACTCATCGGCGTTCGGATTTCATGGCTCATGGTCGCCAGGAAACGCGACTTCGCCTCCGCCGCCTGTTCGGCGTCAGCCTTGGCCGCAGTCAGGGCCTCGGCCTGTGCACGCGCCTCGCTGACATCCACCCAGTATCCACTCCAGGTGACCACGCCCGCTTCCGCCGCATAGGGATGGGCCTGGCTGCGCACCCAGCGCGCGCCGGTGCCTTCAGGTCGCAGCCGGAACTCGAGAACAAGCGGTGCGAACTGGCGCGCCGCCTGCTCGACCGCATGCAGGATGTGCTCGCGGTCGTCTTCCTCGATGCGGTCCAGCAGGCACATTGCATCCTGTTCGGCCTGCTGCCGGCTGACCCCGAACAACGCCTGCAGGTCACCGGCAATGAACGGGAAGCTGAGGGTTCCGTCTGCCGCGCGGCGAGCCTGATAGACCACGGCGGGCAGGTTGTCGGTGACTTCGGCCAGGCGCTGTTCCAGGTGACGCCGTCCGGCCACCTCGCGGCGCAGCCGCCAATGCCCGATGGCGTGCACCAGCAGCGCGGTGAGCAGCACCAGCAGCAGCGGCACGCCCCAGCGCATCGCGCTGTTCCAGTCCAGGCCGTTGCGGTACTCGACGGCCAGCCAGTCCCCGCGCAGGGCCTCGCGCTTGCGCGGCGTCATCTGCAGCAGCAGGCGGTCGAAGGTGGTGGCCAGGGCGGCATGGCGGCGCTCAACCGCCAGCACCAGCTGATCGTTGAAACCTGCCGGTGCCGCCACCTGCAGGCGCCCCGGGAAGCGGTTGCGCAGCAGATGGTCAACCAGTGCCAGGTTGCCTACGTAGGCATCGGCGTCGCCATTGATCAGGCGCTGCAGGGCCTGTTCCGCGCTGCGTGCCGCGATGATCCGCGCCTGCGGCGCCTGCTGCAGCACATAGCCACGCACACGTTCCGGATCGGACAGCAGCACCCGCTTGCCCTGCAGGTCGGACAGGCCCAGCAACGCCGGGCTGTCACGCCGGCTGACGATCACGTTCGGCACGCTGATGAAGGGCTGGCTGAACACCCAGTCCGGGCCCAGGTAGCGAGAATCGGCAGGAATGCCCATCACCGCCTGCAGCTCGCCGCGGCGCGCCTTCTCGCGCACCTCGTACCAGTCATGGCTGTTTTCCACCTGCAGGTTGGCGCCAGCCTGCAGCAGGCGCCGCAGGTATTCGCTGGCCAGGCCACTGGGGTTGCCATCCTGGTCCGCGAACGACAGCGGCGCCGCGTTCGGCGCGAAGCCGATCTTCAACGGCTGCTCCAATACCCGTTTCTCGGCCTGGCTCAACGCCAGCTGTGCCGATGCCGACCACTGCGGAGGTGGCAGCCAGCGCTGCACCAGCGCATCGCGCTGGGCCTGGCTGGTCGCAGCCAGTGCCAGGTCCAATGCTTCGGCCAACGGCTGCTTGCTGTTGGGAACACCGAAGTGCAGCCGTTCGGGCGGCAGATCGCTGGGGCGCAGCAGCACGACCCCCTGCAGGTCCTCGCGTGCGATCAGTTCGGTGGCCACGTAGGCATTGCCGATGTAAACGTCTGCCTTGTCGTCTCTGACCATCTCCAGCGCCGCCAACGAGCTGTTTGCGACAAGCTGTCGTGCCCGGGGAAAGCGCGCCCGCACCTGCGGGCCGGTCAGGAAGTCCTGCTCGATCACCACCCGCAGTCCATCCAGGTCGGGGATGTCGGAGGCACGCAGGTCATCCGGGCGTCCCACCAGGGCCAGCGGTGCCTCGCCATAGGCGGCGGTATAGACCATGCAGCGGGTGCGGTCGGCACTGAGACCGACATTCATCACTACATCGATCTCGCCACGACATGCCGCATCCAGCACGGATGTCCAGTCGGGATAGCGCCGTGCCTCCACCTTCACGCCCAGCTGACGGGCGAGAAGCGACAGATAATCCGGGCCCAGGCCGACCTGCTGGCCGTCACGGAGGGACTCGAACGGCGGCCAGCCACTGTCATACTGGCCCACGACGATGCTCGGATGCGCGGCAAGGTACTCGCGCTGCAGCGGGCTGAGCGGCAACAGCCCAGGCACCGCCTGTGCCAGCGCCGCAGGCAGCACCAGCACGGCCAGCAGCAGGACCAGCCCGCGAACAGCCCAGCTACGCATCGGCGTTGATCTCCTAGAATCTGCCAGGAACCGCGATGGTCGCGGTCCGGCGTGCCCGGTGGCCATACTAGAGCATGAGCTTGCGCATCATCATCGCAGACGACCACCCGGTGGTCCGTATCGGTACCCGTGCCGTCATCGAATCGAGCGGGGTGGGCCGCGTGGTCGGCGAAGCCGACAGCGCGCAGGCGCTGATGGCCCTGCTCGGCAGCCAACCCTGTGACCTGCTGGTCACCGACTACTCCATGCCGGGCAGTCCCCAGGCCGACGGCTTCGCCATGATCGGCATGATCCGCCGCCGTCATCCCGACCTGCCGGTGCTGATGCTCAGTGTCTCCAACAACCTGGCGATCCTGCGCATGGTGCTCGACAGCGGCGTGCTCGGCCTGGTCGACAAGAGTTCGTCGATGGACGAACTGCCACAGGCCATCCAGGCGGTCTACCGGGGCCAGCCCTACATCAGCCGCAGCCTGCGCGAGCGGGTCGAGGCCGCTGGCAGCTGGCGCATGCGCGAGGGCGACGGCAAGCCACTGTCGCCACGCGAGGTGGAGGTGCTGCGGCTGCTGGGCACCGGCATGACCGTGAAGGAAATCTCGCTGCAGCTGCACAAGAGCGTCAGCACCATCAGCCGGCAGAAGGGTGACGCCATGCTCAAACTGGGCCTCAAGGGCGACGCCGAACTGTTCGATTACCTGCGCGACGGCAAGATCTGAGAGCCAGATCACACAAGAAGGGCAGCTGCCACCGCCCTCTTTGACCGGCCGCCGATCTGTGCCAAGATGGTCCGTCATGAGTTCTCAATGCGAGGTCGAAGGAATCGACCGGCTCATGTCCTCGCTCCCGTTCCTGGTGGACGTGGCGCGGTTTCCTGCCGGCCGTCTGGCCCGGCAACGCTGACCATGGAGAGGCGCATGCATCATCCCCCCAAGCTATGTTGGACCCTGCCGTTGCGGCCTCTGCGCGCATTCGCGGCGTGCCTGCTCGTCTCTCTTTCCGCTGCCGCCTGCAGCGCCGCCGATCCGGCCCCCTCGTCCTCCCAGCCCGGCGCCCCTGCGCAGGCTGCCAATGCGCCCCGACAGGATGTTGCCCCGATGCAGACCCCCACCCCCGATGCCGCCGCCACCCCGCCCGACGCGCCGACCGTGATGTATTTCACCTATCAGGTGGACGGCGATGGCGCGACCTCCTATGAGGTCCAGAACGGCAGCGTGGCGACCTTCTGGTTCGGCCACACCTTCATTCTCGATGGCACCACGTACTACACGGGTTTCTCCTGGGATACCCGCGAGCACTACGGCAAGCCGGGCGAGCAGACGCCGGCCGGTCCGGATGACCGCGCCAACCTTGCCGAGGCCACCTTCGTGCTGGCCGGCACCGACGCCAGGAAGCCATGGAAGTTCCGTGGCCAGGAATGGACCATCGGCGCACTGGGCGCGTACGACAAGGCCGACGATGTCGATACCCGGCGCAAGCCGCTTGAACATCGCACGGCCGATGGTCGCCTGCTGCTGGCGGTGCCGACCAGCAGCTTCGACCGCGGCATCAGCAGCACCGGCTATGCGCTGCTGCTGTTCAACCCCAGGCGCAGCGAAGACGACGTGGACAGCAAGGTCTGGCGCTATGTCGGTTCAGTGCGCACGGGTGAGGACAACAGTGCCGCCTGCGACGACGGCAACGTGATGCCCTGCACCGACAGCGATGGCGAACTGGCCTTCGCTGCCGACGGCAACGGCCTGCCGCGACTGACCGTGACCTTCAAGGGCACCACCATCGAAGGCCCCGGCAAGACCCGCGCACTGGGTGCCGGCGACGCCGTGCACTACACCTTCGACAGCGCGACCCAGCAGTACGTCGCGCCCTGATAGCACCCGCCACGCGCGGGTTCCCTGTTGACCGACATGTTCTTGACTCACGGATGAGTCCGGTTGGCGATTCGCGGCACGCGCCGCTCCATCAACCCCGAGGAAAACGTCATGGCACAGCATGACTACAGCAGAAAGGAAGTCCTGGACATCGTCGAGCAGGTCGCCAGGCAGAAGGGCATCCCTGTGGATGACTTCATGCGCTTCGCGCACATCGAGACCGGCGGCACCTTCAACGAGCGCGCCCACAACACCTCATCCGGCGCCAAGGGCCTGTTCCAGTTCGTGCCCGGCTCCGCGCGCCAGTACCACCTGACCGGCCACGAGTTCGACCCCACCCGCAACACCGAAGCGGCCGCACAGATGTACCAGGACAACCTGGACTCGATGGCGCGCCGCAACGAGCGCACCGGCAACCCGTACCTGTCCGGGGGCAACACGCCCACCGGCCTGGACCTGTACCTGGCCCACCAGCAGGGCAGCGCCGGCTACGGCTCGGTGCAGACTGCCATTGCCACCGGCACCTTCGGTGTGGTCCGCAACAGCCACGGCGACGAGATCAACATGCGCCGCAACGTGCTGAACCAGATCGGCTCCGACGCGAAGGCGCTGACCGGCCACACCCTGGCCGAGATGCGCGGGATGAACGATGGCGACCTGGCGCGGACGTTCTCCAGCTACTACATCCACAAGTACGCGGCGATCAGCATTCCGGAAAAGAACATCGAACCGCAGGCGGTGGCGCAGGGCCAGGGCCAGACCCCGGCAGCGCCTGCACAGGCCAGCGCAGCCGTGGCGGCGGGTGCAGCCACGCTGGCGGCAACCGCAACGGCGGCTGCCACGCCGAAGCCAGGCATTGAACTGCAGGCCGCCTACGAGGCCGGCGTGAAGTACGACGACGTCAAGTACGCCATCAACATTCCGGGCCACGCACTGTACGTACCGGGCAAGACCGGCAAGAACGTGGAGCAGGGTTACATCGACTGTTCCGGCTGGGTCGGCACGCTGCAGAACCGGACCATGGACGAGATCAACCAGAAGGCCGGGCACGCGGTGTTCAGCAAGGCTGATCGCATCGACCTGGGCAACCTCGGTTCCGGTGGGATCGTGCGCAAGGCGTTCGACCAGTCCGGCGTGCTGTTGGACCGCGACGCGATCCTGAAGCCCGATGCGCTGAAGGAAGGCATGATCATCGGCCTGGATACGGCCAAGACCCGCCATGAGCACTGGAACGGCATCGACCACATCGTGATGGTGGTGCGCGACCCCAACACCGACAAGCTGCTGATCAGCCAGTCCACCGGCAGCAAGGGCGTGCACACCATGCCGGTCGAGGACTACCTCAAGCAGGTGAAGGACCACCCGAACTGGAAGCTGTACGCCTCCGATCCGCTGTCCAAGGCCCGCGACCTGCTGGAAAACCGCACCCAGTCGCACGAGCAGACCCAGGGCAAGCCTGCGGCCGAGCACAAGGCCGCTGCCACGCCGCACGCCGAACTGTACAAGCAGGGCGCGCACAGCGAGGGCGTGCGCAAGGTGCAGGAGCAGCTGGGCCACCTGGGCTACGTCGGCGCCGACGGCAAGCCGCTGGTCGAAGATGGCCGCTTCGGCCGCAACACCGACGCGGCAGTGCGCCAGCTGCAGAAGGACAACGGCCTGGTCGCCGATGGCATCGTCGGTGCGAAGACGCTGGACGCGATCAAGGAAGCCCGCGAGCGCCCGCTGCTGAACGACGAGCGGCACCCGCGCAATCCGTTGTTCATCCAGGCCAGCAAGGGTCTGGAACTGCTGCCGGCCGGGACCTTCAAGGACCGCCACACGCTGGAAAGCGCTGCTGCGGCTTTGACCAAGGAGGCGCATGCCGCCGGCCTGCAGCGCATCGACTCGGTGGTGCCCAGCCCGAACGGTGAGCGCCTGTTCGCCGTGCAGGGCACCATCGGCGACCCCGCCGCCAGCCGCGTGGCGGTGGAGACCCGTGCCGCCAGCGAGCAGAGCCTGGCGCTCAGCAGCGGTGCCGTGCAGGGCGCGCCGAACGTGCTGCATCAGCAGCAGGACGCCCAGCAGGAGCAGGCCCGGCAGGCCCAGAAGGCGATGGGCGTCTAAGCCCGCGGCACCTTGGGAGAGAAGGGAGGGCCACGTTCGCGTGGCCCTTTCCCTTTCTGCCAGCTGAGCGGCCGGGGCCGCTTTCAGCCTTGCTTCATGCCGCCTGCCGCTAGATGAATGCGCAAGCCGCACGGTGGACCAGGCAATGTTCCGGCAATGTTGGAACGCCAGCGTGGACATCACGGCAGCCGGGGCGCCCCGCGCCCTCCCTGCCCAGCGTGGCATGCACCTCACAGGAGAACGAACATGCTCAGTACTTCCGCACTCAGCTTCCGCGGTCTGGCGATGGCTCTGGCACTGGTGGCCGGTGTGGCCGTGGTCAGCGATGCCAGCGCGATGTCGAGGAAGGACAAGCGCACCCTGGTCGGCGCCGTGGTCGGTGGCGTGGCCGGCAACCTGCTCTCCAACGGTGATCCCGCTGCCACTGTCGGCGGTGCCGTGGCTGGCGGCGCGATCGGCAACCTGACCACCTCCGACCGCCGCGACCGTCGTTACTACGACAATCGCCGTTACGACGACCGCTACGATCGCCGTTACGACCGTGGCTACTACCGCAGCGGCTACTACGACCGCGGTGACGACGGTCGCTGGCAGCGCGAGCGCTACTACGACAACCGCTACTACCACGACCGCGGTCGCCATCGCGGCTGGTAAGCAGCGCGGCATCCCCCATGCCGATGCACGGACGGGTGGGTCGATGACCCGCCCGTTTGCGTTGCGGGCGGCCATGGCGTTGAATGCGCAGCCTTGGATGTGATTTTCCCCACTGGGGCTGCGGCATGACTTCTTCTTTCCACCGGGTGCAGGGCCTCAACAACGACGAGGTCGCTGCCGACTGGCCGCCGATCAGCACCGCAGACCTCGCGTGGCTGCGCCGGCGCTTTCCGCAGCTGGATGCGGACAGCCATCCGCACTGGCACAGCCCGCGGCCACTCTCGGCCGCTGCCATCGTCAATGGCAGGGGCGGCGCGGTGTTCATCAAGCGCCACCACCACAGTGTGCGCAGTGCGGCCTGCCTGGAAGAAGAACACCACTTCATCGCCCATCTCGCTGCCGCCGGCGTACCGGTGGTGCAGTTGCTTGCGGCAGCCGATGGCCACACCGCAGTCGAGCACGGCGAATGGACCTTCGAGCTGCATGCCGTGGGCGTGGGCGAGGACCTGTACCGCGATGCCGTGTCGTGGTCGTTGCTGACCGATGTCGCGCAGGCCCGCGAAGCCGGCCGCATGCTGGCCCGGTTGCACCGTGCCGCCGCCAGCTATCACGCGCCACAGCGCAGTACCCATCTGCTGGTCGCGCGCGACGATCTGATCCGCGCCGACGATCCCATCGCCGCGATCAAAGCCGAACTGCCCACACGACCGGGGCTGGCCCGCTATCTCGCGCGCATTCCGTGGGAAGCACAGCTGCAGCGCGACGTGCTGCCTTGGCACACGGGCCTGGCCGAGCGCCTGCGCGACGAGCCACGGCTGTGGGCGCACAACGACTGGCATGTCTCCAACCTGCTGTGGCGCGACGGGCAGGTCAGCACCGTGCTGGATTTCGGCCTGGCTTCGCCCACCAGCGCACTGTTTGACCTCGCCACCGCGATCGAGCGCAACGCAGTGGCGTGGCTGGAACTGGAGCGCGGCATGGAGGCGGTGCGCATCGACATCGCACTGGCGTTGCTCGACGGCTACCGCGAGGTGCTGCCGCTGTCGGCGGCACGCGTGCAGCTGCTGGCCGACCTGCTGCCGATGGTCCATTTCGACTTCGCACTGTCCGAAGTGGAGTACTTCGAAGGCATCACTGGCTCCACCGCAAACGCGGATGTGGCGTGGCAGCCGTTCATGCTGGGGCATCCGGCGTGGTTCCACAGCGCGCCGGGACAGGCACTGCTGCAGGCGTTGCACGCGGCAGCCTGAAGGGCACCGGCTCGCAAATCCGTACCATTTGTAGTGAAATGGTCACCTGAAGCGGGGGTGCCTGGATCTGCCAGGCTGAGAGAGTCCCTTGGAACCTGATCCGGTTTGCACCGGCGTAGGGAGCTTTGAGCCGCAGCCACACCCCCGTCATGGGCCGGTGCACCTGCGCGCCGTCGCTTCGTCTCCCTTGTTGTCCGAAGACGAACCGAATGAACCGCTGCCTGCGCCCCACTCTGCTCTCCCTCGCCCTCTGCGCCGCGCTGCCGCTGCACGCCAGCGAGGCCGAGGCGTCCCCCGATGCGGCTGCCACCGGCGCCGAGCGCTCGCCCACCGAACTGGCGGCGGTACGCGTGCAGGCCGGCAAACCGAAGGCCGATACCTCACGCGTGAACGCCTTCGGTGGTGGGTCCTGGAAGGACACCCCGGCCTCGGTGAACGTGCTCGAGCGCGACTATCTCGACCGCCGCCAGGTGCGTTCGCTGTCCGAGCTGGCCAGCAACGATGCCTCGCTGGGTGATGCGTATGCGCCGGTGGGCTACTACCAGAACGTCGCCATCCGCGGCTTTGCGCTGGATGCCGCCACCGGCTACCGCTTCAACGGCCTGTCCATCGCCGGCGAACAGCGCCTGGCGCTGGAGAACGTGCAGTCGGTTGAGATCCTCAAGGGTGAAGCCGGCCTGGCCGCGGGTGTGATGGCGCCCGGCGGGATCATCAACTACATCGGCAAGCGCCCGGCCGAAGTGCGCACCGCCACGCTCGGTACCGACTCGGAAGGCTCGCGCTACGTCGCCGTCGATGTCGGCCACTGGATCACCCCGCGTTTCGGCCTGCGCCTGAATGCCGCATGGGATTCCAGCAATTCCTACGTCGAGCACGCCGATGGCCGTCGCAACTTCTACTCGCTGGCCGCCGACTGGCTGATTGGCGAACGCGGCAAGCTGGAAGTGGATGCCAACTACCAGACCAGCTCGCAGCGTTCGGTGTCCGGCTACCAGCTGCTGGGCGCGCGTGAGCTGCCGCACGGCGTGGATCGCGAATTCCTGCTCGGCTACCAGCCGTGGCAGCGCCCGGTGGATATCGCCAGCACCAACATCACCGCGTTGCACACCTACGACTTCAACGATGCCTGGCAGTCGCGCGTCTCGGTCGGCCACAGCCGCTCGGTGATCGATGACAACGTCGCCTTCGCCTACGGCTGCTACTACGCCACGCAATGCGCCGATGGCAGCGTGCCAGGCAACTACTTCGCGCCCAATGGCGACTACGACGTGTACGACTACCGCAGCCCGGACGACACCCGCCGCAACCAGCAGGCCCGTGCCGAGCTGCGTGGCCGCTTCGAGACCGGCAGCGTCGGCCATGAGTTGACCATCGGTGCCGACTACTTCCGCCGCACGGTAGACAAGCGCCCGAGCGTCAACGAGTACGTCGGCACCAGCAACATCCACGACGCACAGGTGCCGGTGTTCGCGCCGTCGCCGAAGATGCCAGAGCCGTCCGCACGACGCCTGGACAGCCGCCAGACCGCGTTCTTCGCGCTGGACCGGATGAGCTTCGGTGATGACTGGCAGTGGCTGGCCGGCGGCCGCTTCGTGCGCCTGGACGAGCGTGCCTACGACAAGCGTGGTACCCCGCAGCGGCACAGCCGCCTGTCGCGTTTCCTGCCGCAGACCGCCGTGGTGTGGAAGGCTACCGACCAGCTCAACGCCTATGCCAGCTACGTGCGCGGCATCTCGCTGGGCCAGGAAGCGCCCTTCTGGACCAGCAACGCCGACACCTTCCTGCCGTCCGTGCAGTCGCGGCAGCTGGAAGTGGGCGTGAAGTACGTGCCGGTCGAGGCGCTGACGCTGGGCGCAGCCGTGTTCCGCATTTCGCAGCCGTACCAGTACGCCAGGCCGGACAACAGCGACGTCGGCTACACCTTCGTCGAGGAAGGCACGCAGACCCACACCGGCCTGGAGCTGACCGCCAACGGCCAGCTGACCGATGCGCTGCAGATCGTGGCCAGCGCCAGCATGCTGCAGGCACGAGCGCGCGACACCGGCACGCCGGCCTATGAAGGCCATCAGCTGGTGAACGTGCCGAAGGTGCGCGCCAGCGTGCACGTGGCCTACGCGCTGCCGTTCGTGCAGGGCCTGGATGTGACCGGTGGCTGGCGCTATGCAGGCGCCAACGTCGCCCGCGCCGATGGTGGTGTGCGCGCACCGGACTACTCGGTGTTCGATGCCGGCCTGCGCTTCCAGCATCGCCTGCACGAACGTGCGGTGACCTGGAACCTGTCGGTGGACAACGTGTTCAACCGCTTCTACTGGCGCGACACCGGCAGCAGCGGCGGTGACTACTACCTGTTCCCCGGCGCACCGCGACAGGCCCGCCTGTCGGTGACGTTCGCGCTGTGAGCGGCGTCATGCTCGAGTGGACCGCCGCGCTGTGCAGCATCCTCGGCGTCTGGCTGATGGCCAAGCGCCGGCTGGTGGCGTGGCCGGTCGGCCTGCTGTCGGTGACGCTGTACGGGCTGGTCTTCGCCGAGGCCAAGCTGTACTCGGACACCCTGCTGCAGGTCGCCTTCGGTGGCTTCCTGGTCTACGGCTGGCTCAACTGGCGGCAGCACGCCGCCGACGAGGGCAGCGTCCGCATCGTGCCACTGGCGCGCGGCAAGCTGCTGCGCGACCTGGCCATCGGCCTGTGCGGCGGCGTGGCACTGGGTGCGGCCATGCACACCTTCACCGATGCCGCACTGCCCTGGCTGGACGCGATGCTGACCGCGCTGAGCCTGGTCGGCCAGTGGTGGCAGGCGCGCCGCCACGTGGCCTGCTGGTGGGTGTGGATCGCGGTGGACGTGGTGTACGTGGGTGCCTACCTGTTCAAGTCGCTGCACGTGACCGCAGCGCTGTACGTGTTCTTCCTCGGCCTGGCCGTGTTCGGGCTGCGCGCATGGAGCGCAGCCGCGCGTGAACCGCAGGTGGCAACGCAGTAGAGCCACGCCGTGCGTGGCCGGGGTTTACCGGTAGTCGCCAACCTTGGTTGGCACACGCCTGCCGACCAAGGTCGGCATCTACCCAACACATCCACGCAGGGCGTGGATCTACTGCACCCGCAAGATCAGTAGAGCCACGCCGTGCGTGGCTTGGGTTTACCGGTAGTCGCCAACCTTGGTTGGCGCACACCTGCCGACCAAGGTCGGCATCTACCCAACACATCCACGCAGGGCCTGAATCTACTGCACCCGCAAGATCAGTAGAGCCACGCCATGCGTGGCTTGGGCTACCGGTAGTCGCCAACCTTGGTTGGCGCACGCCTGCCGACCAAGGTCGGCATCTACCCAACACATCCACGCAGGGCGTGGATCTACTGCACCCGCAAGATCAGTAGAGCCACGCCATGCGTGGCCGGGGCTTACCGGTAGTCGCCAACCTTGGTTGGCGCACACCTGCCGACCAAGGTCGGCATCTACCCAACACATCCACGCAGGGCGTGGATCTACTGCACCCGCAAGATCAGTAGCGCCACGCCATGCGTGGCTTGGGGCTACCGGTAGTCGCCAACCTTGGTTGGCGCACGCCTGCCGACCAAGGTCGGCATCTACCCAACACATCCACGCAGGGCGTGGATCTACTGCACCCGCAAGATCAATAGCGCCACGCCATGCGTGGCTTGGGGCTTACCGGTAGTCGCCAACCTTGGTTGGCGCACACCTGCCGACCAAGGCCGGCATCTACCAGGCGCATCCACGCATGGCGTGGATCTACTGGGTAAGCAGCAGGCCCAGCCGCAGCGGCTGACGCATGTCGGCTGGTGGCGCGGCCTGCAACGGCGCGGACTGCAATGTCGCGCGCAGGTCGGCGTCGACCTGGGCGTCGCCCAAACTGTCGAATTCGAGTTTCGAGATGCGGCCATCCGCAGCGATCCACACGCTCACCGGCAACGGCGTCGGTGCATCAGGGTGTGCCTGCAGCCATTCCAGCACGCGCTGCGCCTGCGGGTTCTGCTCCTGCTGCAGGCGCTGCTGCAACTGGCCGCCCACGGCGGCGGCATAGGCCATCCAGTGTGCGGGAGCCTCCTGCGCGGACACCGCGGCGCTCCCCAGTGCCAGCGCACCGAACAGCGCGGCCAACGGCCGCCACCAGCGGCGTGCACCGGTTGTGTTCCTTGCCATCGCCATCGCCCGCCCCTGCGCTCTCATCCAACGGCTGATGGTCGGCGCGTTAGATGACAGGCAGATGGCGGTCGGCACTGCCCGGCGCGATCAATCGCCGAGGTCGGCCAGCACCTTGCGCGAGGGCGCGAAGAAGGTCACGCCGGTGGTGGCGGTGGAGAAGTCGAGGATGCGGTCATGCAGCGGCGCAGGATTGCCGATGAACATGCGCTCGAGCATCTTCTCGATCACCCACAGGCGGCGCGTGTAGCCGATGAAGTAGGTGCCGTACTCGCCGCGCCCCGGGTTGGCGAAGGGCATGTTGTCACGCAGGATCTCGTGCTCGCCGTCGGCATCCTCGATGGTGCACAGCGTCTTGTGCGATTTCTGCGCATCGGCCGGTGCATCGTCCAGCTCGATGTTGTCGTGCTTGGTGCGGCCGATGATCGCTTCCTGTGCCTCGGTCTTCTGCGCACGCCAGGCATCGAGGTTGTGCAGGTACTTCTGCACCACCACGTAGCTGCCACCGGCATGCGCCGGGTCTTCATCGCCCACGATGGTGGCTTCCGGCAGCGACAGCCCTTCCGGATTGGCGGTGCCGTCGACGAAGTCGAGCAGGTCACGGCCATCGAAATAACGGAAGCCGGCCACATCATCGACCGTTTCCACCGCATCGCCGAACGCCATCAGCAGGTTGCGCTCGAATGCCACGATCAGGTCCATGGTGCGCGCACGGATGTGGTACAGCAGGTCACCCGGCGTGGACACCGCGGTGTGAGTCGCGCCCTTGATCTCGCGGAACGGCTTCAGTTCACGCGGCGGCGTGGTGCCCACCAACGGCTGCCACACGCGGTGGCCAATGGCCACGTTGCAGGTGAAGGTGCGCTCGATCTCGCGGATGGCGGTGTTCTTGATCAGGTCGTCGGTGCTGGCCAGCACCTCGCGCGCCTTGGCGATCGACGCCTCGTCATCCTTCACTTTCAGCACCAGGAACGCCGCCGAATGGGTGAGCGGCGCGGTGATCTGCTGCGGCTCGTTGTCGAGCGTGTGGTTGAGGGCGGTGATCGGTGCGGGCTGGGAGTTCACGGCGGTTCCTGCTGGCTTGAGGCGGGCGCATCGCGCGTGGCGATGTGCGGGCGATCATAGCGGAACCGCCTGACCGGGGACGGAGCGGTTCTCGTTCCGTCCACCGGCGAAGGTACGAAGACCTCAATCCATATCACTCCAGACCGCCAGCTCGTAGCCATCCAGATCGCGGAAGTGGAAGCGACGGCCACCGGGGAAGGCGAACACCGCCTGCACCACCTCGCCACCGGCGGCGACCACGCGCTGCTGTGCATCCGCAAGGTCCGCGCAGTAGAGAATCACCAGTGAGCCGCCCTGCGCACGTACCGATGTGTCGGACACGAAGCCGCCTTTCAGGCGGCCGTCGTCGAACTCGGTGTAGGCCGGGCCGTAGTCCGTGAAGCACCACCCGAATACCTCGCCGTAGAAGCGTTTGCTGCGGGCGATGTCGGCGACGTTGAATTCGATGTTGTCGATGCGGCGCTCGGCATCGCGGGGTGCGGCGTGGCTCATGGCGTAACTCCTGGGTGGGAGCCCCAGCTTCGATCAGCGCGGCACGGCGGTCTTGAACAAAACGGCCATCATCGGCCCCATTCCAGGCGCAGCTGCCGTGCGGTCATGCTGGCAAGCTCGCGCGCCTCACGGCTGAGGTGGGCCTGGTCGGCATAGCCGGCATCACCGGCCAGCATCGCCAACGAGTGCTGCGGCAGCGCGCGGCTATGGCGAAGAAAGCGTTGCAGGCGCAGGATGCGCTCCAGCGTCTTGGCGCCGTAGCCGAACTGCGACTGGCTGAAACGCCGCAGGCTGCGCGGGCTCAGGCCCAAGTGCGCCGCCAGCGTATCCAGCGTGGCGTGACCCCCGGCGAGCGCCTGGAACAGGACATGTGCACGCTGCGCCGGGGTGTCGAGTGCGGCCGCGCCCATATGCTGCTGCAGGCAGTACGCCATCCGCTGCAGGCGCTGCGCAGGCACGGTGTCACCGATGGAAGCCGCAGCTTTCTTCGCCCACGTGCCCTTCAGGTCGGCCAGTGGCACGGCCTGGCCGATGATCCCGGCCAAGGGCAGGCCGAGCGCGGCCAATGCCTGGCCGGGACGGAAGCGTGCGCCCAGCACCTGCGCACCGGGTGCCAGCGCTGGGTGCGCGGCCACGCGGTCCGGGCCGACCACGAACAGCGCGCCGTCGCGCCAGAGGATATCCACGCAGCCATCGGGCAATACGGTGATGTGCCCATCGGCATCGGCAGGGAGCTGGCTCTGCCACAGCTGGCCGAAGTGGCCACGCAGCGGCGCAGGCGCCAGATGCTCCTGGTAGGCCATGCCAGTACCTGCGAGGGAGGAAGGGTCGCCCATGCCGCATTGTGGCGCCACGGGGCCCATAAAAGTGAAGCCCGGCGCGAGGCCGGGCTTCGGTTGGCGTGTGGGAGAGAGAGAGAGTCACACGCCAGCACAACACGCACTAACGACAGGCGTTTGTTACCAGGTGAAGCGCGGGCCCACGAACCACTCGCGGTCGCCGGCCTTGGCCAGCTTCACTTCGCCACTCAGGCCCCAGTTCTGGTTGAACTTGGCGGTGGCGCCGACACGGCCATAGAACTCGCCGTCCGGGTTGATGCCGTGCTTCTTGCTGAAATCTTCGTAGCCGGCCATCACGTAGCCTTCCACGTACGGGTTGAACGCGGTGCGCACGCCCACTTCGGTGGAGTAGCCGTTGAAGTCCAGGCCGCGCTTCTCGTCGTACTTCTGGTACGCAACACGGGCCACCAGGTCGGTGTTCGGTGCGATGCCGTAGTTGTAGCCGACACCCAGGCGCCACTGGTCGACGTCATTCTTGAACTTGTCGGTTTCCTGGGCGCTGTAGTCGCCAAAGACGTGGAAGTTCGGGTGCACCGCAACGGAACCCTTCACCTTCCAGCCATCGGCGTCGCCGCCCTTGGCATCGGTGTTCACGTAGCCGCCTTCAACGTAGTTGTACGACAGGCCATCGGTTGCCGATGCAGCGAACGGCAGAGCAGCCAGAAGACCCAGGGCAAGCAGCGAATTCTTGTTCATCGGGACACACCTTTAATTATTTTGGTTTCGTCGACCGCCTCCCGGGAGGGGGAGAGAGAGGAGGCGGTCGACAGGTGTGAATTATCCGTTAGGGGGTCTAATCAACCCTGAATATTGAACTGACTGGTGTATAAATAAGGCTGGCGTTCAGGGAACTCCGCATGGCATTGCTGTCGGCTTCTTACGCGCATCACGCTCGATGCTTGATGCGGGCACTGATCCTGATCGCCTCGCCGATCGCGCTGCTGCAGGCACAGGCGGCTGAGCGTGTCGGTCCTGCCGGGCACATCGTCGTACAGACAGACGATGTCACGCGCTTCTTCAAGGTGCTGGACGCCAACCATGGGCGCCCAAGCGCCGATGATCTGCAGCACGGCTATCTGGATGCGGGTACGGATGCCCTGCGCAGCTTCACCGACAGCCGTATCGGCTCGATGGAGCGGCTGGCCAGGGCCATCCAGGACAAGTCGGCATTGTTTGCGAAAGCGAGAACCTGCGCGGCCGCATTGCCATCGATCCGCACGCGCGTCGCCGCTGCCGTCGATCAGCTCGGCGCCCTGTTGCCATCTGCGCGCTTTCCTCCGGTCACCGTACTGGTGGGCCGCGGCAACAGTGGTGGCGTTACCACCGAAGCAGGTGTGATCATTGGACTGGAAGCGCTGTGCAATGCGGACTGGATGCAGGCCGATGCAAGCGACCGCTTCGTGCACCTGATCGCCCATGAGTACGTGCACGTGCAACAGCCCGGCGCGCGCGTTGATGTCGAGCAGCCCACCCTGCTCTATCAGACGCTGCTGGAAGGCGGCGCCGAATACGTGGCCGAACGGATCTCCGGGCAACCGGCCAACGCGCATCTGCAGCGTTGGGCGCAGGGTCGCGAGTGTGCGCTGGAGCGCGCGTTCCTGCAGGACAGCATGGGTACCGATCTTTCGAGGTGGCTGTACAACGGCCCCGGCGACGATACGCGCCGCGGAGATCTCGGCTACTGGATCGGCTACCGCATTGCCCACGCCTATGTTGCGCGCGCGCCCGACACGCCCAACGCCATCGCCGAACTGCTGGATGTCCAGCCTGGAAACGCTGCAGCGCTGCTGGAAGCAAGTGGATGGCAGCCTGCGTGCGGAGCAGGCGAAAGCACACAGACGCACATGCCGTGATGCCGGCTTCATGCAGGTGAATGGGTGATATTGAACAGGCACAAGGCGATACGCCGGTGCAGATCAGCTCGCTTGATCCCGCTTGTTAAGGTTCGTTGATTTACAGGCCTTCACAGCCCATCCACGTACTCAAATTCCAGCTGAAAGCGCTTGGTAGCGCCGGGAACAAACGCCGCTATATTCCAGCTTCCCCAGACGAAGGAGGGAGTGGAATGAAACTGACCTCGCAACACATGAAGATGGCCCGTGCACTCAGCGTGGCGCTCATCGCCACCGTGAGCCTTGGCGCTTGCGCCTCTTACAAGAACGAGTTTGCAACGATCAACTCGCGTCTCGATCAGCTCGATGTAAAGGTGCAGGGCGCCGCCCAGAGTGCCGAGTCCGCCAACCAGTCGGCGCAGCAGGCCAACCAGCGTCTGGACCAGATCGAAGGTCGCGTGCAGCAGCTTGAAAGGGCACCAGCGGGCCGCAAGCCGCGCGGCTGATCGCTCCCTCACCGTTTGAACTGATCCACCTCTGTATCGGGAACCAGTGGCCTTCGCCGGCCACTGGCATCCTTCCACCAAGATTGCACTGCAAGGAGCCGTCCCATTCGTACCTCCTCCTCCCCTGCGCGCCGCGCCCTCCATGCCGCACTGGCCATGGCACTGGCCGTTGCGTGCAGCGGCGTAGCCAACGCCAGGGACAAGGACGCACCTGCACCCCCGGTCGCCGCAGTCGATGAACTGCCCGCTGACCAGAGCGTGTCCGAGACGGTGATCGAACTGGCCGGCTGGGTAGTCGCCAGCAAGGACAACCAGGGTTATCCGTTCGCGATCATGGACAAGGCGGCTGCGCAGGTACTGGTCTTCGGTGGAGACGGCAAGCTGCGCGGTGCCGCACCGGCGCTGTTCGGTTCGGCCATCGGCGATCACTCCGCACCCGGCGTTGCCAAGCTCGCGCTGAGTGCGATTCCAGGCCATGACCGCACTACCCCGGCGGGCCGTTTCATTGGTGGCTATGGCCCCTCCGACGATGCCGGTCGCGTGCTGTGGGTGGACTACGATTCCGCCGTTTCGATGCACCCGCTGCCGCCAGGCACTCCGAAAGAGAAGCGCGCCGAACGGCTGGCATCACCTTCGCCGGACGACAACCGCGTTACGCACGGCTGCATCAACGTCACGCCTGCGTTCTACGAGCAGATCGTGCAATCCACGTTCGAGAAGGGCGGCGTGTTCTACATCCTTCCGGACAAGGATTCGATCGCGAAGACGTTCCCGGAGTTCGCGCAGAGCCGGGGCGATGCAAAGGACGAAGACGAGAAGGGCGCGCGGCGCGCGAGCAAGTAACAGACGCTTTGCCTGCGGCCATGGCTGGTTATGGCCGGGGTGCGGCCAGGCCTGTTGACGATGCGAGCCTGCGCTGCAGGCAGAGGTTCCCGGGCACGCTCCTGGCAGGCCCCACCTGGACCCCACTCATCGCGGACGTCCCACCCTCGTGGCGCTGCCCATATGGACCGGATGAGGCATCGCGCTCTCACGGCGTCAAAAAATCCTTGAGTTCATGAGGATTTTTTGCAGGCTGGACGCCTTTGCAGACAAATCCTTATTTCAATGAGGATTTTCTTGCATCCAGCTCTTTTGCGAAAAAATCCTCAAGATCGAAAGGATTCTAAGGAATCCTGGGTTTTGCGCGAAGAATCCTCACTGCAGTGAGGATTCTATGGTATAGACGATGGGTCGAATCCAGAGCGTCAGGCTCTGCTGGGGGAGTTCCCATTGAAGATCAGGCTTGAGAAGGCTGAGGCCTTGGGACCACTGGTGAGAGCCGCCCGCAAGCATCAGGGACTGCGCCAGGATGCAACCGCCGAAGGCATCGGGGTCAGCGAGAATTTCCTGGCCAAGGTCGAACGCGGCGGTACCACGGTGCAATGGGGCAAGTTGTTCACCGTGCTTGACGAGCTGGGGCTGCATGTCGAAATCGACGTGCCGGACGAAGCGATGGCCCTGCTGGCCAAACGTGCCAACTGGAAGGTGCCATGAGCGCCCCCCGTATCGATCTCAAGGACGTCATTACAACGACCGTCCTGTCTGGACTGCACTATCCGCTTCCACCACGCGAACTGCAGGTCAGCATCGACGAAGCGCCGGTGGGCCGCCTGACCGAAGCAGCAAACCTGTGGCGCTTCACCTATGCGCCGGAGTGGCTCGGCAGCGCACATCGGTTTCCACTGGCGCCTGCGTTGCCACTGCAAGACACCGCCATCCTCGATGGCTCCAGCCAACGCCCCGTGCAGTGGTACTTCGACAATCTGCTGCCGGAAGAGCAGCAACGCACGCTGATGGCAACCGATGCCAGGGTGGATGGCGCGGACGCGTTCGCATTGCTGGCCGCCTATGGCGCGGAATCGGCAGGCTCGTTGACGCTGCTGCCTCCAGGCCAGCGCCTGCCACCCGGCGGCAGAAAACCACTGCCCGATGCGGAACTCTCCACGCGTATCCAAGGCCTGCCACGCACGTCGCTTGCGGCGGGTGCCGCCAAGCGCATGTCACTGGCAGGTGCCCAGCACAAGCTGGCAATCATCGAGACAGGGGGAGAACTCTACCAACCTCTGGGCGCCGAGCCCTCGACCCACATCCTCAAGCCTGACAGCACCAGCAGCAGTTATCCCCACAGCGTGGCCAACGAGTGGTTCGTGATGCGCCTTGCACAGCGCATGGGGCTGCAGGTGCCGAAGATCGAGCGCCGCTACGTACCGGAGCCGGTCTTCATCATCGAGCGCTTTGATCGCGAAATCACCGCCGATGCCATCCATCGCCGTCATGCCATCGACGCCTGCCAGCTGCTCAACCTCGACCGGCAGTTCAAGTACACGCTCGGCAGCATCGACACCCTGAAGGTCATCGTCGAGCAATGCAGAAGCAAGCTCAAGACGCGCGTCCGCCTGTTCGACTGGTTGATCTTCAATGCACTCACCGGCAACAACGATGCGCACCTGAAGAACCTGAGCTTCCTGGTCGACAGCAGGGGCATCGAACTGGCCCCCCACTACGACCTGCTGTCCACCGCATGTTACGAGACCCGCGCGTATGCCGACGAGGGCGCACGTTGGCCAGAACGCTCGGAACTGTCGTGGCCCATTCTCGGTGTCGCGCGCTTCCACGACCTTCGTTTCGAGCATCTGGTTTCTGCCGGTGAAGCGCTGGGCCTGGGAAGGCCGGCTGCCACCCGGCAGCTGCGCCATCAGATCGACCGCATCACGAGCGAAGCCCAGGCGCTTTACGCGCTGGTGCTGCAGGAAAACCAGCAATGGTTGACCCGTTTCGACATCGGCCCAACCCTGGAAGGCGAAGTGCATTTCCTGAGAACACTGGTCCACGTGATCATCGCCGACATGGTGAGGCAGCTTTCACCGGCATGATGCGGCCGCCGGAACATCATCCGGCGTCACCACCGATTACTCGCAGGACTCGCCTTCTTCCTTCAGCATCGCTTTGTCCACCGGCTGCTCGCGCTCGATCAGCGCGCGCTGCTCGTCGCTGGGTTCACCCAGCCACCAGATTCTGCAGCGCGCGGTAAGGCGGCCGACCATCTTCGACTGATCGGGCGAGTACAGCATCGCCAATGCGGTGCCGGGGCAGTCGTGGGCCTGGCAGGCGGTGTAGAACCACCATGGCTCGCCCTGCAGCACCATCAGTTCGCCAGGCCCGCTGGGCCCGCTCAACAGGCGTTCGCGCAGCGACGGAATCTCCTTGTCAGCAGATTCGGCCGCGGCTGTGTTCTTCATCAGGGCGTTGAACGCGGCCAGCACCTTCGGGTCCTTGCGGCCGCAGTCGTCCACGGTGTTACCGCCCACCAGGGTGAAGAAATGCGTCGCCAGCGGGTTGTCCGCACAGGTGAGTTCTCCGCCAGCACCCGGGTCTTCCGGTTCGCCTTCGTTGTCCCACACCGAAGGGTCTACGCCGTCTTCGATGGACGGCGCCTGCTCGACCACCGTTGCCGTGGCCGCAGGTGCTTCGGTGGTTGGTGCCGGTGCGGTCGGTGCTGCATCCGGCGCTGGTGCCTGTCCGCAGGCGGCCAGCAGTGCGACCGTCAGTGCCATCCCTGTGATTCGAATCTTCATTCCTTGTCCTTGTCTGATCTGCGGTGCATGCCGCCGCGCGGGCGCCTGCGTGATTCTAACCAGCAGCGCGCTAGGATGCGTTCGCACGTTCCCGTCATCGCCTGGAGCCGGACGCATGGCCCGCACACGACTCGCCGTGATCTTCTGCAGTGCCCTGCTGCTGGCATCGCCGGCCATCGCCCACGATGCTGAAGGCGCGAAACCTGCACAGCCTCTTCCTGATGCGGCCCTGCCCGCGCCGCTGGACCGCGTGCTGCGCGACTACGAGCAGGCGTGGCGCACGGGCGATGCCAGGGCGCTGGCTGCGCTGTTCGCCGAGAATGGTTTTGTGCTGCAGAGCAACCAGCTACCGGTGCGCGGGCGCAGCGCGATCGAAGCCGCGTATGCCGGCCAGGGCGGCAGCCCATTGCGGCTGCGTGCGTTGGCGTACGCGGTGGAGGGGAACGTCGGCTACATCATCGGTGCCTACACCTACGGCAACAACGTGGGGGACACCGGCAAGTTCACGCTGACGCTGAAGCGCGTGGGCGACGGGCCGTGGTTGATCTTCTCGGACATGGACAACGGCAACGCACCGCCGCGGGCGCGGTGATGGATTCCGCCGGGCATGGCCCGGCGCTACCGGGCGCCAACCAAGGTTGGCTGCTACCAGAAGCGGATTCCGGAGTAGATCCACGCCATGCGTGGATGGGCCACACACATAAAAAAACCCCGGCACGTAGCCGGGGTTTTTCGATTCACTTGAACAGCGTGTCCGGATACTCCGGTTTCTGTTCCCGTGCCAGCAGCGCGCGCAGGCCTTCTTCAGGCGTCTGCTCGCCGTGCAGCACGGCACGCACGCGGTCCGAGATCGGCAGGTCGATGCCATGACGGCGTGCCTGTCGCATCACTTCGTCGGCGGTCTGCACCGACTCGACCACCTGGCCGATTTCGCGCACGGCATCCTGCAGCGTCTGGCCACGGCCCAGGGCCAGGCCCAGGCGGCGGTTGCGCGACAGGTCGCCGGTGCAGGTCAGCACCAGATCGCCCAGGCCCGCCAGGCCCATCAGCGTTTCCGGCTTGGCGCCGATCGCCGCGGCCAGGCGCAGCATCTCGTTGAGGCCACGGGTGATCAGGCCGGCACGGGCGTTGAGGCCCAGCTGCATGCCGTCGGCCACACCGGTAGCCACGGCCAGCACGTTCTTCATCGCGCCGCCCAGCTCGGCACCGACCATGTCGTCGCCGGTGTAGGCGCGGAACGCCGGGCCATGCATCGCCTCGGCCACCGTCTGCGCGAACTCGGGCACGTCGCCGTGCACGGTGATCGCGGTCGGCAGGCCCTGGGTCACTTCCTTGGCGAACGACGGACCGGTGACGACGGCCAGCGGCACGTCCTCACCCAGCACTTCGCGCGCCACTTCATGCAGGAAGCGGCCCGAACCAGGTTCGAAGCCCTTGGTGGCCCAGGCCACGCCGGCACCGGCCGGACGCAGCGGCGCCAGCGCACGCACGGTTTCACCGAAGGCATGCGACGGGGTGACCACCAGGATCCAGGCGGCGCCCTCCACTGCCGACGCCAGGTCGGTGGTGGCACGCAGGCTGTCCGGCAGCGGGATGCCCGGCAGGTAGCGCGGGTTCTCGTGGCGCTGGTCGATGGCCTCGACCACGGCAGCGTCGCGCCCCCACAGCACGGTCGGGTGACCGTGCCGTGCGAGCAGGCTGGCCAGCGCGGTTCCCCAGGAACCGGCGCCAAGCACGGCGATCTTGTCAGCGGTAGTGCTCATCCGTGACGTCGCGGCAGGGATCAGGCGTTGCCAGCCGGCTCGGAGTCAGCCAGCGACGGTGCGTCGCCCTGCTCCTGGCGCTGGCGCAGGGTTTCTGCGTACAGGCCTTCGAAGTTGATCGGCTGCAGGAAGAACGGCGGGAAGCCGCCGGCCTGGATCAGGTCGCTGATCAGCTGGCGCACGTACGGGAACAGGATGTTCGGGCACTGGGTGCCGAGCAGCACGTCGATCGACTGCGGGTCCAGGCCGACCAGGCCGAACACGCCGGCCTGCTTCACTTCGGCCACGTAGGCGGTGCGCTCACCGGCCTGGCAGGTCAGGGTCACGGCCAGCACGACTTCGAAGGCGTTCTCGCCCAGGCGCTGCACCTGCTGGTTCAGGTTGAGCTGCAGTTCCGGCTGCACCTGGTCATTGAAGATGGTCGGAGCGTTCGGCGACTCGAAGGAGACGTCCTTGACGTAGATCTTCTCGACGGTGAAAGCAGGGCCGGTGGCGGCATCGACCGGCGCAGCGGCGCCGTTGGTGATCTCTTCGGACATTTCCAGTAACTCCAGGTGAATGCAATGAAAACGATGGTCGAACTACTGCGATGGGGGCGGGATCAGGCCCATACAAGGCCGGATCCGCCACCTGCGGCAATCAGTTGCGGCCCTTGACCAGCGGCAGCTCGGCCTGCTGCCAGGCGGGAATGCCGCCGTCGAGCACGTAGACCTTTTCGAAGCCGGCCTTCTTCAGCGCCTTGGCGGCGGTTTCCGAGGCGTTGCCGCTGCGGCACACCAGCACCACCGGCGACTGCTTGGCGTTGGCCACCAGCTTGTTGTCCGGGCCGAAGGCACTGGCCTGGGCATTGCGGCTGCCGGCAATGTGGCCCTTCTCGAAGTCACCGCTGGCCGACAGGTCGACCACCACCGTGCCACCCGCGTTGATCAGCTGGGTCAGTTCGGCGGGCTTGATGCCCTTGAAGCCCCGGAACAGGCGGCGGATCTCGGTGACGATGATGGCCACGGTCAGGCCGACCAGGGCCGCGGACAGCATCGGGTTTCGGCCTGCAAAGGCCAGCAACTCTTCGTAATTCACTCAGGTCACGGGTCGATTAAGCGGGCGCCGATTGTCGCACAAGCCGGACGCGGCCCGTCACTGCCCCTTCCACAGGTCCGGCAGGCCGGCGGTCTGCCACCAGCGCTTGGCCTCGGCATCCCAGCGCCAGCGCTCGACCACCACCACGGTGCGTTCGGCCTGGGTGTTCTGGTTGATCACCCCGATTTCGACCCGGCGCTCGACCAGGCCCCCGTCCAGCGCGGCGCTGCTGCGCTCGCGGTAGGACGACACGCGCAGCTGCGCGTAGCGGTTGAGCTCGAACTCGGTGGGCGGCTTTTCCTTGCGCAGCTTGGGGTCCAGATAGCCGATGGCATCGTCCATGCTGCCCCAGCGGATGGTGGCGCCGTAGGCGATCTGGGTCTCTTCCAGCAGCTTGCGCTGCTTGCGGCTCAGGTCGTCTGCCGAAGCCACGGCGCTGGCCAGCAGCAGGGAACACATCAGGAACTGGATGAGGCGGCGCATCGGTGGTTTCCCCAGAACGTCAGCCTGCCATCCTACCCTTTGGCGAAGGCAACGAAGCGACCACTGAACTCGGCGGCGGGCTTGCCATCGGCACCGGGCTGGGTGGCGATGATGCTGATGCGGGCCTTGCGGCGCTGGCGGAAGGTGTTCAGGAAGGCATCCCAGCCAGTGGCCTCGGCCGCTTCGGCATGGGCGTGCAGGTCTTCGTAGACCGGTGCCAGGTAGCGCAGGTTGCTGTCGGCCACGTAGACCTCGGCATCGTGGCCGGCCAGGCGCAGGCGCAGGCTGACCAGTGCCCAGCCGGACAGGGTCAGCACCGAGGCCAGGCTGCCACCGAAGGCGTTGCCCTTGTCATTGACGTTGGCGGCCAGCGGCGCGGTGATGCGCAGCACGCCATCGGCATAGCCGTCGAGCTGGATCTGCATGGCGCGGACCGCCGGCATGCAGTCAAGCACGTCCTGCAGGGCGGCCAGCGAGGAAGTCAGAGCATCAACGGACATCGGAGCAGGGACCACGACAACGAAGGGCCCGCATAATGCAGGCAATGGCCGACCATACGATACCCACTGGCGCCGCCGGTTCCGAGCCGGGCTGGACCTTCATTTCGCTGCGACCGCAGGGCCAGAATTCCGCGCTGCGCCGCGCCGTTGCTGGGCTGGGCGGGCATGTGCTGGCCCTGCCACCCTGGCGCCTGCAGCGCCTGAACGGCACGCCAGTGGTGCACCAGCTGCAACGCGCGCTGAACTGCGATCGGGTGGTGTTCACCAGCCCGGCCGCCGTTACCGCAGCCGCCACCCTGTTGCCACTGGCCGAGGCACAACGCAGCCCGTGGCTGACCGTGGGCGAAGGCACCGCGCGCGCGCTGCGGGCGCAGGGTGTCGCCGAGGTGCATGCGCCGCAGCGGATGGACAGCGAGGGCCTGCTGGCGCTGCCGGTACTGGCGGACGTACGCGGCCTGCGCATCGGGCTGGTGACCGCCCCCGGCGGGCGCGGCCTGATTGCTGCGCAACTGCAGGCGGCCGGCGGCAGCATCGAGCGCGCCGATGTCTATCAGCGTCGCCTGCTGCGCCTGTCGCCACGCACGCTGGCTCGATTGGCGCATTCAGCGTATCCGTGGGTGCTGGCGGTCAGCAGTGGTGAGGCGTTGCTGCATTTCTGGCAGCAGCTTCCGCCGGCATTGCAGCAACGCTGTCAGGCACATGCCACCGCCGTCGTGGCCAGCGAACGGCTGGGCGAACAGGCGCACGCATTGGGGCTGCAGCGCGTGGTGCGCGCGGCCGGGCCCACCACCGCGCAGCTGGTGGCGGCTGCACACGCCACGCTCACCGTCCCGGCAGCGAACTGAACAGGGACGTGGGTCACGCTTGCCGCTGTGGTCGGCAACAGTGATGCTGTGCACAACGCGGCCTGCCGGAACCTGACCGGCGACGGTGCCGACAAGGAAGCCCCATGAACGAGACTCCGCCCGTTTCCCCGCCCCGTCGACCCGTGCGCTGGCTGCTGCCGCTGGCCGGGGTGGTCGTGCTTGGCGTGGGCGGCTATGCCGGCTGGTACGTCTGGCAGCAGCAACAAAACGAACAGGAAGCGCAGGCGCAGACCACGGCCGTACAGCTGCAGGGCCTGCAGGCGACGCTGGATGCATTGCGCCGCGACCAGCGCGCAACCAGCCAGCGCCTGCAGGATGCGGCGACCACCAACCGCGTGCTGCGCGACGAGATGCTGGGCCTTTCCCAGCGCAGTGCGCTGCTGGAAGAGAACCTGGCCAAGCTGGCCGACAGCGCCAACCAGGGGCGTCAGGCGGTACAGCGCGATGAGGCCGAACTGCTGCTGACCCAGGCGGCGCAACGCCTGAACTACGCCGACGACGTGGAAGGCGCACGCCGCCTGTATGCACAGGCCGCCACCGCGCTAGCCGATCTGCCCGACAGCGACGGCCTGAACCTGCGCCAGGCACTGGTACAGGAACGCGATGCACTGGATGCGCTGGGCACCGGCCCGCGCGTGCAATCGCTGCAACGCCTGGATGCCCTGGCCAAGGCCCTGCAGGGCCTGCCCTCGCAGGTGACGGGTGGCACCGCGCCCGGCGCCGGCAAGCCTTGGTGGCAGGCCACGCTGGCTCCGTTCGTGGATATCACCCCGAGCCGCCAGAATGGCCCGCTGACCGCCGCCGAACGCCGCAATGCCGACGATGCGCTGCAACTGGAACTGACCCTGGCGCGTGCCGCAATCGAACGTGGCGACCGCACCGGTCGCGATACCGCGTTGGCGCGCGTGGAACACTGGGCACAGCGGCGTTGGCCGGATTCACCGGCCCTGCGCGCGCAACGTGCTGAACTGAAGGCCTTGCGCGAGCTTCCGCTGCAGGCCAGCAACAGCGTTCTTGGCAGCACCCTGCAGCAACTGCGCACCCAGACCGACCGGAGGTAATCCCCCATGAAACCCCTGCAATCCCTGGTCGTGCTGTTGCTGGCCGTGGCCATCGGCGTGGTGGCCGCGCAATGGCTCGGCGCCGATGACCTCAACCGCTTCGGCGAAGTGACCCTGCGCTACGGCGGCTACGACTACCACAGCAACCTGCCCAAGGTGGCACTGCTGTCGGTGATCGCGGTGCTGGTGCTGTGGCTGCTGTGGAGCCTGATCGCTGCACCGTTCCGCGCCTGGGGCCGCTACCGCCGCAAGCAGGGCCGGGTGCGCCTGATCGACGGCCTGCAGGCCTATGAGCACGGCCAGTGGCAGCGCGCGGAAAAGCTGCTGGATGGTGCCGCCAAGGATCCGGAAGTGAGCGCGGTGGCGCTGGCCAATGCCGTGCGCAGTGCGCAGGCACGTGCCGACGGCCCCGCCGGTGAAGCCCTGCTGCAGCGCCTGGGCGAGAGCGATGCCACCCTGCAGGCGCTTCTGCGCGCCGAACAGCTGCTGGCGCGCGATCTGCCGGTGGATGCGATCAACGCGTTGGATGTGGCGACGATCCAGCCGCTGCCGCCGCGCGGCCTGTGGCTGCGTACCGAAGCGCTGGCACAGGCCGGCCGCGCCCACGAGGCGTATGGCCAGCTGGGTGCACTGCGCCAGAGCAAGGTGCTGCCGGCCGACGCCAACAGCGAACTGGAAGCACGCCTGGCCGCACAGGCGCTGCTGGAAGCAGCCGACGTCAATGCGCTGGCCGCGCAGTGGGAAGCCACGCCGAAGGCGCTGCGGCCAACCCCGGACGTGGTGGGTGCGTATGCCAGCCGTGCGGTTGCATTGAACTGGGACGAACCGGCGCTGCTGGCGTTGGAACAGGCACTGGACCAGCGTTGGGATGACGAACTGGTGGCGCTGTATGGCCGCCTGCCGGCCGAGCGCCTGGCCACGCGTCAGGCCAACCTCGCGCGCTGGCGCAACGTGCACGACAGCTCGGCTGCGCTGCGCCTGGCACAGGGCCGCGTGGCCCTGGCCCAGCAGCAGTGGGATGCCGCCGATGCGTTCCTGCACGAGGCCATCGCCGCGGGCGCCGGTGCCCCGGCGTGGGAGGCACTGGGTGAGCTGTTCGCACAGCGTGGCGAGCACGCGCTGGCTGCGCAGTGCCTGGCCAATGCGCTGCGACTGCAGCGTGGCGAGGACAGCGTGGAACTGGTGCGCGGCACCGAAGCGCCGCTGCGTGCCACGGTGGAGGAGCAGCCGGTTACGGTGCAGCCGCCGGTGTATGACGCCAACGAAGAGCGCGACGAATTCGGCAATCCACGGTTGCCGTGAAGCGTGCCGACCAACGGTCGGCACCCACCGGAGCAGAAAAACGCCGCCCATTGGGCGGCGTTTTCATCTGTGGAACCCGGTAGTCGCCAACCTTGGTTGGCGCTCTGACATCTTCCGAACGATGACATCGCATGGCCGACCAAGGTCGGCATCTACCAAAGCAGATCCAACGCGCATTCCCGGTAGTCGCCAACCTTGGTTGGCGCGCGGTCGCAGCGATCAGCGCTCGACGATCGCCACTACGCCCATGCCGCCGGCGGTGCAGATCGACACCAGCGCGCGGCCACCGCCGCGCTCGGCCAGCTGCTTGGCCGCGGTGGCGATCACGCGTGCGCCAGTCGCCGCGAACGGGTGGCCAGTGGCCAGCGACGAGCCCAGCAGGTTGATCTTGTCCGGGTCGATGCGACCCAGCGGTGCATCCAGGCCCAGGCGATTGCGGCAGTAATCCTCGCTCTCCCACGCACGCAGGGTACACAGCACCTGCGCGGCGAAAGCTTCGTGGATCTCGTAGATGTCGAAGTCCTGCAGGGTCAGGCCGTTGCGCTTGAGCATCTCCGGCACGGCCACGGTCGGCGCCATCAGCAGGCCTTCGCCATGCACGAAGTCCACCGCCGAGACGTGCGCGTCACGCAGATAGGCCTGCGGCTCATGGCCGTGGGCACGCGCCCACTCTTCGCTGGCCAGCAGCACGGCGGCGGCGCCGTCGGTCAGCGGCGTGGAGTTGGCGGCGGTGAGCGTGCCGCGGCCGGAGACCTTGTCGAACGCCGGCTTCAGCGTGGCCAGCTTCTCCAGCGAAGTATCAGGGCGCAGGATGTTGTCACGCTCGACACCACGGAACGGTGCGATCAGGTCGTTGAAGAAACCGCGCTCATAGGCAGCAGCCAGCTTCTTGTGCGACGACACCGCCCACTCGTCCTGCGAGTCACGCGAGATGTTCCATTCCTTGGCCATGTCCTCGCAGTGGTCACCCATGCTCTTGCCGGTGCGCGGCTCGGCCACGCCCGGGAATTCGGGCTTGAGCTCGGAGAACTTGAAGCCAGCGGTAAGCGCGCGGATCTTGTCGCCGGTGCTCTTGGCACGGTTGGCGGCCAGCAGGCGCGCGCGCAGCTTCTTGCCGTAGACGATCGGCACGTCGGAGGTTGTGTCCGAACCGCCACCGATACCCGATTCGATCTGGCCCAGCGCGATCTTGTTGGCAACCGTGATGATGCTGTCCAGCGAGGTGCCGCAGGCGCGCTGCAGGGTGATGCCCGGGGTCAACGGCGACAGGCCAGAAGAGAGCGTGGCTTCGCGGCCCAGGTTCCAGTCGCTGGAGTGCTTGATCACCGCACCCATCGCCACTTCACCCAGCTGCTGGCCATGCAGGCCGAAACGTTCAACCAGCGCGCCCAGCGTACGGACCGACATGCCGAGGTTGCCGACATCCGAATACGCGGTGTTCTGGCGGCAGAACGGAATGCGGACGCCACCGAGGATGGCGACGGGACGAGCGTTGGGCATGGAGATACCTGGCATGGATGAGGGTGTCTGCAACATGGCCTGCACGACGGAGCAGGCATAATGGAGCCAAGTGTAGCTGCCGCCCTGTGATGGGCCAACCGTGGAACCATGAGCAAACCCGACCCCGCGATGAATGCCCTTGGCGTGCTGGCCCTGGAACTGGCCGGCGGCGAAATCCCCCGCCAGGCGGTGCTCAGCGCCGAACAGGCCGGTGAACTGGCCGATCGCGTCGGCCGCGACCTGTCCAAGCTGGTGCCGCAGGTGGCCGAGCTGGACCTGGTGTTCGCCGCCGCCCATTTCGACCCGGCCGAAGTACTGCGCCCGGGCTGGCCGATCCATCGCCGCCTGGAAGAACTGCAGATGCGTGCCCCGGGCCGTAACCAGGGCCCGCGCCTGCTGGCCTTCGGTACCGATGCCAACGGTGACGTGCCGCTGCCGTTCCAGGCCGATGCCAGCCTGGTGGGCGGTGGCCTGCGCGTGGTGCCGTTCCTGCTGACCGGCAGCGACGTGGCGACGACCAATGCAGTGGCCGAGGCGCTGGAAGACACGCTGCTGGCCAACGGCATGGCGCATGCCGACACCGCGTTGATGGCGCAGAACACCTTCGGTGCCCGCATCGAGCATGCGCGCTATTTCACCGTGAATGATCTGGCCGCGATGATGTCGATGCAGTACGACAATCAGGGCCTGGCCGCGCTGTGGCCGCTGATCGAGACCGCGATCATGGCCCCGGGCGAGGACGAATGGCTCAACGCCGCGCCCGAGCCGCTGCTGCGCTACACGCACGGCGAGGCACGCATGGCGCTGTTCGATCCGGCCGGCTGGTGCGCGCACTACAACCACGGCAAGAACGACTGCGACCGCCTGAAGGGCATCTACGAGCAGTTCCTGATGCGCCAGCGGCAGATGGCCGCGGTGCTGGAAGCGCACGGCGTGCCGGTGCTGTTCGTGCACTGCGAGGCCGGTCAGGACGCGCGCGAATTGCTGGCGCGCTGATGCGGGTGGCCTGTTGGTAGTGCCGGCCGCTGGCCGGCGACCTCCGGATCTGCGATTGCCGGCCAGCGGCCGGCACTACCGATAAAGAAAAACGCCGGCTTGCGCCGGCGTTTTCTGATGGCTTACTGCGCCTTCTGGATCACTGCGCAGGCCAGGCGCGCACCGGCGTTGCCGGTCGGCTGGGTCTTGTAGTCATCCGCATCGGCGTGGACGATCAGGCCGCGGCCGATGATGTCGAAGTCATCGCCCTTGCCGATGTTGACGTTGCTCGACACCGGGCCGTCGATGGTGGCCACGCCCTTGTCGTCGGCCTTGATGTTGGGCATGTCGCCACCGTGGTGCGGATCGGCGGACACGCTGCCGTGATCCTGCTTGCCCGGGTTGAAGTGGCCACCGGCGCTCATGCCGTCCGGCGCGCTGCAGTCGCCCTTCTCGTGGATGTGGAAGCCGTGCTCGCTGCCCGGCTTCAGGCCGCTGATCTGGCCGGTCACGTGGACCTTGCCGTCAACCACCTTGAAGGTGACGCTGCCCTTGGTCTCATTGCCCTGGGTCGGCGCCAGCTCGGCCGTGGCCGAGGCATCGGCAGCCGGTGCAGGTGCTGCGGCCGGTTCGGCGGTGGCGCCGTCGGCCGGAGCGGCCGGCGCGGTTTCAGCCTGCGGCGCGGCCGGCTGCTGGTTGCAGGCCGCCAGGCCCAGTGCAGCAATGGCTGCGAACAGCGAAGTGTGGATCAAACGCATGGAATCTCTCCCTGGATGATGCCTGCAGTGATCAGCGGACAACCCGGATCACGCCACAGGCGATGCGGACGCCGGCATTGCCGGCGGGCTGGCTGCGATAGTCGTCGGCGTTGGCATGCACGACCAGTGCACGTCCGGCGATATCGGTGGCGGCGCCTCCGCCAAGGGTAACGCCCTTGAGGTGGATATCGACGTTGGCGCGGCCCTGGGCGTCGGCACGCAGATTGTCCATGTCGCCCAGGTGGTGCTTGCCGGTGCCGGCGCGGCCATGCGCAGCGCCACCGGGATTGAAGTGGTTGCCGGCACTGCTGGCATCCACCGCGCTGCAGTCGCCGCGCTCGTGGATGTGGAAACCGGCCTGCTGCATCGGCTGCAGGCCACCGATCAGCCCGGTGATGTGGATGCCACCGGGCTCCACCATCAGCGCGATGCGGCCACTGACGATGCTGGCCGAGGCCGGCGACAGATTGGCCTCGGCCTGCTTGGCGGCGCTGACCACGGTCGGCGGTGGCGGGGTGGGTTCGGCCTTCTTCGGCGCACTGCCACAGGCAGACAGCAGCGCGGCGGCGGACAACGGCAGGATGGCAAAGGACAGACGCATCGAAGACTCCTTGCAGGTGACACTACGGACGGCATCGTCCATGAACGATCAACGGTTCGGCAAGCGGGCGCGAGGATCGCGTGCAGGGACCGTTCAATGGCCCCCGCGACGGCGCCCGGCGCCCAGCTTGCGGGTAAGGGTATTGCGGCCAAGGCCCAGGCGGGCCGCGGCTTCGGCACGGCGGCCATGGGTGATCTGCAGCGCGGCCTCCAGCAGGGCATGGTCGACCCGCTCTCGCACCTGCGCGTGCAGCCCTTCCACGCCTTCGGCCAGCTGACGGCGTGCCCATTCGGCCAGCAGCGCCTCCCACTGCCCCGGATCGGCGTTGGTGGTGCTGCTGCGACGACCGCGCGTACGGTTGAGCGCGGTATCGACGTCGGCCACACCAATGGTGTCAGCGGCGGCCAGCGCCGCCATCCGCCAACACACGTTTTCCAGTTCGCGCACGTTGCCCGGCCAGTCGTGTTCGCGCAGCGCCTGCAGTGCGGCAGCGGTCAGGCGCTTCGGCGGCGTATCCAGCTTGCGTGCGGCGGCGGCCAGGAAGGTGCTGGCCAGTTGCGCGATGTCCTCGCGACGCTCGCGCAGCGGTGGCAGCTGCAGGCGCACCACGTCCAGGCGATGCAGCAGATCGGCACGGAACTTCCCCTGTGCGACCAGGCCTTCCAGATCCTGGTGGGTGGCGGCAATCACCCGCACGTCGACGCGGATCAACTCGCGGCCACCGACGCGGAAGAACTCGCCCTGTGCCAGCACGCGCAACAGACGGGTCTGCAGCGGCAACGGCATATCGCCTATTTCATCGAGGAACAGCGTGCCGCCGTTGGCCTGCTCGAAGCGACCGATATGGCGGCGCTGGGCACCGGTGAAGGCGCCGGCTTCGTGGCCGAACAACTCGCTTTCCAGCAGCTCGGACGGGATTGCAGCAGTATTGAGCGCGACGAACGGCCCCTGCGCGCGCGGCGATTCGCGATGCAGCGCATTGGCCACCAGCTCCTTGCCGGTGCCGGTTTCGCCGGTGATCAGCACCGCCAGCGGTGCCTGCGCCAGGCGGCCGATGGCACGGAACAGCGCGCGCATCGGCGGGGTATCGCCCACCAGTTGCGGTGGCTGGTCGCCATGCGCTTCCGCCGCAGGTGTGGGCGCCGCCAGTGCCGGTGCAACGGCCGGCAGCACACGCTGCGCCAGCGCCACGGCGTCGTCCAGATCGAACGGCTTGGACAGGAATTCATGCGCGCCACCGCGGAACGCACCGGCCGTGCTGGCCACGTCGGTGTAGGCCGACATCACCACCACCGGCAGCTGCGGCAGCGCGGCCTTGAGCTTGTCCAGCAGCACCAGGCCATCGTCGCCGGGCATGCGCACATCGGTGAACAGCAGCGCCGGCGGCGGGCCCTCGCTCAGGGCCTGCAGGGCGGGGGCGGCGCTGTCGAAGTCGACAACCTGGTAGCCTGCCTCGCGCAGCGCGGTGCACAGCACGAAGCGCACGGCGCGGTCGTCGTCGACCACCCAGATGCGCTGCGGGGACGAAAAAGACTCAGACATCGCGCGGGGCCTCCTCGGCCGGGGCGGCGCCGTTGCCGATCGGCAGCAGCAGGGTGAACACGGTATGGCCCGGGCGCGAGCGGTAGGTCAGCGTACCGCGGTGTTCGCGCGCGACCTGCTGCGCCAGCGCCAGGCCCAGGCCAGTGCCTTCGGCGCGGCCACTGACCAGGGGCAGGAACAGGTGCTCGGCCAGCTCCTCGGGCACGCCACGGCCGTCGTCGGCAATCTCCAGGCGCAGCGCCAGCGTGTGCAGCTGCTCGGCGATGCGTACACCGTGTTCTACGCGGGTACGCAGGGTGATGTTGCCGGCGCCGGCCTGGATCGCGTTGCGCACCAGGTTCCACACTGCCTGGGTGAGGCGGTCGGCGTCGCCATGGAATTCGGGAATGCTGGGGTCGTAGTCGCGCTGCAGGCGTACCGCCCAACCGGCCTCGTTCTCGGCCAGGCGCAGCACGCGTTCCAGCGCGGCGTGGATGTTCAGTTCGGCATGCGGTGCGGCCGGGGCCGGCGACAGCAGCTGGTCGAGCAGGCCGTTGAGGCGCTCGATCTCGGACCCGATCAATTCGATCAGCTCACGTTCGCTGGCATCGCGTTGGGCCGCGCGGCGGGCCAGCAGCTGGGCCGCGCCCTTCAGCCCGGCCAGTGGGTTGCGCAGCTCGTGGGCCAGTCCCTTCAGCGCCGCACTGAGCGCGCTGGGCAGGGCCTGGGTCGGGTCGAGTCCGGGGAATTCATCAACCGGATGCGCCTCCAGCAGCCAACCGCCATCGTCGCGGCGGCTCATCCAGCCCTCGGCGAAGCGCGGGGCCTCGCCGGGCACCGCCAGCGCCAACCGGTTCAGGCGCAGGCTGTCGCGCTCATCGCGGGCCAGGAAATGGGCCAGTGCCTCGCCCTGCACTTCCAGTGCGGCCAGCGGCCGCCCCAGCAGGCGCCGGACGCTGACGCCCAGCCAGCGGGCGAAGGCCGGGTTGCAGCCGGCAATGCAGCCATCGGCCCCGGCCCAGGCCAACGGCGTGCCCAGGGCATCGAGGGACGGCGGGGGTGCGGGGTCGGACATTGCACCAATGTAGTGCAAAACGCGGGTCCGGGGTCGGATCGCGTCGAATGCGTCGCCAGTCGTCGCGCCCGGGAATTACGCGCCATGCTTGCCGAAGGAATACTAACGCCTTACGATACTATCGTCACACGTTATCAATATGCCGATCCAATCATTTGCCTGCAAACGTACGCAGGCACTGTTTGATGGTCATCGCGTGCAGAGATGGCGCCACATTGAAGCTGCCGCGCTGCGAAAGCTGGCCATGCTCAATGTGGCAGCTGATCTGCGGGATCTGCGTCTGCCGCCAGCGAACAGACTGGAATCGCTGCATGGGGACCGGCGCGGCCAGTACAGCATCCGCATCAATGACCGGTTCCGGCTGTGCTTTGTCTGGTCTCGGGAAGGTCCTGCCGAGGTCGAAATTGTCGATTACCACTGAAGGAGTCGTGCGAGTGCGAACCGCCCCCTACCCCGCTCCCGGCGAGATCCTGTTGCATGAATTCCTGGAGCCTCTGGGCATCACCCAATACCGGCTGGCCAAGGCAATTGGCGTCTCACAACGCCGTATCGGCGAGATTGTCTCCGGTGATCGCGCAGTCACTGCGGACACCGGGCTGCGCCTGTCCCGCTACTTCGGCGTTTCCGACAAGTTCTGGATCGGCCTGCAGGCCGACTTCGATGCCGCGATGACCAAGGAAAAGCTGGCCGACGTGCTTGCCCGGATCGAACCCTACAACGCGGCTGCCTGAGCCTTGGCCCGGGGTCAGAGCCCTTTCCCTGCGGAAAGGGACCCGAGCCCGGGCGGGCAGCGTTACACCGGGTAGCCGGTGGCTTCCCGGGCCTTCTTCCAGGCACTTTCGAATTCGCGCGCGGAGATTTCGTCGTCTTCGTCGAAATCCAGGAACGACACCGGCTGGTCGGCCAGCAGGAAGCGGTCATCGCTGTGGGCGTGCTCGTCGGCCCAGACCATCTTGGTGCCGTAGATCTCCACCTGGCGCACGATCTTCTCGCCACGGGCTTCCATCAGCACGTTGCCCTTGCCCAGGCCCGATTCGGCCCAGTGCTTGTAGTACTTCTTTGCGTTGTTGTTCTTGATGTTCTTCATTGCAGGGGTCCTGGCCGCAGGCGCGGCCGGAGAGTTCGGAATGGCGCCATTATCAGGCATCCGGGGTCAGAACCCTTTCCTGCGGAAAGGGATCCGACCCCTGCCGGTTCAGTTCGGCAACGCCACGCCCTTCGGCCACAGCATCCAGATGTTGCCCTTCTGCTTCATGTCGCCGGCCAGCTTGCCGGCGGCATCGCCACTGCCCCAGTACAGGTCCGCGCGCACTTCGCCGGCAATGGCGCCGCCGGTGTCCTGCGCGGCCACCGGGCGCACCACCGGGGTGCCGTCCGGGCGCGTGGTGGACAGCCACAGCAGGCTGCCCAGCGGCACCACGCTGCGATCCACTGCGACGCTGTAGCCGGCGGTGAGCGGCACGTTCAGTGAACCACGTGGGCCTTCCGGGCTGTCCGGGTTGCGCACGAAGAACACGTAGCTGGGGTTGCTGCGCAGCAGTTCCGGCACGCGCGCGGGATTGGCCCGGGCCCAGGCGCGGATCGCATCCATGGTGACGTCTTCCTTCTTCAGCTGGCCATGGTCGACCAGCCAGCGACCGATCGCGCGGTAGGGGTGGCCGTTCTGCTCGGCATAGGCCAGCCGTACCTGCGTGCCGTCGCCCAGGCGCACCCGGCCCGACCCCTGGATCTGCAGCAGCTGCAGGTCCATCGGGTCGGTCAGCCAGGCCAGTACCGGCGCCTTGGCGCCCTTGGCCGCGATGGTGCCGGCGTCGTCATAGGGCTTGAGCACCTTGCCCTCGACGCGCCCGCGCAGGCGCTTGCCCTTCAATTCCGGGTAGACGCTGTCCAGCTGCACCACCACCAGATCATCGGGCGTACCGTACACCGGTACAGTGGCAGCAGCCGTGCGGGTGAGGCTGCCGGGGTAGATCGGCTCGTAGTAGCCGGTAATCAGCCCGTCGGCCTGGTGGCCGCCGGCACGCAATGCATAGACATCCAAATCGCGCTGCAGGAACTGGCGGATCGCCGCCGGGTCCTTGTCCGAAACCGTCGCGGCGGTGGCGCAGGGTTTGGCCCAGACCGCATCGTTCTTCAGGCGGGTGCAGCTGCTGCGCCAGGCGACGAAACCGGCCTGCAGGTCGCTGTCGGAGACCGGTGGCAGTGCGCTCCATGCGGCCTTGGCATAGGTGGCAGCGGGCGGCGTGACCGGCGTCGGCACTTCGGTTCCGGTGCGGGGAGCGGTGGTGGAGCAGCCGGCGAGCACGGCCAGCGCAAGAAGGCTCAAGCTCGTGCGATTCAGGGGGGCAATGATGTCTTTCATTGCCCCAATGTAGAGGAAACAGCACGGTGCCGGACCCGTCGGGTGCCCGGCACCACGCTCTTCCTTCAGCGTCCACCACTGCCCAGCAGGCCACTGTTGCTGGTGGCGAACACCGGCGGCGGTACGTCCAGCTCGGCATCGTTCACGATGCGACCGGCCAGGAAGTCGACGATGCTGCGGGCAATGGCAGGATTGCCGGTCCACAGCTCGTGGTGATGGCTGGCGTTGCGCACAAGTAGCGAGCGGCCATGGCTGAAGCCTGGACGCAGCGCATCGGCATTGGCCGGTGGCGTGCGCCCATCCAGCGTGCCGCTGATGAACAGCACCGGCACGTCGCTGCGCAGCGGCCCGCGGAAGGATTCGCCCAGATCGGCCAGGCCCAGGCCGTTGCCGATGGCGGGGAACGGGAAGTTCAGGGCGTCGCCGAACAGGCTTTCGCGTGCCTGCGCCTCCACCCGCGCCAGACGCTGCGGGCTCTGCCCGGAAGCCACGTCCATGGCCAGCCCCATCGCCGGGTACTGGGCGAACTGTGCGCGCACGATCAGCACCAGATCGGCCAGCGGGTCGTAGTTGCCGCGCTCGGCCTCGCGGAGTATCAACGGCAGCCACTGCTGGGTATGCCGCTGGCCAAGAGTATTGGCAATCAGGATCTGCGCATCGAATTCACCGATGGTCACCTGGCGACCGTCATGCATGCGGCTGCGACCCTGTCGCGGCTGCTCACGCAATGCCTGCAGCACGCGCTTTGCCGATCCGGCCAGATCATCGAAGCCGTCCCTGCGGGCCAGTGGCGTCAGTTCCTGTAGCAGCGCATCGCTGCTGAGCGGCAGCTTCAGTGTGTCATCGGGGCCTTCGGTGCCCATCAGCACGACGCGTTCCAGATCTTCGCCGTGCAGGCGCACCGTCGCAAGCGCCAGGTGGGTGCCGTAGCTCATGCCCCACAAGCTGATCCTGGGCACACCCAGTGCGCGCCGCAGATCATCCAGGTCATCGGCGCTCTCGGCGGTCGTATAGGCGCCCAGATCGACGCCAGCCTGACGCCAGAATTCCACGCACTTGGCAGCCGTCGCCTGCAATGCGGCCAGGGCCGCATCGCGCTGCAGTGGTTGGCCATCGTCGAAGCGGGTTTCATGCGGACACTCCGGCGGTGGTTCAGACAGACCGGCACCTCGCTGGTCGAGCAGCAGCACGTCGGCTTCGCGTCGGACCTGGTCGAACACCGGCCAGCGCGGGCCGCGCGCGGTATCGATGCCGGAACCGCCCGAGCCACCGGCCAGATAAACCACGGGGGCGCTGCGGCCATCGCCGCCGGTTGCTCGCAGGCGTACCACCTTCAGCCCCATGCGCGGTCCGTCCGGCTCGCTGTGTCGGCGCGGCACCTCCAGCACGGCGATCTCTGCAGGGATGGCGCCATGTGCTTTGGTCTGCAGCGTGTACGGCTCGAACACCAATGCCCTAGGCGTGGCCTGCGCCGGCATGGCCGCAGCGAGCGCCAGACAGAACGTGGCCACCGTGGCGACCAGGGCAGAGCGACGAGGATGGAGACTGCTGGACAATGTGCAGGCGTTGCGGCTCATGGTGGGCTCCAAAGGAGGGACGTGCGCGGTCAGCATCGGCTCGATCACAGGGCTGTGGGGGCACCCGCCTGCCGAACGTCTCCAAAAGGCGGTCCAATGGCTCCACGCAACCGATACGATGGCCGCCATGCAGATCCCACGTACCCTGGCTGTTCTTGCTCTGCTGCTTGCGGCGGTGGCCGCATGGCTGGTCGTGTCGACGCCACCCGCCGGCGTGGTGTTCGTGCAGGGGGCGCAGATGGCACCTGCGGACGCCGGGGCATCCAGCCCCCTGCCTGCGCGGCCGCCGCAGGACCTGGCCTGGCGTCCGCTGGATCAGCAGCTGCTGGCGCAGTGGCGCGGCCCGTACTGGCTGCGCTGGCAGGTGCCGGCGCCAACCGGCACCGACGATCATGACCGCACGTTGCGGCTGTCGCTGCGCGCTGCCAGCCAGCTGTACTGGAACGGCACGCCCTGGATCAGCAATGGCGTCGTGGGCCGCACCGCTGAAGAAGAACAACCAGGACGCATCGACCTTGTCCACGTGCTTCCCCCCGCTTCTGGCAATGCCACCGATGAGCTGGTCGTGCTTGCATCCAGCCAGCGACAACATTTCACCCTGCATGGCGCCGACGCGATGGCACTGATCGCGCCCGCAGCTGTGCTGTATGGCCAGATCATCCTGCCATGGCTGGTTGCGGCCTTCGCCATCGGCGCACTGGCGGCAGCCAGCCTGTATTTCCTGGCGGTACTGCGTGGCCAGACCCGCACGCCCGGCGCTCGCCTTCTGCTGGCACTGGGCGTGGTGGGACTGGCGTTGCCTGCAGTGGAAGCGTGGCGCTCCCTGCTGGGGTATGACTACCCGTGGCATGTCCCGCGCCTGATTGCACTGCTGGCATTGCACGTAGCCGCGGCCATGCTCCTGCCAGCCTATCTGGCGCGGCGATTCCAGGTGGCGGTTCCGCGTGCCGGGTGCTTCGTCTATCTGTCCGTGATCGCGGTGCTCGCCATCGTCCTGCCTGGCTTTGACACCCGCTCGGCGGCAGTGCTCTTGTTAAGCCTGCTCGCTGCGGCATCGCTGCTGCTGCGTGCGCGCGGCGACACAGAGGATAGATGGCCGATCCTGGCATTGCTGCTAGCCGGTCTGCTGGCGTTGCTGGTCGCGCGCGGCGCCTTCCTTGATGGGCCGTACTTCCTGCTGCTGGCGGTGCTGATGGTGTTCCTGCTGCTGCGTCATGCGGCACAGCTGCAGGCACTGGACCGGCACAATGCGTTGCTGCGTGAAGAGCGCGCACGGCTTTCATTGCAGCTGTTGCAGCGAGGCATCCAGCCACATTGGCTCATGAACACCCTCACAAGTCTGCAGGAACTGATCGAGCAGGCACCTTCACGTGCCAGCCGCCTGGTGGAGTCGTTGGCCGATCAGTTCGATCGGCTGCGTGACAGCAGCAGCCGGCAGAGCATTCCGTTGCAGGACGAGCTGGCCCTGTGCCGCAGCCATCTGGACATCGTTGGCCAGGCACTGGGCCAGCCCCTGGTGCTGGACGTGGATGGCGAGGATGCGCCGCTGTTGCTGCCGCCCGGCATCCTGCATGCACAGGTGGAAAACGCACTGACGCACGCCGGTGCGCTGGCATGCGCGCAGCACCCGTTCCGTCTGCGCGTGCAGCGCGGCGATGGACGCTGGGTGCTGGAACTGCACAGCGCGCACGGCTCGTCCTCGCATCGCGGTCGCGGCACGGGCACGCGCTACATCGAAGCCAGTCTGGCGGCCGCCAGCCCCGGCGGATGGAGCTTCGTGCAAGGCATCGACGGCAACCAATGGTGCGGACGGATCGAACTGACATGCGCATCCTGATCGTTGAAGACGAACCGCTGGTACGCCAACGCCTGCAGCGGCTGTGCGCCGAGCTGGCAGGCACGCGCGCACGCTTCGATGCCGTGGCCGATCTGGAGGCAGCCGGCGACCGCCTGCAGCGCAATGTCTACGACGGCCTGCTGCTGGACCTCAACCTTGGGGGCGAGGACGGTTTCGAACTGCTGCGGCGTGCGGTAGCCGGCCGCTACCAGTGCGTAGTGGTGTCGGCCCACCGTGATCGTGCGCTGCAGGCATTTGAACACGGCGTGCTCGACTTCGTTCCCAAGCCCTTTGCGCGCGAACGCCTTGGTCAGGCGCTGGAACGCTTGTTCGATACCAGCGGTATGCGTTCAGGCCGGGCACGCTACCTGGGCATCTGGCGTGCGCAGGGAACGGCAACCGTCGAGCTCTCGGAGGTGATGTGGATCGCGGCAGATGGCGACTACAGCCAGGTGCGCATGCGCGATGGCCGCAGCGAGCTGCATGACAAACCCCTGACTGCACTGGCCTCAGTACTGCCTCAGGATTTCGTCCGCTGCCATCGATCGCACCTGGTCAACCTGCGGCACGTGCGTACGTTGCATGCTGGTTCCGGCAGCCGCTACTGGCTGGTGCTGAGCGACGGTAGCGAGCTGGTTGTTGGCCGCGCGCACATCGTGGCGCTACGCGATGCGCTGGGTCTGGGGTGATCGCCAGAGGATGCCAGGCATGGTCTGGCACTGCCGGGGAGCGGGAACGGCATGGAGATGCCTGCGCTGCGAACGCGCCAGGCATGGTTCACGGCGTCTGCAGCAGCAGGGAATGCAGGATGCGGGCGTCTTCGGCATCCAGTGTCTTCGGCAGGTCGTCGCGGCCACGGAAACGGCGGTGGAAGGCTGCGACGGTGGCGTCCCGGTTGTCGAGCGGATAGCCAAAGCGGGCCAGCGCACTCCACGCGTCAAAGCCTTCCGGTGCCGCACCGTCGGCCGCGCGCGGCCAGACGCCGAAACCGGCCTCGGCCAGCTGCTGCCACGGGAAGAACCGGCTCGGATCCTGCTTGCGCGTCGGCGCCAGGTCGGCGTGGCCAATCACCTGCCGCGGCGGAATGTTCAGGCGGGCGGTGAGATCGCGCAGCAGCACAATCAGCGATTCGATCTGCGCCGCACTGAACGGGCTGCGGCCATCGTTGTCGAGCTCGATGCCGATCGATGCCGAGTTGAGGTCGGTGATGGTGCCCCAACGCCCGGCGCCGGCGTGCCAGGCGCGGCGCTCATCGGCAACCAGCTGATAGCGATGGCCATCGGCACCGATCAGGTAGTGCGCGCTGACCGGTCCACCGCTGTTGGCCGTGCGCAACGTACGCAGGCTCTGCTGCACCGATTTCTGTTCGGTGTGGTGAATGACGATGATGACGGGCGTGCGCGCGTTCTGGTTGGGTGACGGCACCCAGGTGGCGAGCGGGTTGTGGGTTTCCTGCGGCGCGGAGGCACAGGCGGCCAGCAGCAGGCAGGCCGAGAGCATCAGGGCGGTGCGGATCGGGTGCATGGCCCGATTGTGCGCGATCAGGCGCGATGATGCATGCCGCCGTGCCGAGCAAGCTTGGCACCCACCAGAGAGGATGCAGTAGATCCACGCCATGCGTGGATGGGCTAGCCGCTGTGCCGACCAACGGTCGGCACCCACCAGAGCAGACCCAGACCCAGTGCCAAGCAAGCTTGGCACCTACCAGACCAGTAAAAGTGCCGACCAACGGTCGGCACCCACAACATCAATGCAGTAGCTCGGCCGCTACTTCAGGCCTCGTAGGCGGACTCGCCGTGCGAGGTCACATCCAGGCCGGTGCGCTCTGCTTCCTCGGTCACGCGCAGGCCGACCACGCTGCGCACCACCAGCAGGATCAGCGTGGTCACTACCGCCGACCAGACCACGGTCAGGCCGACGCTGACCACCTGCACCCAGACCTGATGGGCGATATCCAGATCGGCCTTGGTGCCGCCCAGCGACTGCGCGCTGAACACACCGGTGAGAATCGCGCCGACGATGCCGCCGACACCATGCACACCGAACACGTCGGCGGTGTCGTCCACCTTCAGCAGGCGCTTCAAACCAGTCACACCCCACACGCAGACCACGCCGGCGACGAAGCCGATGATGATCGCGCCGAGCGGGCCGACGGTGCCGCAGGCCGGGGTGATGCCGACCAGGCCGGCCACTGCGCCCGAGGCCGCGCCCAGTGCCGACGGCTTGCCCTTGCTGATCGCTTCCACCAGCGTCCAACCGAGTACGGCAGCGGCCGTGGCCAGCACGGTGTTGAGGAAGGCCAGCGAGGCGACGGTATCGGCGGCAGCGGCGGAACCCGCGTTGAAGCCGAACCAGCCGACCCACAGCAGCATCGCACCGATATAGGTAAACGGCACGTTGTGCGGCTTCAGCGCGGTCTGGCCATAGCCCAGGCGCTTGCCGACGAACCACGCGGCGACCAGACCGGCCACACCTGCGTTGATGTGGACCACGGTGCCACCGGCGAAATCGATCGCGCCCATCTCACCCAGGTAGCCGCCACCCCAGACGATGTGCGCCATCGGGATGTAGCTGAGGGTGAACCATAGCGCCGAGAACAGCAGCACCGCACGGAACTTGATGCGCTCGGCGAACGCGCCGACGATCAGCGCGGTGGTGATGCCAGCAAACGTCGACTGGAAGGCGACGAACAGGTAATCCGGCAGGCCCTTGATCGGGGTGTTGCCGACCGACTCCGGAGTGAAGCCCTTGAGGAAGGCGAATTCGGTGAACGAGCCGAAGAACGGGTTGCCCGTGCTGAACACCGCGCTGTAGCCATAGGCCACCCACAGCAGCAGCACCAGCGAGAACACCACCAGGATCTGGCTGAGCACCGACAGCACGTTCTTCGAACGCACCAGGCCGCCATAGAACAAGGCCAGGCCCGGCACCACCATCAGCAGCACCAGCAGGGTGGACGTCAGCATCCAGGCCACGTCGCCATGGTCGTAGGTCGCGGCGGCTTCAGCCGCGGCCGGTGCGGCGGCCGGAGCGACCGGGTCCTGCAGTGGTTCGACCGCCACGCTTTCGCTCGGCAGCGGCGAGATCTGGGCCTGAGCGTGGGCACTGCCCGGCCACGCACCGGCGGCCAGCGCGCTGAACAGCATCAACAGGCACACGATATGGAACCGGGCTTGCCACCCGGTGAGAAGGCGCATCTTCATGGGGGAGTCTCCGGAAAGGGGTTACAGCGCGTCGGCACCGATTTCGCCGGTGCGGATGCGGATGACCTGTTCGACGGCGGTGACGAAGATCTTGCCGTCACCGATCTTGCCGGTGCCTGCCGACGACTGGATCGCTTCGATCACCGCATCGGCACGTTCGTCGGTGACCACGGTTTCGATCTTGATCTTGGGCAGGAAATCGACGACGTACTCGGCGCCGCGATACAGCTCGGTGTGGCCCTTCTGGCGGCCGAAGCCTTTCACTTCGGTCACGGTAATGCCCGACACGCCTGCGTCGGACAAGGCCTCGCGGACCTCGTCGAGCTTGAATGGCCGGATGATGGCGGAGATCAGTTTCATGCGCATGTCCCGATGGTGGATGGGGCCAGCGCGCCAGCGCGCGTTGGCATCAGGCAACCACGGGTCATCAGGATGATGACCGTGGCTGTTGCACCGGACACGTACAGGGCCGGGACGGCCGTGCCTCTCTCCTTGCACGACCGACGCGGGAGGGAGGGCGGCCCTGGTCGCGTATCCGGTCTCTCTTGCCCCTGTTTCAGCGGACTAACAGTCCGCTCTACTGCAGCGGGCCAGCGGCCCGCTCTACCACGGCGGGCCAGCGGCCCGCTCTACCACGGCGGGTCGGGGTCCGCACTACCACGGCGGACCGGGGCCCGCCCTGCGGCTCCCCAGCCGCGAAAACGGAAGCGATGGCGGCGGGTGGGAGGGGGAAACCCACCGCCATCGCATCCGGTCAGCTGGCGTAGTACAGCTGGTATTCCAGCGGGTGGGTGGCCGCGCGGAACTTGGTCACTTCCTGCATCTTCAGCGCGATGTAGCCGTCGATGAAGTCATCGCTCATCACGCCACCGGCCTTCAGGAACTCGCGGTCCTTGTCCAGCGCTTCCAGCGCCTGGTCCAGCGAGGAGCAGACCTGCGGGATCAGCTTCTCTTCCTCCGGCGGCAGGTCGTACAGGTCCTTGTCGCTCGGTGCACCCGGGTCGATCTGGTTCTTGATGCCGTCCAGGCCGGCCATCATCAGCGCGGTGAAGGTCAGGTAGCCGGACTGGATCGGATCCGGGAAGCGCATTTCGATGCGGCGCGCCTTCGGGTTGGACACCCACGGAATGCGGCACGAGGCCGAACGGTTGCGGGCCGAATAGGCCAGCATCACCGGCGCCTCGAAGCCCGGCACCAGGCGCTTGTAGCTGTTGGTGCCCGAGTTGGCGAAGGCATTGATGGCCTTGGCGTGCTTGAAGATGCCGCCGATGTACCACAGCGCCAGCTGGCTCAGGCCGCCGTAGCCGTCACCGGAGAACAGGTTGGTGCCGCCCTTGGACAGCGACTGGTGCACGTGCATGCCGCTGCCGTTGTCGCCGACGATCGGCTTGGGCATGAAGGTGACGGTCTTGCCGTTGCGGTGCGCGACGTTCTTGATCACGTACTTCATGCGCAGCAGTTCGTCGGCCTTCTGCACCAGGGTGCTGAACTTGGTGCCGATCTCGCACTGGCCCGCAGTGGCCACTTCGTGGTGCTGCACTTCCACTTCGATGCCGACCTGTTCCAGGGTCTTGCACATTTCCGCGCGCAGGTCGTGCAGGGTGTCGGTCGGCGGAACCGGGAAGTAGCCGCCCTTCACGCCCGGACGGTAGCCGCTGTTGGCGCCGTCATACTTGGCGCCGCTGTTCCACGCCGCTTCTTCCGAGTCGACCTTGAAGAAGGTGTTGCCCATTTCGTTGGCGAAACGGACCGAGTCGAAGATGAAGAATTCCGGCTCCGGGCCGAAGAACGCGGTTTCGGCGATGCCGGAGGACTTCAGGTAGGCCTCGGCACGCTTGGCGATGCCGCGCGGGCAGCGGCCATAGGCCTGCATGGTGGCCGGATCGAGGATGTCGCAGCTGATCACGATGGTCGGATCGGCGTAGAACGGGTCGACGTAGGCGCTGGACGGGTCCGGCAGCAGCACCATGTCCGATTCGTTGATGCCCTTCCAGCCGGCGATCGAGCTGCCGTCGAACATCTTGCCTTCTTCGAACAGCGACGGTTCGACGATGCTGACCGGGAAGGTGACGTGCTGCTCGACGCCACGCATATCCACGAAACGCAGGTCGACGAACTCGATCTGGTTGTCCTTGATCAGCTTTTCTACGTTTTCCACGGACATCGGTACGACCTCGGATGGGGATGAATGCCTGCTGAGGTACAGCAACGACCGTGCCAACCTTTGGAACGCCGCAAGTCATTGATTTCAAAAAGGCCGCCCCGCAGCGGTGCAGAACCGTGCGCACCAAATGGGTGCAGCCGACAGCGGACGCACCCGTTTGGTGCGGCAGTGATCGTCTATCCTCTCGACCTTCTTCCTTCCTGCCGCGCGTGCCCGCACCGTCCATGTCCGACCTGCTCTCCGCCCTGTTGCTGGGCATCCTCGAAGGCTTGACCGAGTTCCTGCCGATCTCCAGCACCGGCCACCTGCTCATCGCCCAGCACTGGCTGGGTGCCCGTTCGGACTTCTTCAACATCGTCATCCAGGCCGGCGCGATCGTGGCGGTGGTACTGGTGTTCCGCCAGCGCCTGCTGCAGTTGGCCACCGGTTTCGGGCAGCGCGAGAACCGCGAGTACATATTCAAGCTGGGCGCGGCCTTCCTGGTCACCGCCGTGGTCGGCCTGGTGGTGCGCAAAGCCGGCTGGTCGCTGCCGGAGACGGTCAGCCCGGTGGCCTGGGCACTGATCATCGGTGGCGTCTGGATGCTGCTGGTGGAGGCCTACACCGCGCGCCTGCCCGACCGCGACCAGGTGACCTGGACCGTGGCGATCGGCGTGGGCCTGGCGCAGGTCGTGGCCGGCGTGTTCCCCGGCACCTCGCGCTCGGCCTCGGCGATCTTCCTGGCCATGCTGCTGGGCCTGAGCCGTCGCGCCGCTGCCGCCGAGTTCGTGTTCCTGGTCGGCATTCCCACCATGTTCGCCGCCAGCGCCTACACCTTCCTGGAAATGGCCAAGGCCGGACAGCTGGGCAGCGAGAACTGGACCGAGGTGGGCGTGGCCTTCCTTGCCGCGGCCGTCACCGGCTTCGTCGTAGTGAAGTGGCTGATGGGCTACATCAAATCGCACAGGTTCACCGCATTCGCGCTTTACCGCATCGCGCTGGGCGCCGCGCTGCTGCTGTGGTTGCCGTCCGGCAGCTGAACAGCGCCGGGGCACGGTAACCCCGTTGCCGGCCCCACCCCGTTTCCCCCACGGTTCCCCAAGGAGAATCACCATGAACCGCAAGCTCACCCTGCTCCTCCCGCTGGCCCTGCTGGCCGCCTGCAGCCAGACCCCGGCCCCGGCCGGCACCGGCGGCGACGACGTGGCCCCGGCCGCGGCCAAGGCAGCAGACCAGCAGACGCTGGCGCACCTGGACGCGCAGCGCCTGCAGAGCCAGCACTGGCTGCTGCAGCAGGCCACCGCCGCCGACGGCAAGCGCATCGACGCGCTGTTCGCCCGCGAAGACAAGCCGGTCACCCTGGACTTCGCTGATGGCCGCCTGTCGGTCAGCAACGCCTGCAACCACATGGGTGGCGGCTACACCCTGGCCGACGGCAAGCTGACGGTCAGTGCGATGGCCTCGACCATGATGGCCTGCACCGACAAGGCGCTGATGGCGCTGGACGAGGCCGTGTCGAGCCGCCTGCAGGGCGAGCTGAAGGCCGAGCAGGATGCCGATGGCAAGCTGACCCTGACCACCGCCAAGGGCGACGTGCTGGTGTTCAACCCGGAACCGACCGCTGAAACCCGCTACGGTGGCGCCGGCGAAACCGTGTTCCTGGAAGTGGCCGCCAAGACCGAGAAGTGCTCGCACCCGCTGATCCCGGACTACCAGTGCCTGCAGGTGCGTGAAGTGAAGTTCGACGACAAGGGCCTGAAGCAGGGTGAGCCGGGCAAGTTCGAGAACTTCTACGGCAACATCGAGGGTTACACCCACGAGGACGGCGTGCGCAACGTGGTGCGCGTGAAGCGCTACGAAGTGAAGAACCCGCCGGCCGATGCGCCGTCGCAGGCGTACGTGCTGGACATGGTGGTCGAGTCGGCCATCGAGAAGAAGTAAGACGACAGAAGGGCGGCCGCGAGGTCGCCCTTCTTCGTGGTGGGTAGAGCCGGCCGCTGGCCGGCTGCCCCTTTTCATGGTGGCTCGACACTACAGAAGCAAAGCCGGCCAGCGGCCGGCTCTCCCCATCGTGCCGCTCAGCCCAGCGCCGGGTTCAACGTATAGGTGCCATGCAGTGCGGCTTCGGCCAGCACGTGGCCGTGCATGGCGCGATATGCGTCGGCGGCGGTGAAGCGCGCCGGAAGCGCCAGCGAGGCCACATCCAGCGCGAACACGCGGAAGAAATAGCGGTGCACGCGTTCGTCGTTGAACGGCGGATAGGGGCCGTCATAGCCCAGGTAATCGCCGGCCATGTCCGGGTTGCCCGCAAACCAGCCGGTGAAGTCGTTCAGGCCCTGGCGGCTGCCCGCCGGGCCAGCCGGTGCGGTCTTGCCCTTCACCACGAAGCCATCGCTGCAGCTGCCGGCGGCGATCTCCTGCACCGAGGCCGGAATATCGGCCATCACCCAGTGCACGAAGTCGCAGCGCGGCTGGTCGCGCGGCACGGTCATGTCGCTGCGGCCGACCGTTTCCGCAACGGTCGGCACATCCGGGTCCACGCACACCAGCAGGAACGAACGCGTGCCTTCCGGTGCACCGTTCCAGGCCAGGTGCGGATTGCGGTCCGGCGCGAAGCCGGTGGCATCGCCGGCAGCGAACGCGCGGTCGATCGGCGCGCCGTTGGTCAGGCTGTGGCTGCTCAGTTGCATCGGCTTCTCCTTACTCTTCCGGGTAACCCAGGCGCACCGCAATCGGGGTGAGCTTGGCAAAGGCGGCGCTCATCACGTCGCGGTAGTTGCGCCAGTGGCCCGGCGGGAAGCGCGGTGCGCCCAGCTGTGCGGCCGGCGGCATCTGCCGCTCGAACAGGCGTCCCAGCAGCTCGGCCATCGCGTGCGGATCATTGCCGATCTGGTCGATGCGCAGCAGCACGTGCGGGTACAGTTCTTCCTCATGCAGGGTGGCAACCTGCGCCAGCCCGCGCGCCAGCCATTCGCTGGCTTCAGCCAGCGAGGTCATCGCCAGCGGAGCGGCAGCGCCGTAGGCCACCCAGTCCAGCAGCATGTCGCGCGGGTCACGCAGCACGAGCACCAGTCGTCCCTGCGGCAGCTGCGGGCGCAGCGCCCACAGCAGGGCGTTGTCCCACCACAGCAGCCAGTCGATGACGGCATCGCCCTGCAGGCCACGCGCCGGCAGCTGCTCGCGCCAGCGCTGCACCAGCCGCTCCGGGGTCAGCACGCCGGAGGCGAGGTCCTGCAGCGTGTGGTAGTTCTGGAATGCATCATCCGGCGGATTGCTGGTGTAGCGGTCGCTGCGCAGCACCGGGCTGGCGGCCGCCAGGCCGGTCGCAACCCGCTCCACACCCGAACCCGGCGCACCCCACAGGAAGATCGGCGCGGAGCCGGCATCACTGTCGATCTCGCCCTTCTCCGGCCAGCTCGGCGGCGCCTTGGCCTGCGGTGGAAGCGGCAGGCGCTGCGGTGCCTGGTCGGCCTGCAGCGCCATCCACGTCTGCAGCGCCTGTTCCGGCTGGCCAGCGCGGTCCTGGATTTCACCCAGCCAGGTACGCAGGTCGGCGCGATGGCCGTCCGGCGCCCTGTCGATCAGCGCCTGCACGCGCGCGATCGCGGCAACCGGATCACGCTGCAGCAGGCCTTCGACCAGGCGTGTTTCGCCACTGACGCGGCCCGGTTCGAGGCTGACGATACGTTCGGCGATGGCTTCGGCCTGTTCGTGTTCGCCCACCATGTCATGCAGGCGCAGGCGTGCTTCCAGTGCCGGCAGATGACCCGGCATCGCGTCCATCCAGCGCTCCACGGTCGCCGCGGCGGTCGGGCTGCCGACTTCTTCCACGGCCAGGCGTGCCAGCCACAGGTCGTGCAGCTGCGGATGCTGTTCCAGGGCCGCGTCCAGGCGCGCGCGGGCCTCGTCTTCGCGGCCCAGGCGCTGCCAGGACATCAGCAGCAGCTGCAGCACCTGGCGGTCGTCGGGGATCGATTCCAGCAACGGCAGCAGATGGTCCAACGCCTGCAGCGGCTGGCCGCCGCGCAGCGACAGTTCACCGGCCAGGCGACGCATCGACGGCGTATCCATGCCTTCCTGCTGAAGCGCGATCTGCATCGCTTCGGCAGCCGCCTCCAGGTTGCCCTGGCGCAGCGCCAACTGCACTACCAGGCCATGCAGCGAGCTGATGGCCGGGTTCAGTTCCAGCACGCGGCGGAACGCCTGCTCGGCGAAGGCCAGCATGTCCTTGCCCAGGTAGGCGAAGCCCAGTGCGTACAGCACACGGGTGTCGTTGGGCTGCGCCTGGTTGGCCGCTGACAGCAGCGTCAGCGCACGATCCGGGTCGTCGCGGCGCAGCGCGATCATGCCGTCGATGGTCAGCAGTTCCGGGTGGTCCGGCTCTACGCGCGAGGCCAGCGTGGACAGGCGCTGGGCTTCATCGAAGTCGTTGCGGCCGATCGCCAGGTGCGCCTGCATCAGATAGGCGGCGAAGGAATTCGGGTCAAGCCCGGTGGTACGTGCCAGCGCTTCGTCAGCGCCCTGATACTGGCGCAGGGCGAGCAGCAGGCCAGCGTGCTGCAGGTGCAGCTGGGCATCATCGGGGGCCAGCTGCAACGCCTGCTGCAGCGCCTCCATCGCATCCTCGGCCTTGCCCTGCTGCTGCAGCGCAAGCGCCAGCCAGCGGTGGGCTTCGGCCTGGCCGGGTTCATCACGGGTCCACGCCTGGGCCAGCTGCACGGCCTGGTCGGCCTGGTTCTGGCGCAACGCTTGGATGATCTGGTCTTGCATGGCGGTCCGGTTCAAGTGCAAACCCGCATTGTAGCGGTCCACGCACCGGTGCCGGTTCAGCCCGCCAGCACCCGCTGCAGGCGCTGCGCCACCCAGCGCTCGGAGAAGCCGTCGCCGCGCCAGTTTTCGATGAACCCGCAGTGGCCGCCCCAGCAGGCGGTTTCCAGGCGCGCCTGGCGCGGCAGCTGCCAGTTGCTGAAGGTCGCGTACGGAATCACCGGGTCATCCTGCGCCATCAGGATGTCGGCCGGTACCTGCAGGGACGACAGGCGGTCGCCGGCGATCGAGTAGCCGTCGAAATAGGCCTGCAGCGAACCGAAGCTGGTGTGGCGCTCGACCAGCCAGGCGGTCAGCGCGCGGATGTCCAGCTTCAGCACGCGGTCGTCGCAGTCGCTCAGCTCGGGGAACAGATCGCGCTTGCGGCGCAGCGAGCCGGCCCACTTGCGGCGGAAGTACCAGTCGTACATCGCCGGGCCGTTCTCGATGCTCTCCATCGTCAGCGCCGGGTCCAGCACCGGGCACACCGAGGCGACGCGCAGCAGCGGCACGCCGGCCGCCGGCGCGCGCAGGGCCAGGCGCAGAACGAAGTTGCCACCCAGCGAATAACCGGCGGCCACCAGCGGCAGCTGCGGCCAGCGCTGGGCGATATCGCCCGCGGCGTGCACCACTTCATCGATGAGATTGGAGTGGAAGATGCCGGGGTTCAGGTGATGGGTGTTGCCGTGGTCGCGGAAGTTCAGCCGCACCACGTCGAAGCCCTGCTCGATCATGCGCGCGGCGGCCATGCGCATGTAGCTGGATTCGGCACTGCCTTCCCAGCCATGCAGCAGCAGCGCGATGCCCTTGGGCTCGCGGCCTTCGACATGGCTGTGCCAGCCCTGCAGGCGCACGCCATCACCACCATCGAGGATCAGCTCTTCGCTGACCGCACCGGTGGCCGCCAGCAGCAGCAGGCCGCGCTGCAGGCGCATGCGGCTGGAGCTGAGCATCGACTGCAGGTGCGGATTGCGCAGCCAGCGCGGCGGCTGGTAGTCAGTCGCATGCAACGTCGGTGTACCGGCGTCCAGGACGGGTGGCGGGACCAGGGCCACCGTGCCCTCAGCCGGTGCTCATGGCCGCCACGATGCGCGCGCGCGAGGTTTCCGCGATGCGTCGACGGCCTTCCAGGTCCTGGGTACCGATCGGCTCCAGGAAATGCACTTCGGTATGCCGCGCCGGCTCACCCAGCAGGCGCAGGAAATTGGCGGCGAAACTCTCGCCCGGGCCGAATGCCACGATGGTCTGTGCGTCACCCTTGAACCCATAGACCAGCGCCACAGGCTGCACCGGAACACCGGTTTCGACCGCGGCCTGGAAGATGCGGGCATGGAACGGCCCCACTTCATGGCCACCGCGGGTGCGCCCTTCCGGGAACACGCCTACTGCCTTGCCGGCACGCAGGCGATCGGCCATCACCTGCATCACGCCACCGAGCGATTCGGTATTGCCGCGCTGGTGGAAGATGGTCTGCCCGCGCGCAGCGAGCCAACCGACCAGCGGCCAGCTGGCGATTTCGCGCTTGGCGACGAAGCCCATCATGCGCTGGCTGTGCAGGATGGAGATGTCGACCCAGCTGACGTGGTTGGCGACGAACAGCACGGCACCGGGCAAGGGCTGGCCCACCCGTGACAGGCGGAAGCCGAAGATCCACATCAGGCCGCCCTGCCACCAGTTCACCACCTTCGCCCCGAAGGTATCCTCGCCCACGCGCAGCTCGCCCCACGGCGGGAGCATGCCGATCAGGATCAGCGGCAGGAACACGATGATGTGGACCAACAGCAGCGGTACGCGGTACAGGTAACGGCACACACGCGCCACGCCGCCACGGGGGGCCGGAGTGGGGGAAGTCATCCGCGCACGATACCGGAGCGCCGCAGCAGCTGCCAGCCGATTTAGGCCATAACCGCCATTGACCGGGGCAATCGGCGGGGAACGCTGGGTTCTGCCGCCGTCAACACGCCCGCCGGGGGCTCAACCGTGGCCGGCGGCCACCACCGCCAGGGTCAGCCGAGAGATGCACACCAGCCGGCCCTGCTCGTCTTCGATGCGGATCTCCCACAGCTGGGTGCTGCGGCCCACGTGCAGCGCGCGGGCGGTGCCGGTGACCGTGCCCGAGCGCACGGCGCGCACGTGGTTGGCGTTGATTTCCAGGCCCACGCAGATCTGCTTGCCGGTATCCACGCACAGGTTGCCGGCGCTGCTGCCCAGGGTCTCGGCCAGCACCACCGAGGCACCGCCGTGCAGGATGCCGTACGGCTGCCGGGTGCGCTCGTCCACCGGCATGGTGGCCTGCAGCCAGTCTTCGCCCGCAGCGCTGAAGACGATGCCGAGGGATTCGATCGCCGTGTTGCGGCTGAGCGCGTTGAGCTGCTCGATGGAAACGGCTTCGCGGAATACCTGGGTCATGCGGGCACCTTCAGAGGATGGGAACGAGGCCGGCGCCGAATGCAGTCAGCATGCGCACCAGCAGCCACTTCGGGCCGACGTTGACTTCGGGGAAGTCGCCGACGGCGACGTAGCAGTTGTGGAACGCCGGGTCCTGCCGTGGCAGCGGCTGCGGGCAGTCCGGACCGGGCTTGAACTCGTAGTCGGTGGCGTAGCGCCACGGCCAGAAGTCGAGGATCGGCAGCGCTTCGGAGGCTTTGCCGACGCTGTAGTTCAGGCCCGACAGCACTGGCGGCTTGGCCCGCGGCGCCACTGTCCACGAGTTCTGCGGATGGGTATCGCGCAGGATGCTCTCGGCCAGCTGCTCGGCAAACACCGGATCGTCGATGATCACCGCGCCTTCGGTGTTGTAGTTCTCGCTGCGCGGATCGAAGTTGTGGGTGCCGACCACGCCGATGCGGCGATCGACCACCAGCGACTTGGCGTGCAGGCCCATGCGGGCGCCCTTGCGGGTGACCGGCAACGGCTTGTTGACCGCCTTGCTGCCCAGGAACGACGGACGCGTCTCGGTGCGCAGCAGGCGCGTTTCCACCTCGCTGCCGGCGGCGCGGCGACGTTCGCGCGCGTTCTGGTAGGCACTGCCGGTACGCGGATGATGCACCGCCACCTGCTTGCGGGGCGCGGCCAGATCCCCGTCGCTGCCACCACCGGCATTGCTGCCAGCGGCGCTGCCGCCGATCAGCGGATTGCGCCCGCCGTCGTCGTCGCCTCCGGGCGCGGCGATCGGGTCGGGCAGCAGATTGCGGTAGTCGACCGGTGCATCCAGCGGGAACGGCTTGTACTCGAAGATGTTGAAGCCCAGTTCGCGCATGTTGCGTCGCTTGTACTTGTACGACAGCGCATACACGATCGGGTTGTCGGTGGCCGCCAGGCTGTTGCTGGACACCACCACGCGCGGCGGCTGCGGGCGCTTGCGCAGCTCGCGGAACAGCTTCTGCGCCGGCTTGGACAGCACCAGGTACGGCGTCTGCAGGATCACTTCCTTCTGCGCGCCGGCGATCAGTGCATCCAGCTGCGGCTCGGTCACGTGCTGGCCGGCCAGCGGGGCATCGGCCTTCTCGCGGCGGTGCTTGCGCGGCAGGTCGGCGACGTAGCGCACCGAGGCCACCGGCAGCGCGGTATCCACGAAGGAACGGGTGACGAACTCCATGTCATTGGCTTCAGCGCTGACCCGCTGCACCCGCTCCGGGCGGCGGAACGTGGCGGGCGGCAGCACCGGCACGCCTTCGCGCAGCAGGGTGCGGCCCACGTCATTCAGGCGCTCGGCCGGCACGCTGCGCTTGGCGCGCCAGAACGCATCGAAGTTGGCCGCCATCGCCCGTGCTTCCGGGCCGGCGATCATGACGTCGCGATCGCGGAAGTTGTACTCGCGATCCCAGTCGTAATAGTCGTCCTGGTAGTTGCGGCCGCCGACCACGCCGATCGCATCGTCGATCACCAGCAGCTTGTTGTGCATGCGCTGGTTGAAGCGACGGAAGCAGCACAGCACGCTGCCGGCGTAATCGAAGTAGTTCAGCCGGGCCTTGCCGAAGGTCGGGTTGTAGACCCGCAGCTGGAAGTTCTGGTGGGCGCCGGACAATGCGCCGAGGATCTGCAGGTCGGAGATCGCCGAGAGCTGGTCGATCAGCACCCGCACCTTCACCCCGCGCCGCGACGCGGCCAGCAGTTCGTCGATGACCAGCCGCGCGCTGTCGTCCTTGTCGAAGATGTAGGTCTGCAGGTCGATGCTGCGGGTGGCACTGCGCAGCAGGTTCAGGCGCGCCACCAGGGCGCCCTCCCCCTCGTCCAGCAGGGTGGCGTAGTGGCGCGGCTGCTCCGGGGTGGATTCGGTGAACGCCCGGCCGGCCAACGCCCGCAGCGGCGAATCCTGTGCGCAGCGGTCGGCGCGCTGACAGTCGACCTGGATCGAGCGCGCCTGCACGGCGATCGCTTCGGCGCGGTCGCGCTCGGCATTGGACAGCGATGCACAACCGCTGCCCAGCAACACGGTTGCCAGCGCCAGTACACGCAGCAGGAGGTTCACGGTTTCGGCGCCTCGCTCAGGCGCGCTCGCAATACGAAGGTCACTCGGTCACTCAAGGCAAGCTGCCAGCTGTCCATTCCATACCGGCCTCGCTGCACGGTACCGCGGCTGACGACGTCGCAATCATAGCCGGGTCGGGCGCAATCCGCCTTCTCGACCTTCAGTGTCTCGGGGTGGCTGATCCCGCGCAGGGTCAGCCGCCCGTTGATGTCGCCCCCGTCTTCCACGGTCTCCGGCCAGTACGGCAGCGAGTCGAACTCGACCACCGGGTGGCGGCCTGCGTCGAAGAACTCCTCGCCGCGCATCCAGCCGGTGTAGCGCGCCTTGCCGGGGATCTCGACCGAACGCGTGAACATCTTCAGGTGCACCTGATGGCGGCCGTCGGAGAGGATCTCGATGCGACCCTCGAAGTGCGGGAACAGGCCTTCGATGCGTTGCCCGAAGCGGGTGCGCACCTCGAAACCGATCTGCGAGCGCTGGGTATCCAGGTGCAGGACCCGGTGCGCTTCAGCGACCACCGGCGGCAAGGGCGTTGGCGGTGGCGCGGCAGCCCAGGCCGCGCCGGAAGCCAGCAGCACGGGCAGCAGAAAGCGGCTGCGCCGCGCCAGGCTCATTGGATCACGGCCACCAGAACGCGTTCAGGCTGGCCACGCCCGGCTCGATCGAGGCCTCGCGCGGGAAGCCGAGCACGGCAATGCCGGCCGGCGGCATGCCGCGATAGTCGCTGCTGGTGCCTTCCGTCATCAACGCCACCAGGCGCTCCAGGCCGGGGTTATGGCCGACGATCAGCACCCGGTCGAGGTCACGGCGGTCGTCCACCAGCGCCGCCAGGGTGCCGGGGGTGGCCTCGTAGATGCGGTCTTCCAGGCGCTTCTCGACATAGCCGATGGTGCCGAGCACGGCTTCCAGGGTCTCCCGGGTGCGCCGCGCCGGTGAGCACAGCACGCAGTCCGGCAGCAGGTTGTTCTCCTTCAGCCACTTGCCGGCGGCTTCGGCTTCGGCGAGCCCCACCGGCGACAACGGCCGGTCGAGGTCGGCCTGGCCGGGGGTAGCCGGTTCGGCATGGGCATGGCGCAGCAGGATCAGTTCACGCATCGCGGGTTTCCATGAAGAAGAGGATGCAGCAGAAAGAGTGACGCAGGCATCAAAGCTTCAGCCAGGACAGCAGCGGCTCCCAGTCGGCCTGGTGCTCGCGCACCTGGGCCGAGCGGTAGTCGAACAGGCTGCGGCCCAGGCCGGTCATGACCACATAGCTCTGGCTGTCGCGCAGCTGCGCGACCACCGGGTACGGCCATTCACCCAGCATCTGCAGCGCCTGCTGCGAGGTCTGGGTCCATGGTTTGGTACGGTTGAGCACCAGCCCCACCGGCAGCTTGCGGCTGTGCACGCGCGGGTTCTGGGCCAGGCTGTTGAGGAAGCCGACGATCGCTTCGATGTCCAGCGCCGAGGGCAGCACCGGTACCACCACCGCGTCGGCAGCGTCGAGGAAATGGGGAATATCGTCAGCGAGGGCACCGGCCGGCGCATCGATGATGACGGTGTCGGTGCCGTCGGGCAGCTTCTGCGCCCACTGCTTCTTCCGATACACGTCGATGGGGAGCACCGCGCTTTCCAGCCCGGCACGGCGTTGTGCCCAGCGGGTGCTGGAACCCTGCGGGTCGGCATCGGCAATCACCGTGGCCTTGCCCTGCAATGCCGCGTACGCGGCCAGGTGGGTGGCGACGGTGGTCTTGCCCACCCCGCCCTTGGAACCGGCCACCAGGATCGTCTTCATGCCAGCCTCGCTTCCGGGTACGTGCCCCGAGCGTACACCGGTGATGGTGACGGGAGGTAGCGTCGTGCTGAACCAGCGGCCATCGCCTTTGCTATCGTGGCGCCCCCGAGGGATCGAACCGGCATGAGCGAACTGCAGGACCTGAGCGCGTTGATCCGCGCCAATACCCCACTGATCGTCATCGAGACCCAGGACGAGGGTCGCATCGTAGAGCTGTTCCGGCAGACGCTGATGCACGTCTGGCGGGCGCTGCACCGCTGGTCGATCACCGAGGGTCTGCGCCGGATCGACCTGGACAGCGAAGACCCGCCGGTCGGGCCGCCCGATGCCAGCGCGGCCCTGCAGATGATCCGCCAGGCCGACCAACGCGGCGTCTACCTGCTGCTCGATTTCCACCCCTACCTGGGCTATGCCAGCCACCAGCGCGCCCTGCGCGACCTGATCCAGCGCCGCCACAGCGAGCCGCACGTGCTGGTGCTGATCGGCGCCAAGGTGGAACTGCCGGCCGAGCTGGAAGCACTGGCGGTGCGCTTCAACCCGCGCCTGCCCGATGCCAATGCCCTGCTGAAGATGCTGCGCGAGGAGGCCGACGCCTATGCGCGCGAGCATGGCGGCCGCCGGGTTGAAGTCGACAGCGAAGCGGTCAAGAAGATCCTGAAGAACCTGCAGGGCCTGAGCCTGGTCGATGCCCGGCGCATCGCGCGCCAGCTGATCTACGCCGACGGCGCACTGCGCGACGACGACCTGCCACAGCTGGCGCGGCTGAAGTTCGAGCTGCTCAACCGCAGCGGCCACCTGTTCTTCGAACATGACAGCGCGCGCTTCGGCGATGTGGCCGGCGCCAACCGGCTCAAGCGCTGGATCAACCAGCGGCGCGTGGCCTTCATTGCCGGCTCCGCCCCGGCCGGGCTGGACCCGCCGCGCGGCATGCTGCTGCTGGGTGTACAGGGCTGTGGCAAGTCGATGCTGGCCAAGGCCACCGCCGCCGGCTTCGGCGTGCCCCTGCTGCGCCTGGACGTGGGCGCGCTGTACAACAAGTACCACGGCGAGACCGAGGCCAACCTGCGCCAGGCGCTGGCCTCGGCCGAGCAGCTGGCGCCGTGCGTGCTGTGGATGGATGAGATCGAGAAAGGCCTGGCCAGCGGAGGCGAGGACGGCGGCGTGTCACGACGTGTACTCGGTTACCTGCTGACCTGGATGGCCGAACGCAAAGCGCCGGTGTTCATCGTCGCCACCGCCAACCAGGTGCACGAGCTGCCCGCCGAGCTGCTGCGCAAGGGCCGCTTCGACGAGATCTTCTTCGTCGATCTGCCCTCGCCCGACGTGCGCGTGGAACTGCTGCGGCTGCACCTGGGCCGGCGCCAGCTCAACGCCGACGACTTCGCACTGCCCGCGCTGGCGGCGGCCGCGAATGGCTTCTCCGGCGCCGAGATCGAGCAGGCGATCGTGGCTGGCCTGTATGCGGCACACGCCGAAGGCCGGCCGCTGGACACCGAGCTGCTGATGAACGAGATCCGCGCCACCCGACCGCTGTCGGTGCTGATGGCAGAGCAGGTAGAAGCACTGCGTGCGTGGGCGTCGGGGCGGACGGTTTCCGCGGACGACTGAGGGGTTTCCAGCGAACGGCGCAGCCCCTCGTGGCGGCTGGTTGACTGTGAACATCAAAAGCCGCGCTTGGCCGGGCGGGATGGATTCGCGGGGGACGCCGTCAACCCGTCCATGGGGGCTTGGCCGCGGCATCCATGCCGCGGACACCCCCGCGAACCCATCCCGCCCGGCCTCTGACAATTTCCGAGTGCGTCCGCCACGGAAAAGAAAAAAGAAGAGCAGAAGCAAAGGCAAAAGCGCTTGGCCGGCCGCTCTTTGTAGAGCCGAGCCCACGCTCGGCTGCATTTCGATCAGATATCGAATAGTCGATTCCGATACAGATTCATCCACGCATGGCGTGGATCTACCGTGTCGACCAAGGTCGACACCTACCAACAGCTGCCGGAATCTGTCGAAGGCGGGGCACTGTGGGTTTGCGGGGTGTGAGCCGCATGGATGCGGCGACCAAGCCCCCAGGACGGGTTTACGGCGGCCCCGCAAACCCACAGTGCCCCGCCATCCCGCAGGAAGCCCGCTGTTGCTTCGGCTGTTGCTGTTGCTTCAGCTGTTGCCTCTGCGGGTGCCGGGTGCAACCCGGCCGAACCCCTTCCCTCAGGGCCAGGCAGGTGGTGCGGCCGCCCAGGCCTGCTGCACCTCGGCCAGCGACGCGCGCTCATCCTCACGCCACTGCGGCAGCAGCTGCCCATAGTTGGCCGTGGTACTCCACTGCGTCGGCTCGGTGCGTACCGCAGCCGCATACCACTGCACCGCCTCCTGCTTCTGCCCCATCCGCCACAATGCCAACGCATAGGTCGGTGGCACCCAGGTGGGCTTCGTACGGGCGTTGCTGGCCGATACCAGCCACTGTTCCAGCGCCGCCTCCGGCTTGCCTTGGCGCAGCAGGTCCCAACCGTAGTTCCAGCGCACGCTGCGGCCGCTGCTGCTCTGTGCCGGCGCCTCCTTCATCGCCTCGCCATACAGCTGCTCGGCCAGCTCGCCACGGCCCTGCGCGCCGGCCACCGATGCCAGCTGCACCGTCGCTTCCACCGCGCGGCGGCCGCGCTCACGCAGCTTGACCAGCTGGGCCACCAGCTCATCGCCCTCGCCCTGCACCGCCACCATCGGCGTTGCCGCCAGGTCGTTGTCGAAGTAGAACTCCTGTGGTGCCGGCACGGCCGGCGCGGCCCACGCAGTGGCCACTCCCGAGGCCAGCAGCACGCTGGCCAGGATCTTTCCTGGAACTGACATCCCTTCTCCCCAGGCCGCAACTGCAGCCTCCCTCTCTCTCCCCGATCCTAACCCCAGCACCGCCGCGGGCGCGAGTGCCGGGGCCTCGCGGCCCCGCTGCTACAATTCGCGCCTTTCCCGCCGCGTGCCTGCACGCGGCCGGTGCCAGCCGATCCTACCGGGCCAGCCATGACCAGTACCGCGCAACTCACTTCGCCCTCGTCCGCCGACCTGCTCGACCGTGATTACACGCTCGACCACAAGTACACCCGCAGCGAGGGGCGGATCTATCTGAGTGGCGTGCAGGCGCTGGTGCGGCTGCCGCTGATGCAGCGGCTGCGCGACGCCGCCGAAGGCATCGACAGCGCCGGCTTTGTCAGCGGCTACCGTGGCAGCCCGCTGGGTGGCTTCGACCTGGAGCTGTGGCGCGCGCGCAAGCACCTTGAAGCAGCCAAGGTGAAGTTCACCCCGGGCCTGAACGAGGATCTGGGCGCCACCATGGTGTGGGGCACGCAACAGACCAACCTGTTCCCCGGCGCCAACGTGCAGGGCGTGTTCGGCATGTGGTACGGCAAGGGCCCGGGCGTGGACCGCTGCGGCGACGTGTTCAAGCACGCCAATGCCGCCGGCACCTCGCGCTACGGCGGCGTGCTGGCGCTGGCTGCCGACGACCATGCCTGCCGCAGCTCGACGCTGCCGCACGGCAGCGAGGACGAGTTCGTCAGCGCGATGATGCCGGTGCTGAACCCGGCCGGCGTGCAGGACATCCTCGACATGGGCCTGCTGGGCTGGGCGATGAGCCGCTATACCGGCCGCTGGGTCGGCTTCAAGACGATCGCCGAGACGGTGGAATCGTCGGCCTCGGTCGAGGTCGATCCGATGGCGCGCCGCATCGTGCTGCCGGAAGACTTCGAGATGCCGTCGGGTGGCCTCAACATCCGCTGGCCAGACCCGCCGCTGGACCAGGAAATGCGCCTGCACCGCTATGCGGTGAAGGCCGCACAGGCCTTTGCCCGCGCCAACGGCATCGACAAGGTGGTGATGGATGCGCCGCGCGCGCGGCTGGGCATCGTCACCACCGGCAAGAGCTACCTGGACGTGCTGCAGGCGCTGGAGTACCTGGGCCTGGACGAAGCCGCGTGCGCCGACATCGGCATCCGCGTGTACAAGGTCGGCATGACCTGGCCGCTGGAACCGCAGGGCATTGCGCGCTTCGCGCAGGGCCTGGAAGACATCATCGTGGTGGAGGAGAAGCGTGCCTTCATCGAGCGCCAGATGAAGGAACAGTTCTTCAACTGGCCGGCCAGCTGGGGCCAGCGCCCGTCCATCGTCGGCAAGTACGATGAAAGCGGCGAATGGATCCTGCCGTCCACCGGTGAGCTGACGCCGGCCACCATCGCCGGCGTGATCGGTCGCCGCATCCAGAAGTTCTTCAACAACGAATCGATCGAGCAGCGCCTGCAGTGGATGCAGGAGAAGGAAGCCGAGCTTGCGTTGCCGCGCGCCAGCTTCCCGCGCGTACCGCACTACTGCTCGGGCTGCCCGCACAACACCTCTACCCAGGTGCCGGTAGGCTCGCGGGCGCTGGCCGGCATCGGTTGCCACTACATGGTGACCTGGATGGACCGCAGCACCGACACCTTCACCCACATGGGCGGCGAAGGCGTGACCTGGGCCGGGCAGGCGCCGTTCACCGACACCCCGCACGTATTCCAGAATCTGGGCGACGGCACCTATTTCCACAGCGGCTCGCTGGCGATCCGCCAGGCGGTCGCCGCCGGCGTCAACATCACCTACAAGATCCTCTACAACGACGCGGTGGCGATGACCGGCGGCCAGCCGGTGGACGGCCCGCTGAGCGTGCCCGACATCGCAAAGCAGATGCGCGCCGAAGGCATCCACACCATCGTGGTGCTGTCGGACAACATCGGCAAGTGGACCGGCCAGCGCGAGCACTTCCCCAGCGACGTCGAGTTCCACGACCGCAGCGAGCTGGATGAGGTGCAGAAGCGCCTGCGCGAGGTGAAGGGTGTTTCGATCCTGATCTACGAACAGACCTGCGCCACCGAGAAGCGTCGCCGCCGCAAGCGCGGCAAGCTGGAAGATCCGCAGAAGCGGGTGCTGATCAATTCGCTGGTCTGCGAGGGTTGCGGCGACTGCGGCAAGAAGAGCTTCTGCGTGTCGGTGCTGCCGAAGGAAACCGAGTTCGGGCGCAAGCGCGAGATCGACCAGTCCAACTGCAACAAGGACTATTCGTGCGTGAACGGGTTCTGCCCGAGCTTCGTCACCGTACACGGTGGCCAGCCGCGCAAGGGCAGCAAGCGCGATGCCTCCACCCTGCTGGACAATCTGCCGGCACCAACCATCCGCGGCACGCTGGAACAACCCTGGAACATCCTGATCACCGGCGTCGGCGGTACCGGCGTGGTGACCATCGGCGCACTGCTGGGCATGGCCGGCCACCTGGAAGGCAAGGGCGCGACCGTGCTCGACCAGACCGGCCTGGCGCAGAAGGGTGGCGCGGTGACCACGCATATCCGCATCGCACGCCGCCCGGATGACATCCACGCCGTGCGCATCGCCGCCGGTGAAGCCGACCTGGTGCTGGGCTGCGACATGGTGGTGGTCAACGACTACTGGGCGCTTTCGAAGGTGCGCGCCGGCCGTTCGCAAGTGGTGCTGAACACCTACGAAGCGATGCCGGGCACGTTCACCACCCGTCCGGACATGCAGTTCCCCGCCGCCGACATCATCGCCGGTGTGCGCGTAGCCCTGGGCGGCCAGGAGCCGCTGCTGCTCGATGCCACCCAGTTGGCCACCGCGCTGCTGGGCGATGCCATCGCCGCCAACCTGTTCATCCTCGGCTATGCGTGGCAGCAGGGCCTGGTGCCGCTGTCGTTCGAGTCGCTGATGCGCGCCATCGAACTCAACGGTGCGGCCGTGGCGATGAACCAGCAGGCCTTCGCCTGGGGCCGCCTGGCCGTGGTCGACCCGCAGGCCGTGCAGCAGGCCGCCGGCCTGGTGCGCAACCGCCACACCGATACCGAATCCACCCCGGGCCCGCTGCACCCGCTGCCGCCGGGCGAGTGGGAGGGCAACGAATGGGGCGCCACCGCCGCACCGCGCAACACCGGCGACGAACGCGAACTGCGTGGCCTGCCCTCGCACGGTGGCGACGTGGCATTCCTGCCGCTGGACGATGCACGCCTGTCGCGCTCGCTGGATGAAATGATCGAGCGCCGCGCCTCGTTCCTGGTCGAGTACCAGGACGCTGCCTACGCCAACCGCTACCGCAGCCTGGTCGAGCGCGTGCGCGCCGCCGAAGCCGACCGCATCGGCGGTTCCACCGCGCTGACCGAGACCGTAGCCCGTTACCTGTTCAAGCTGATGGCCTACAAGGACGAGTACGAAGTGGCCCGCCTGTATACCAGCGGCGACTTCCAGCGCCGCCTGCAGCAGCAGTTCGAGGGCGATTACCAGCTGCGCTTCCACCTGGCACCGCCGCTGTTCGCCAAGAAGGACGAGCAGGGCCGGTTGCTGAAGAAGGAATACGGCCCGTGGATGTTCAAGGCCTTCGGCCTGCTGGCCAAGCTGAAGTTCCTTCGCGGCGGCCGGCTTGATGTGTTCGGTCGCACCGAGGAACGCCGCATGGAGCGCAAGCTGATCGGCGATTACGAGGCCACCGTGCAGCTGCTGCTGGACGGCCTGGATGACGACCGCCTGGCGCTGGCGGTGGAGATCGCCAGCGTGCCCGAGCACATCCGCGGCTTCGGCCACGTCAAGGAAGCGCATTTCGAGCAGGCCAAGGCGCGCGAAGCCGCCCTGCTGGCGCAGTGGCGGAACCCGAAGGCGCTGCACATCGTGCAGGTGGCTTGAGCACCGCTGACGGCACGAAAGCAACCTATTGATTGCATATTGAAATAGCAATCGATAGATTGCCTCCAGCGAAGGAAAGAGATAGGTTGCTTGTGGTAATGCAACCTATCCTTTGCGTACACGTTCGCGTACGGTCACTTTCTAGGGGACTGCCGATATGGACAGGCCGCTGCACACGGTGAGGACACCTCAACAACTGGCACCGCTGATGCGTGCGTTCAGGCGCCAGGCGGGCCTGAGCCAGGCGCAGTTGGCGGCACAGCTCGGCATAAGCCGCCAGGCAGTAGGCGCATTGGAGCGCGACCCGGCATCGGCAAGCTTCGAACGGCTGATGCGGGTCTGGGCAGTGCTGGGTCTGGAAGTCAGATTGCAGCAGCGAAGCCCCCCGGAGACAACGTCAACGTTGGAGTGGTGAGCCATGGGTACGCTGCGGGTCTGGATGAATGGTGTCGAGGTCGCGCTCTGGGATGATGCCCGGAGCGGCTCTTCCCGGCTTTCGTACGTCGACTCGTGGATCAGCTCCGCCCAGTCCCGGCCGTTGTCACTCTCACTGCCCCTGCTCCCGGAGGGTGAGAGCCATCGGGGCGATGTCGTCAACAACTACTTCGACAACCTTCTTCCCGACAACGCCGTCATCCGCAACCGGATCCGCGACAGGTTCTCCACGCGCAGCAGCGACACGTTCGATCTTCTCGAAGCCATTGGCCGGGATTGCGTCGGCGCAGTGCAACTGCTGCCGCTTTCGCATACACCGGGGGACATCCAGCAGATTACGTGCGAAGCGTTGGACGAATCAGGCGTCGCTGCGATCCTGCGTCAGGTGACGGCAGGGAATCTACCTGGCGCACCCACCAGTGATGATGCGTTCCGCATATCCATCGCCGGTGCGCAGGAGAAGACGGGACTTCTGCTGCATGCTGGCCAGTGGTGCATTCCTACCGGCAGTACCCCATCCACCCACATCTTCAAGCTGCCGCTTGGCATTGTGGGCAACATGCGGGCGGACATGCACCAATCCGTCGAGAACGAATGGCTGTGCATGCAACTGCTTTCCGCCTTTGGAATCCCCGTTGCGAATACGCAGATGGGACGCTTCAAGGACGAACGCGCGCTTATTGTGGAGCGATTCGACCGCCGCCTTTCTGCGGATCGCCGATGGTGGCTGCGGCTGCCGCAGGAAGACATGTGCCAGGTCTTCGGTCTGCCCGCTGCCAGGAAGTATGAATCCGATGGCGGCCCAGGCATCGTGACCATCATGGATCTGCTTCGACAATCCGAGCATTTCGAGGATCGGGCGACCTTCTTCAAGACGCAGATTCTTTTCTGGATGTTGGCTGCAACCGATGGACATGCCAAGAACTTCAGTGTTTACCTCGAAGCCGGTGGACGCTTCCGCCTGACACCCGTCTACGACGTATTGTCGGTGCATCCCATCCTGGGTAGGGGGCCAAACCAGCTCGACCCGCGGAATGCACAGCTCGCCATGTCCGTCCAGGGCAAGAATCGCCACCGGAAGCTGCACCTTGTGCGACGACGCCATTGGAACGAAACCGCACGCGCCTGTGGTGTCGCTGATGGTGCGGAGCCGTGGATCGAAGCGCTGATCGCAGCCGTCGAACCCGCCATCGAGCAGGTCACGCGTCAGCTCCCAAGTGATTTCCCCGTAAACGTGTCCGAACCCATTTTCAACGGGCTGCGCGCTGCGGCGGCACGCCTTTCCAGCATGTCGCCGGACGCCTGATCACCCCAGCCGCCACAGCAGCAACCGGTTGTTGGCCGGCATCGCCACATCACCCAGGCGGGTGAAGCCGTTGTCCGCCGCCAGCGCCTGCACCGCTTCCACATCGCGGATGCCGCTGCGCGGGTCGCGCGTCTTCAGCCAGACATCGAACTGCGCATTGCTGTCGCTGGTGTAGCGACCGCCGTAGTTGAACGGGCCGTACACCGCCAGCAGCGCACCATGCCGCAGCACCGACGGCAGCGCGGCGAACAGCGCCTGCACATGCTCCCAGCCCATGATGTGCAACGTGTTGGCACTGAATGCGGCATCGAACGTGCTGCCCTCGGGCAACGACAGGCCCGGCGCCGGGGGTAGTTCCACCTGCAGTGCCACCGGCGGCAGCAGATTCAGCAACGCCGCCTCCGCGCGCCAGGCCTCGATGCCCGGCAGATGGTCCGGATGGTCGCTGGGCTGCCAGCGCAGCCACGGCCAGCGCTCGGCGAAGAACGCCGCGTGCTGGCCGGTGCCACTGCCGATCTCCAGCAGCCGATGGCGGTCGCCCATCCACGGGTCGAGTGCGGTGGCGATGGGTTCGCGGTTGCGCTCGCAGGCTTCTGAATACGGCTTGCTCGACATCAGGGACGGTGTCCAGGCGGGGTCGGCCCCATTGTGCACGAGGGGGTGTTGCTCGGCAGGGCTTCGGCGCCCTGCACCCGCCGAAGCCGGAGCAACGGCAACAGCCAAAGCAACAGCAACAGCGGGCTTCCTGTGGGATGGCGGGGTGGATCCGGTTGCGGGGGACGCCGTGAATCCCCCTCCGGGGTCCGGCCCAGCCGCTGGCGGCTGTGCGTTCGGGCGCTTGCGAAGCGGTGCTTCGCAAGCAAAGCGCCCTCACCCATGGAGGCTCGGTCGCGCCATCCATGGCGCTCACGCCCCCGCAACCGGACCCACCCCGCCTTCGACAGTTTTCTGCGGTCTGTCGGAACGGCTCTTGGGGTCAGATCCGTTTTCCGCAGGAGAACGGCTCTGACCCCGGATACATTTCGATATCTGACAGACGTGTCGACCAAGGTCGACACCTACCAACAGCCGAGTGAACCTGTCGAAGGTGGGGCGGTGTCGGATTGCGGGGTGTCAGCCGCATGGATGCGGCTGCCAAGCCTACAGGGACGTACTTGCGGCGTCCCCGCAGTCCGACACCGCCCCACCAACCCACGGAATGCCGCTCTGGCTTTGGCCGTTGCCGTTGCCGTTGCATTGAGCAGGTGCAGGGCTGCAAGCCCTGCCGAAACCCACCCAACCATGACTGCAGTCACTTGCCCGGACGCGCCGCGCTGGCGAAAGTCGAGGAGTTGACGTGATCGGTCCGGCCCGTTGCCAACCGCACGCAAGCGAGAGAGAGAAACGCTGTGCAACGACGTGAGTTCCTGGCTTTTTCCGGTCTGGGCCTGGCGGGCCTGCTGCTGCCGCATTCCCGTGCCATCGCCGCCGAGCAGCTGCTCGCCCCGGTCGATACCGCCCAGCGCAGACGCCTGGCGGACGTTGCGCTCGCCGCCGCACGCACAGCCAAGGCCAGCTACTGCGACGTGCGCATCGGCCGCTATCTCAACCAGTCGGTCATCACCCGCGAGCACCAGGTCGGCAATGTGACCAACCGCGAATCGTCCGGTGTCGGCGTGCGGGTGATCGTCAACGGCGCCTGGGGCTTTGCCGCTACCCACCAGCAGACCGAGGCTGCCGTGCGCGCAGCGGTCGAGCAGGCCGCAGCGATTGCCCGCGCCAACGCCGGCATCCAGACCCGGCCGGTGCAGCTGGCACCGACGCCGTCGGTGGGCGAGGTGCGCTGGCAGACCCCGGTGCGCAGGAACGCGATGGCGGTGCCGATCCAGGACAAGGTCGAGCTGTTGCTGGCACTCAACGCCGCCGCGCTGAATGCGGGCGCCGACTACATCAATTCCACCCTGTTCCTGGTCAATGAACAGAAGTACTTCGCCTCCAGCGACGGCTCGTTCATCGACCAGGACATCCATCGCATCTGGCTGCCGTTCACTGCCACCGCCATCGACAAGGCCAGCGGCAGGTTCCGCACTCGTGCCGGCCTGTCCTCGCCGATGGGCATGGGCTACGAGTTCCTCGATGGCGATGCGCGCGGCAAGGTGCAGCTGCCCGGTGGCATCACCGCCTACCGCGATTCCTACGACCCGGTCGAGGACGCCATCGCCGCCGCCCGCCACGCGCGCGAGAAGCTGAAGGCGCCGTCGGTGAAGCCGGGCAAGTACGACCTGGTGCTGGACCCGTCCAACCTGTTCCTGACCATCCACGAGAACGTTGGCCACCCGCTGGAGCTGGACCGCGTGCTCGGCTACGAAGCCAACTACGCCGGCACCAGCTTCGCCACGCTGGACAAGCGCGATGCCGGTTTCCGCTGGGGCAGCGACATCGTCACCTTCTTCGCCGACAAGACCCAACCGGGCAGCCTCGGTGCGGTCGGCTACGACGACGAAGGCGTGAAGACCCAGCGCTGGGATCTGGTGCGCGACGGCATCCTGGTCGATTACCAGGCCACCCGCGATGAGGCCCACATCCTCGGCCGCGATGCCTCGCATGGCTGCAGTTACGCCGATTCCTGGTCCAGCGTGCAGTTCCAGCGCATGGCCAATGTCTCGCTGGCGCCGGGCAAAAAGCCGCTCAGCGTCGAAGACATGATCAAGGACGTGGAGAACGGCATCTACATCCACGGCCGTGGGTCGTATTCGATCGACCAGCAGCGCTACAACGCGCAGTTCGGCGGCCAGCTGTACTACCAGATCAAGGACGGAAAGATCGCCGGCATGGTCGAGGATGCGGCCTACCAGATCCGTACGCCGGAATTCTGGAATGCCTGCACTGCGATCTGCGACGAGCGTGACTTCCGCCTGGGCGGTTCGTTCTTCGACGGCAAGGGCCAGCCCGGCCAGGTCTCGGCGGTCTCGCACGGTTCGTCCACCACCCGCTTCAACGGCATCAACATCATCAACACCGCGCGCAGTCTCGGCGCTTGAGCCACCCATCCTTCGACATGGAGAGCAGCCTTGCAAAGACGTGACTTCCTGGCCCTGACCGGGCTTACCGCGGGCGGGCTGATCGTGCCCTCCTTCTTCGGCAAGGCGATTGCCGCTGAACAACTGCAGAGCACGCTGGACCTGGGGCTGAAGAAGCGCCTGGCCGATGCAGCACTGGCCGCTGCCCGCCAGGCCGGTGCCACCTACTGCGACGTGCGCATCGGCCGCTACCTGCGGCAGTTCGTGATCACCCGAGAGGACAAGGTGCAGAACGTGGTGAACACCGAGTCCACCGGCGTGGGCATCCGCGTGATCGTCAACGGTGCCTGGGGCTTCGCCGCCACCAATGCGCTGGGTACGGCCGATGTAGCCAAGGCCGCGCAGCAGGCCGCAGCAATCGCCAAGGCCAATGCCGGCGTGCAGACCGCACCGGTACAGCTGGCCAAGGCGCCGGGCGTGGGTGAGGTGAGCTGGCGCACGCCTATCCGCAAGAATGCGATGGAAGTGCCGATCAAGGACAAGGTCGGCCTGCTGCTGGACGTCAACGCTGCGGCGATGGGCGCCGGTGCCAGCTTCGTCAACTCGATGCTGTTCCTGGTCAACGAGCAGAAGTACTTCGCCTCCACCGATGGTTCCTATATCGACCAGGACGTGCACCGCATCTGGGCACCGATGACGATCACCGCCATCGACAAGTCCAGCGGCAAGTTCCGTACCCGCGAAGGCCTGTCCTCGCCGATGGGCCTGGGCTACGAGTATCTGGACGGCGCGGCTGCCGGCAAGGTGGTCAGCCCGAATGGCGTGGTCAACTACAGCTCTTCCTACAACATGAAGGAAGATGCCATCGCCGCCGCCAAGCAGGCACAGGAAAAGCTGAAGGCCCCGTCGGTGAAGCCGGGCAAGTACGATCTGGTGCTCGACCCGTCGCACACCTGGCTGACCATCCATGAGTCGATCGGCCACCCGCTGGAGCTGGACCGTGTGCTCGGCTACGAAGCCAACTACGCCGGCACCAGCTTCGCCACCCTGGACAAGCGCGAGCAGCATTTCCAGTACGGCAGCGAGCTGGTCAACATCTTCGCCGACAAGACCCAGCCGGGCAGCCTCGGTGCGGTGGCGTACGACGATGAAGGCGTGAAGTGCAAGCGCTGGGACCTGATCAGCAACGGCAAACTGGTGGATTACCAGACCATCCGCGACCAGGCCCACATCCTCGGCAAGACCGAGTCCGACGGCTGCTGCTACGCCGACTCGTGGTCCAGCGTGCAGTTCCAGCGCATGGCCAACGTGTCGATGGCACCGGGCAAGAAGCCGCTGAGCGTGCCGGACCTGATCAAGGACGTGGAGAACGGCATCTACATCATCGGTGATGGTTCGTTCTCGATCGACCAGCAGCGCTACAACGCGCAGTTCGGCGGCCAGCTGTTCTACGAGATCAAGAACGGCCAGATCACCCGCATGCTGGAAGACGTGGCCTACCAGATCCGCACACCGGAGTTCTGGAACGCCTGCACCGCCGTGGCCGACGAGCGCGACTACCGCCTGGGCGGTTCGTTCTTCGACGGCAAGGGCCAGCCGGGCCAGGTCTCGGCGGTCTCGCACGGTTCGTCGACCGCGCGCTTCAACGGCATCAACGTCATCAACACCGCACGCAGCCTCGGCTGATCGGTCAGGAGCCCTTACACCATGAGTATCTTCACCGAAGCCCAGGCCAAGGCCATCCTCGACAAGGTCATCGCCCTGTCCAAGGCCGACGAATGCACCGCCGTGCTGGCCGGCGCGATCAGCGGCAACATCCGTTTCGCGCTGAACAACGTCTCCACCAGTGGCATCGTCGACAACACCGAGCTGGCGGTCACCGTCGCCTTCGGCAAGCGCGTGGGTACCGCCTCGATCAACGAGTTCGACGATGCCGCGCTGGAACGCGTGGTACGCCGCGCCGAAGACCTGGCGCGCCTGGCGCCGGAGAACCCGGAGTTCATGCCGGCCATCGGCAAGCAGAGCTATCGCGCCAGCCCGACCTTCAGCGAATCCACTGCAGCGATCGATCCGGCCTTCCGCGCCAAGGTCGCCGCCGATTCGATCGCCCCGTGCCGTGGCCACGGCCTGATCGCCGCTGGCTTCCTCGAAGACGGCCAGGGCTTCCAGGCCACCGCCAACAGCAACGGCAACTTCGCCTACCAGCGCACCACCAACTTCGATTACACCTGCACCGTGCGTACCGAAGATGGCCGCGGTTCGGGCTGGGTCGGCCGCAACCTGAAGGATGCCGCCGACTTCAAGGCCGACCAGGACATCCGCATCGCCATGCGCAAGGCCACCGAGTCGGCCGAAGCCAAGGCGCTGGAGCCCGGCAAGTACACGGTGATCCTGGAACCGGCCGCGGCCGCAGGCCTGATCAGCTTCATGATGAACTTCTTCAGCGCACGCTCGGCCGATGAAGGCCGCAGCTTCCTGTCCAAGAAGGGCGGCGGCAACAAGCTGGGCGAGCAGGTCTACGACCCGCGCGTGACCATGATTGCCGATCCGTGGCATCCGGACGCACCGGTGCTGCCGTGGGACGGCGAAGGCATGCCACGCGAGCGCATGGCGATCATCGAGAACGGCAAGATCGCCAACCTGGACTACTCGCGCTTCTGGGCGCAGAAGCAGGGCAAGACCGCCAAGGCAACGCCGGGCAACCTGCTGATGAGCGGTGGCGACAAGAGCACCGCCGAGCTGGTGCGCGGCACCCAGAAGGGCATCCTGGTCACCCGTACCTGGTACATCCGCATGGTCGATCCGCAGACCGTGCTGCTGACCGGCCTGACCCGCGACGGCACCTTCTACATCGAGAACGGCCAGATCAAGCACCCGGTGAAGAACTTCCGCTTCAACGAATCGCCGGTGATCATGCTCAACAACATCGAAGAGCTGGGCAAGCCGGTGCGCGTGGCCGGTGATGAATCCAGCTACGTGATGATGATCCCGCCGATGAAGCTGCGCGATTTCACCTTCACCTCGCTGTCCGACGCGGTCTGATGGATCGCCGGGCCTGCCTGCGCTGGTTGGCCGCTGCCGCTTCGGCGGCGGCGCTGCCAGCCTGGGCGCAGTCAGGCCCGCGCAGTTCGCGCTACGACTTCTGGTTCACCCGCCTGCAGTACGACTCCGGTGCCTGGGACGTGGACGCGCGCATGCCGTCCAACCTGATCACCTCGCTGATTGACTACACCTCGCTGCGCGTGGATCCGCAGGAGCATGTGGTGGCGCTGGCCGACCCACGCATGCTGGAAGCGCCGTTCTGCTACCTGGCCGGGCACACGCTGGTGGAGTTCAACGCCGCCGAGCGGCAGAACTTCGTGCGCTATGTGCGCAATGGCGGCTTCGTCTTCGTCGACGACTGCAACCACGATATCGACGGCCTGTTCGCCACCTCGTTCGAGGCGCAGATGGGTCGCCTGTTTGGTCCCAAGGCACTGCAGAAGCTGCCCAACAGCCACCCGCTGTACCGCAGCTTCTTCCGCTTCCCCGATGGCCCGCCCGCCACCAGCTTCGAACTCAACGGCTGGGGCGATGACCTGGTGCACGACTACCTGAAAGGCATCGAGGTCGACGGCCGCCTGGGCCTGCTCTACAGCAACAAGGACTACGGCTGCGAGTGGGACTACGACTGGCGCAACAAGCGCTTCCTGGCCGAAGACAACACCCGCTTCGGCGTCAACATCGTGATGTACGCGTTGAACAATTGATAGGACCTGCACGCCCATGACCACCGCTGACCTCGACTCCCTGCTGCCGCGTCTGCACGATCTGCGCGCTGCGCTCGCACGCGCGGTGGTGGGCCAGAACACCGTGGTCGAACAGCTGCTGATCGGCCTGCTGGCCGGGGGCCACTGCCTGCTGGAAGGCGCCCCGGGGCTGGGCAAGACCCTGCTGGTGCGCTCGCTCGGGCAGGCGCTGGAACTGCAGTTCCGGCGCGTGCAGTTCACCCCGGACCTGATGCCCAGCGACATCCTCGGCACCGAGCTGCTGGAGGAAGACCACGGCACCGGCCATCGCCACTTCCGTTTCCAGCAGGGCCCGATCTTCACCCACCTGCTGCTCGCAGACGAACTCAACCGCACCCCGCCGAAGACCCAGGCCGCGCTGCTGGAAGCGATGCAGGAACGTACCGTCAGCTACGCAGGCACCACGTATCCACTGCCTGCACCGTTCTTCGTGCTGGCCACGCAGAACCCGATCGAGCAGGCCGGCACCTACCCGCTGCCGGAAGCACAGCTGGACCGCTTCCTCCTGCACGTGCTGGTGGATTACCCGAGCGAGGACGAAGAGCGGCAGATCCTGGAACAGACCACCGGCGGTGCCACCGACGCGGTACCGAAGGTGATGGATGCCGAAGCGGTGATCGCGCTGCAGGCCGCAGTACGCCAGGTGCATGTCAGCCCTGATGTGCTGACCTGGATCACCCGCCTGGTGCGCGCCAGCCGCCCAGGCGAAGGCGCACCCGCGGCGATCAACCAGTGGGTGAAGTGGGGTGCGGGCCCGCGCGCCGGGCAGTCGCTGGTGCTGGCGGCGAAGGCACGCGCACTGCTGCAGGGCCGCTTCGCCGCCACCCGCGAGGATGTGCAGGCACTGGCCGCACCGGTGATGCGCCATCGCCTGCTGCTGTCGTTCGCCGCCGAGGCCGAGCAGAAGCGTGCCGACGACGTGGTCGCCGCCCTGCTGCAGGCCGTGCCGTTCCCGGGTTGATCCACGCGTGAACGCTGGTACGTCGTTGACCCTGCCACCCGAACTGCGCGCGCGCCTGCGCCTGCTGCGGTTGCGGCCGCGCCTGGCCAGCGGTGCGAGCGGCATCGGCCAGCACGCCAGCCGCAGCCGCGGTGCCGGTCTCGAATTCGCCCAGTACCGGGCCTACGAGCCCGGGGACGAACTGCGTCAGATCGACTGGAAGCTGTACGCCCGCTCGGACCGCTTCTTCGTACGCGAATCCGAACGCGAAAGCCCGATCACGGTCTGGCTGCTGCTCGATGCCACCGCTTCGGCCGGTCAGGCCGACCGCGCGGCGCCGGAACGCACGCGCTTGGACCACATGCGCGGCGTTGCCGCCTGCCTGGTCGAACTGGCCCTTCAGCAGGGCGACCGTTTCGGCCTGCTGGCGATCAATGCCGATGGACTGCAGCTGGTGCCCGCAGCGAGCGGCGCACGCCAACGTGACCGCGTGCACCTTCAACTTCATGCGCTGCAGGCGCGCGGTGGCTGGCCTGCGGCCGATCGCCTGCGCCCGCTGTGGGAGCGCGTGCGTCCGGGCGACCTGCTGCTGGCAGTTGGCGACGGCTTCGACGAAGCCTGCATCGCGCTGCTGGAACAACTGGCCAGCGCGCGCCGCGAAGTGGCCCTGCTGCAGATCCTGACTGCCGACGAACGCGACTTCCCGTTCGACGCCGGCCACCGCTTCCGCGACCCGGAGACCGGCGAGGAACTGCTGGGCGATGGCGCGGCGATCCGCGCCGACTACCTGCAACGCTTCGCCGACGCACGCAGCGCATTGCAGTCGCGGCTGCAGGCCAGCGGGATTGCCAGCGCAGCCGGCTGGCTCGACCAACCGCTGGACCAGCCGCTGCAGGCGCTGTTCGGTCGCGGGAGCGACGCGTGAGCCTGCTGTTCCCACTGGGGCTGGCAGCGCTGGCCGCGTGGCTGCTGCCACTGCTGATCCACCTCGCCCGCCGCCATCCGTACACACCGCTGGATTTCGCCGCGCTGCGCTGGCTGCGCGCACAGATCCGGCCACGCCAGCGCATCCGCTTCGATGACTGGCCGTTGCTGCTGGTGCGCCTGCTGTTGCTGGCCGCGCTGGCCTTGTTGCTGGCACGGCCTGCGTTGACCGGGCCTGCACCAGCCCCCACTGCGTGGACGGTCGTTGCTCCAGGGCTGGACGCGACCGCTCTGCGCGGCACCGCCGAAGCGGGCAACTGGCACTGGCTGGCGCCCGGCTTCCCGGCCATTGATCAGGCGCCACCTGCAACCAGCGCATCCCTGCCCAGCCTGCTGCGCGAACTGGACGCGCAGCTGCCCGTTGGCACCGCATTGACCGTGCACGTTCCCGATCCCCTGCCCGGCCTGGACGGCGCACGCCTGCAGCTGTCGCGCGAGGTACAGTGGCGCCCGCAGCCGATGCCGGTCACTGCGCAACCGCGTGCCGCAACGTCGCCGCGCCTTCGCGTGCACAGCGATGCTTCGGCCGCTGCCCAGCACTGGTTGAATGCACTGCAGCGCGCGTGGGGCGTGCAGGCGCCGCTCGCTCCTCTGGTGGCGGATGCCCTGCCCGAACGCGGCGAGATCGGCGTATGGAGCCGCAACGACGCACTGCCGGCGAACTGGCAGGCCTGGCTGCGCGACGGCGGCAGTGTGCTGATCGCCACCAAGCCCGCCACGGAAGCCCAGGTCCTGCTGCGCAGCGCCGAAGGCGTGCCGCTGTTGTGGCAGCAACGTGTCGGCCTTGGCCGCCTGCTGTCACTACCGGGTGATTGGGATGCCGCCAGCAACACCGCGCTGCGCGATCCACAGCTGCCGCGTTCCCTGCTGCTGGCCCTGCAGCCGCCGCCGTCGCCACGCGTGGGCGATGCACAGGACCAGGCGCCGCGCCAGATTGCACTGCCCGCCGCAGCATCGCCGGTGCGTGAGCCCACGGCGTGGCTTCTGCTGGCAATCGTGCTGCTGTTCGCACTGGAACGCTGGATGGCCAGCAGCGCGCGGCGCAGGGCGATCGCATGAAGACGCTGCAGCATGCCTGGCAACGTGCGCGTCGTCGCCGCGCCGCCATCACCCTGCTGCTGGGCCTGCCGTGGGCGCTGGCTGCGACGGCGCTCGCACTGCGGCTGTCCGGTTTCGATATCGCCTGCGTGGTCGCCACGGTCAGCCTGCTCGCCTGCGCGGCCTTCGCCACTGCACGTGCCCGCCAGCTGGACCGCCAGTGGCTGCAGCGCCAACTCGATGGCAGTGGTGCCAGCGAGGACAGTGCCGATCTGCTGTTCGCCGATACGCTCACCCTCAATCCGCTGCAGCAGCGCCAGCGCGCACATGTGCTGGCCACGCTGGAACGCGCGATGCCGGAACTGCGTCCGCGCTGGCCGCGTGGGGCATTGGCGTTGTGCGGGATCGCAGGCCTGGCCATCGTTGCACTGGCAGTCGGCTGGCCACGTTCCAGCCCCGTCTCCGCGCCAGCCCGTACGGCGGCACCTGGCAGCACGGCTGCCGCGGGCCCACTGCACCTGCAGTCCACCCGCCTGCGCATCGACGCACCGGCTTATACCGGCCAGTCCACGCTCACCCAGAACGCACTGGATGCCAAGGTCGCCGCCGACAGCCGGCTGTCGTGGTCGTTGCGCTTCGACCACGCACCGGCCAAGGCATGGCTGCAGTTCCACGATGGTCGACGGCTGCCGCTGAGCGAGCGCGATGGGCAGTGGCAGGCACAGGATGTGGCGCGCACGCCGGTGCTGTACCGCGTGGTGAGCGAACCGGCGCTGGCCGAAACCCGCCTGTACCGGCTGGATGTTGTGGCCGACCGCGCGCCCAGCGTGCGCGTGCTGGAGCCGGCCGCCAGCCTGGTGCTGGGCACGCCCGGGCAACGGCAATGGGCGCTGCGCTTCGAGGCCAGCGACGATTACGGTGTCGCGGCGCAGGCAACGCTGTCGATCACCACCACCCAGGGCAGCGGTGAGAACATCACCTTCGTGAAGCGCAGCGTCACGCTTGCCGGCAGCGGCGAAGCCACCGCGCGGCGTTTCGCCCACACTCTCGACCTAGCCGCGCTAGGCGCACAACCCGGCAACGATGTCATCGCCCAGCTGGAAGTGCGCGACAACCACACACCCACGCCGCAGACCGGGCGCAGCAGCAGCGTGATCCTGCGCCTGCCCAGCGCCGAAGTCGCGCTCGGTGCAGAGCTGGAAGGCCGCATCAAGAAGACCCTGCCGGCCTACTTCCGCAGCCAGCGGCAGATCATCATTGATGCCGAAGCGCTGATCCGGCAGCGCCGCACTCTCGCCGCCGAGGACTTCGTGAAGCGCAGCGATGCGATCGGCGTCGACCAGCGCATCCTGCGCCTGCGCTACGGCCAGTTCCTGGGTGAGGAAAGCGAAGGTGCGCCGAAGCCACCGCCGACCAGCGACCTGCCCACCAGCGATACGCCCGCCGCAGACGACCACGATCACGACGACGATCACGATCACGACCATGGCGCCGAGGCCGGAGCGCACGATGAGCATGGCCACGATCACGGCGGCAAGGCGTCCAATGCCGATACGCCACCGGTGTTCGGCAGCGCCACCGACGTGCTCTCGGAATACGGACACACCCATGACCATGCCGAGGCGGCCACCCTGCTCGATCCGCAGACCCGCGCCACGTTGAAGGCCGCGCTGGACCAGATGTGGTCGGCCGAAGGCGAGCTGCGCCAAGGCCGACCGGAGCAGGCATTACCCTTCGCCTACAAGGCATTGGGCTTCATCAAGCAGGTGCAGCAGGCCGAGCGCATCTATCTGGCCCGGGTCGGACCGGAGCTGCCACCGATCGATGAAGGCCGCCGCCTCGGCGGTGACCGTGCCGGGCTGGCCAGTCGTGAACTGCCGCTGGCCGCCCGCACCCCGCCCGATCCGGCCATCGTCGAAGCCTGGCAGCGTCTCGGCGACGACACCGGCGCGCCGGATCTGGACGCGCTCGCGACCTGGCAGCAGCGCAACGCGGCCTACCTGCCCGATGCACTCGATCTGGCTGCGGCCATCGAGCAGCTGCGCATCGAGCCCGACTGCAGCGACTGTCGCCAGCGCCTGCGCGCACAGTTGTGGCGGGCGCTGCAGCGTCCGCTGCCGCAGGCGATGCGGCGCAGTGCCGCCGATGCGATGGGCCAGCGCTACCTCGACGCGCTGGAGGCGCAGCCATGAACGCCTCCGCTGTGAACCTGTGGATTGCGCTGGCACTCGCCCTGATCGTGGTCATCGCCAGCGTGCGCCAGCTGCGTGGAAACACCGCGCACCCTGGCCGCCGGTGGATCGTGATCGCACTGCAGATCATCGTCGCCACGCTGCTGTATTTCTGCCTGGTGCCGCCCACCCGCCAGCAACCTGCAGGCGGGCTGGTGGTGCTCGGAACCGATGCCGGCAAGGCCGGCGCACTCCCGGCCAGCGAAGGCCCGCTGTTGCTGTTGCCGGAAGCTGCCGATATACCCGGCGCACAGCGCGTACCCGACCTGGCCACCGCGCTGCGCCAGCATCCGGCCGCCACGCTGACGCTGGTCGGTGCGGGCCTGGCCGCACGTGACCGTGACGCGCTGCTGCCACCGGATGTACGTTGGCAGGCCACACCGGAGCCGCGCGGCTGGATCGCACTGCAACCACCGGCCGATGTCGCTCCCGGTGCCCGTTTTGAAGTCCAAGCACAGGCGCGTGGCGCGGCCAAAGCGAAAGCAGAGCTGCTTGACCCCGCCGACAGCGTGGTTGATCGCACGGACGTTGCCGAGGACGGGCGCGTGAAGCTCAGCGGCATCGCCCGCGCCGAGGGCCGCAGCGTGTTCCAGCTGCGCCTGCTCGATGCCGACGGCCATGTAGTGGACAGCGTACCGGTACCGCAGCAGACCCTGCCGGCCGCACCGCTGCGCCTGCTGGTGCGCGCCAGTGCGCCGGGTCCAGAGCTGAAGTACCTGCGGCGTTGGGCGGCCGATGCCGGCATCCGCGTGCAGGTGCAGGCCGATACCGGGGCGGGTGTCAGCGTGGGAGATGGCGCGGTCGCGCTGGATGCGGCGTCACTCGCGCGCAGCGATCTGCTGTTGCTGGACGAGCGCAGCCTGGCCGCATTAAGTGCCGGCCAGCTGGCTGCCGTGCGGCAGGCGTTGCGCGAGGGACTGGGCGTGCTGGTACGCAGTGCGGGCGCACCTTCGGCCAGCGCGCGCCAGCGCCTCCGCGATCTGGGCCTGCCGGTGCAGGGCGATGGAAGCAGCCGCACCCTCGAACTTCCCGGCGACGGCGACAGCGCGGTCCTCGCCGCACGGCGTGGCCCGCTCGCCGCGGGTACGCTGCCGACCGGCTACGGCGAAGAGGCTGACCGCAGCTCGCACAATGCTCCCCTGCCTGCGCTGGAAGCACTCGCGCTGCGGGCACCGGGCAGCACCGCCCTGCTGCAGGATGGCACGGGCAAGGCTGTCGGTGGCTGGCGCGCTGCCGGCAAGGGCCGCATCGGCCTGCTGCCGCTGACCGACAGCTGGCGCTGGGTACTGGCCGGGCGCGACGACCGCCACGGCGAACTGTGGAGCGGCGTGGTGGCCACGCTGGCACGTGCACAGGGCAGCGCTGATGCGCTGTGGTCACCGCAACCGATCGGCTGGGCAGGCGAACGACAGACGCTGTGCGGTGTGCAGGCGCCGCTGCAGGTCTTCAACAGGCGTGGCGACGATGTACCCCTGATCGTCGATGGCGCGACGTCGGCGCTGCGCTGCGCTGGCTGGTGGCCCCGCGAACCGGGCTGGCAGCGCCTGCAGCACGGCGACATCGTTGTCTGGCGCTATGTGTTCGACCCGAAGGATGCACCGACGCTGCATCGGCAGGCGATGATCGATGCGACCACACGTGCACTGGCTGCCAGCACGCCGGCAGACGCGTCAGTGATGCAACCCGTGGCAGGCCTACGCTGGCCGTGGTGGCTGGCGTTCGTGTTGTGCGCATCGCTGCTGTGGTGGCTGGAACGGCGACGCTGAAGCCGGGAATTGATCCCGGGATCGGATCCCTCCGGTTGCCCTTGGTAGATGCCAACCTTGGTTGGCGCTTGTCAACGCGAACCGGCGCGCCGGTACACGCCGTTGAAGCGCACGTTCATGCCACCGCATTCGCTGTTGTCGGCCACGATCAGCACCTCCCCCAGCGAATGCACGCGCACCTTGCAGGTGTCCTCTACAAACTCGACATCGGCACCACGCGGCGCCGCGCGCGCTTCCACCTGGCCCATGTTCGGCCCGTAGGGACGCTGCTCCGGCGTGGGGTTGGCGGAGGGCCAGTAGGCGTCACCCTCCACATGCAGCTGCCCGCCCTGCACGGTGATGCGCAGGCCGTTGTCGCCGTCCTTCCAGTGGCCCGCCCAATCCTGCAGCGACGGCACGACCACCGGCAACGCCTGCAGCTTGCTGCGGTCCACCCAGCCAGCACTGCCACCCACCTTGTTCGGGAAGAACGCGCAGCGGTAGCGGCCAAGATCACGCCCGGTCACCACGGTATCGCCATTGACCACATAGCTGCGCTGTCGGCAGGCCGGTTCGCCCTTCGCCGGGCAGCCGTCCATGTCGCCAAGCAGGTACAGACGGGGCGCATCGACCACCCGCGCCAGAGCGAACCGGCTCTGTTCAGAGGGAAACGCGCCATTGCGGCAGGCGCCATCATCGGCGATGCCATCGGCGAAGGCGGACGCCGGCAGCAATGCGGCCAGCAGGCAGATCGAACGCAGGAACATGGCAGCACTAGCGGTGGGGAGCCGGCAGGATATACCGGCCTACTTCACCGGCGGTGCATCGCCGGCATCCTGCTCCTGGGAGAACCGCAGCGCACGCTGCTGCTGTTCGGCACTGAGCTCCGGCGGTGGCCGCGCCACGGCGGCCTGGATCTGCGCCGGTCCGCCGGTGAGTTTGTTGATCCCCTTGGCCGCCGCCATCACACCCTTGACCACGCCCATCATGATGTAGCCACCGCCCATGCTGACCTGCTCCGGCGACGGCGGTTCGCTCCAGTCGCGACTGAAGCGGTTGTCGCCAAACTTCACCGGGTTCTTGAAACGGTACAGATCCAGCGGCTCGTCTTCGGGCTTGAGCGCACGCACTTCGCCAAGGGTGGTGACGTTGTCCTGCGGCAGGGTGGTGGAGATCGGCGCGGTGGTTGCCGCCGGCGCATCTGCAGGAGGTTCGGGCGCTGGGTCGGGCACCGCTACCGGCGTGGCCTGCTGCGCCTGCGCGATACCGGCCAGCAGCATGCTGGCCAGGACGGCTCCCTGCGTTCCACGTCGTGCCACAGCCATCCACCCTGTTGGTTGCGTCCAGCACCCAAGGATACGGATGCCGGCTTCAGATTTCGTTGCTGCACGGGCAGCTGTTCAGCCAGGGGAGATGCGGCGACGCCACGGGACGCGAGCACTGAACGGTTCATGCCCTTGGTGTGCGGTGTCTCACATCCTGAGACGTGAGTGTGGTGCCATGTGACCCCTCGCAATCCGTCCCGGCTCCACTTTCCATGGCTTACGAACTCGCCAAGCGCACCGCCGATGCCGAGCAGAAGCTCGCCACCCGCGACGGCCTGCCCGCCCGCGATGGCGCCCTGCTCAGTGCGCGCCTGCAGCGCCGCTACCAGGACCGCATCACCGGCAGCTTCGCCATTCCCGGCCGCGAGGGCCGCTACGCGCCCATTCCCGGTTCGGTGCCACCGGCCCTGGCCGCCGCCCTGAAGTCGCGCGGCATCGAACAGCTCTACAGCCACCAGGCCCAAGCGTGGGAGGCCAGCCAGCGCGGCGAGCACGTGGCCATCGTCACCCCCACCGCCAGCGGCAAGTCGCTGTGCTACACCCTGCCGGTGGTCAGCGCGGCGATGCAGGACAAGGCCAAGGCGCTGTACCTGTTCCCGACCAAGGCACTGGCCCAGGACCAGGTAGCCGAGCTGCTGGAACTCAACCGCGCCGGCGATCTGGGCGTAAAGGCCTTCACCTTCGATGGCGACACTCCCGGCGATGCGCGCCAGGCCATCCGCCTGCACGGCGACATCGTGGTGTCCAACCCGGACATGCTGCACCAGGCGATCCTGCCGCATCACACCAAGTGGGCGCAGTTCTTCGAGAACCTGCGCTACATCGTCATCGACGAAGTGCACACCTATCGTGGCGTGTTCGGCAGCCACGTCACCAACGTGCTGCGCCGGCTCAAGCGCATCTGCGCGTTCTACGGCGTGCAACCGCAGTTCATCCTGTGCTCGGCCACCATCGGCAACCCGCAGGCGCATGCCGAGGCGCTGATCGAGGCACCGGTCACCGCCATCACCGAATCCGGCGCGCCCAGCGGACCCAAGCAGGTGCTGCTGTGGAACCCGCCGGTGATCAATCCGGACCTGGGCCTGCGCGCCTCGGCACGCTCGCAGAGCAACCGCATCGCGCGCATCGCGATCAAGTCCGGGCTGAAGACCCTGGTGTTCGCGCAGACCCGCTTGATGGTCGAGGTGCTGACCAAGTACCTGAAGGACATCTTCGACCACGACCCGCGCAAGCCGCCGCGCATCCGCGCCTACCGTGGCGGCTACCTGCCCACCGAGCGCCGCGAGACCGAGCGTGCGATGCGCGCCGGCAACATCGACGGCATCGTCAGCACCTCGGCGCTGGAGCTGGGCGTGGATATCGGCAGCCTGGACGTGGTCATCCTCAACGGCTACCCCGGCAGCGTGGCCGCCACCTGGCAGCGCTTCGGCCGCGCCGGCCGCCGCCAGCAGCCCGCACTGGGGGTGATGGTGGCCAGCTCGCAGCCGCTGGACCAGTACGTGGTGCGGCATCCGGACTTCTTCGCCGAGGCTTCGCCCGAGCACGCGCGCATCGCGCCGGACCAGCCACTGATCCTGTTCGACCACATCCGCTGCGCAGCCTTCGAGCTGCCGTTCCGGGTCGGCGATGGCTTCGGCCCGATCGACCCGGAAGTGTTCCTGGAAGCGCTGGCCGAAACCGAGGTGATCCATCGCGAAGGCGAACGCTGGGAATGGATTGCCGACAGCTATCCGGCCAACGCGGTCAGCTTGCGCGCGGTGGCCGACGGCAACTTCGTGGTGGTCGATCGCAGCGATGGCCGCCAGCAGATCATCGCCGAGGTCGACTATTCCGCTGCCGCACTCACCCTGTATGAAGGTGCCATCCACATGGTGCAGTCCACGCCCTACCAGGTGGAGACGCTCGACTGGGACGGCCGCAAGGCCTATGTCACCCGCACGCATGTGGATTACTACACCGACAGCATCGACTTCACCAAGCTCAAGGTACTGGACCGCTTCGACGGCGGCGTGGCCGGCCGTGGTGATTCGCATCATGGCGAAGTGCACGTGGTACGCCGCGTGGCTGGCTACAAGAAGATCCGCTACTACACCCACGAGAACATCGGCTACGGCCCGGTGAACCTGCCCGACCAGGAACTGCACACCACTGCGGTGTGGTGGCAGCTGCCGCAGGCGCTGCTGCTGCGCGCGTTCGCCAGCAAGCAGGATGCGCTGGATGGCTTCCTCGGCGCCGCGTATGCGCTGCACATCGTCGCCACCGTAGCGGTGATGGCCGATGCGCGTGACCTGCAGAAGTCGGTCGGCAACGGCGATGGTTCCTGGTTCGCGATCGCCGACCAGAGCGGCCGCGGCCAGCTGCGCGGCAGCGAAGGTGATCCTGGTGTGGTGGAACTGCTGCAGGAGTTCGTACCCACCGTGTATCTGTACGACAACTTCCCCGGCGGCGTCGGCCTGAGCGAACCGCTGTGGCAGCGCCAGGCCGAGCTGGTGCAGCGCGCGCGCGAACTGGTGCAGCGCTGCGACTGCAAGGCCGGCTGCCCGGCCTGCGTGGGCCCGGTGCTGGCCGCGCAGGAAGAGGATGACACCTCGCCGCGTGCGCTGGCGCTGCGCGTGCTGGACCTGTTCGATGGCGAGGCCTGCCGGCACGTGCCCGACGTGGTGGTGACCACGCGCGATCCGATGGAGCTGCTGGCACCGTGAGCCTGAGCCTGGACAAGCTGCGCCTGCTGCGGAAGCAGGCCGGTGACCCGAAGGCAGTCACGCCGGCTGCGCCCGAGCCGCCGCCCGCGGCACCTGCGGCACCGGTGGCCGCCAACGATGCGCGGCAACCACCGGCCGAGCGTTCGGTGTTCGCCTGGGTCGAACAGGAAATCCGCCACAAGCCGACCGGCGCTGCGGCCTCCGCACCGGCACCCGCACCGCTGCGTCGGCCGGAAGTGGGCAGCCTGCATCGCCTGCTCGGCCTGCGTTCGCGGGGTGGAGCCGCGCCGGCACGCGCCAGCGCGCAGGATCGCCAGCTGCCCGGCGAGGAAATCGCACCGGGCCTGTTCCTGATCGAATCGCTGCAGCCGCAGCCCATTCCGGCACAGCCGCTGTCACTGGATTTCGCCCGCCGCGAAGGCGAACACGTATCCCCGCTCGACCTGCTGTTCTTCGATACCGAGACCACCGGCCTGGCCGGCGGCACCGGCACCCGCGCCTTCATGATCGGGGCCGCCGACTGGCATGTGTGCCCGCAACGCGGCGAAGGCCTGCGCATCCGCCAATTGTTGATGGCGACGATGGCCGCCGAGGATGCGATGCTGGCCACCTTCGCCCGCTGGCTGCAGCCGTCCACCGTGTTCTGCAGCTACAACGGCCGCAGCTACGATGCGCCGCTGCTGAAGGCGCGCTACCGGTTGGCCCGCCAGCGTTGCCCGATCAGCGCGCTGGATCACGTCGACCTGCTCTATCCGACCCGTCGCCGCTATCGCGGCACGTGGGAGAACTGCAAGCTGTCCACCATCGAGCGCCAGCTGCTGCGCGTGGTGCGCGAGGACGACCTGCCCGGTTCTGAAGCGCCGGGCGCATGGCTGCGCTTCCTGCGCGGCGGCGACGCGGTGAACCTGCGCCGGGTGGCCGACCACAACCACCAGGACGTGGTGACCTTGGCCCTGCTGCTGCAGCGGCTGGTACGGGAAGAACAACGTGAGCGCGAAACCCTGGCGCTGGTCGGGCAGTAGGCGTTGACGCAGCCTGACGGTGGCAGCGGTGACACTGCCGCCACCATCCACGCCTGGAGACCGACGATGCGCCTCAGCCCCCTGGTCCTGCTCGCCATCCTGCCCTTGGCCGCCTGCAGTCACGCCGGCAGCAGCACCACCCACGATCCCGCGCCGGCGCCCGTGGCCGATACCGCGCACGAATGCAGGCCGGAGGCGCTGGAAGCCTTCACCGGCAAGACCGCCGACGAAGCCACGATCAAGAAACTGGTGGCTGACAGCGGCGCGCGCGGTGCACGGGTGGTCAAGCCGGGCATGGCGGTGACCATGGACTTCCGCCAGGACCGCGTGACCGTGCAGGTGGATGCGCAGAACCGCATCGAGCGCGCCAGCTGCGGTTGATGTTCCCAGGGAAGTGCCGACCGCTGGCCGGCACCCCACATTGCCGGCCAGCGGCCGGCACTACCGCTCAGAGTCGCTCGGCCTTGCCGCTGGCCAGTGCGCGCGCGATCACCTGCTGTGCCTGCTGCGATGCCTGCGCATGCACGCGTGCCTGACCCTCGCCCAACGCGGCCTGTTGGCTGCCCAGTGCCGCCTGTCGGCTGGCCAGTTCAGACTGCTGGCTGGCCAGGCGCTGCATGTCACGGGTGCGGCCGGATTGCGCGGCCTCGCTGCGGGCTTCCTGCATTGCACGACGTGCCTCAGCGGCGGCCTCGCGTGCAGCCTCACGTGCAACGGCCATATCGCTGGTCGCACCACGCGCCGCCTTCGCGGCTTCTGCGGCGGCCTCACGGTTGATGTCGTGGGCGGCCATCGCGCTGCGCGCTACCTCAGCGGCGGCCAGCGCAAGACGGCGTGACTCCTCGCCCTGCAGGCGGCCCATCTCGCCCATCTGCCTGCCGAGTTCGCCCTGCTGGCGACCCAGCACACTCTGCTGGCGGCCCAGTTCGCTCTGCTGGCGGCCGAGGTCTACGGCGCCGCTGTAGGCGCGCTGCAGGGTCTGGATCAGCATCGGGTCGCGCACCACATAGCGCTTGTCGCCCTGGCGGAACCACAGCGCCGGCCCCTTGCCGAGCTGCCTGCGGGCCACCGTTACATCGTCGATGCCGCCATTGGCGAAGGTCGAATCACCATCGACCAGCACGTAGGCCTGCAACGGCGACTTGCCGAGATCCAGGCGCCCGTAGGTGGTGATGGAGGTGGTGTGGGAAGTCGAATGCTCACTGTGCATGTCGGTATCCACATCGACATCCACGTCGACCGCCACATCGGCATCGTCCGGGCCTGACAGCGCCTCGACATCGGCCGGCTCGGCAGGCGGCGCGGGCGCCACCGGCACGGCCGGAACGCGCGCGGCCGAAGGCGCTGCGGGCGGCGCGTTCGGAGCCTTCGGCGGCGGCGGCACCACGGCCTTCGGTGCGGCCGGCGGCGCGGGCGGTGCCGGCGGCACCGGCGCAGCGACCAGTCGCATCGGCGCCACGCCCACCAGCACCACCACAGCGGTCAACGCCATCGCCAGGATGCGCGGGCAAGACCGGCGCGACTGCAGCGAGAGCAGGCGACGCTTGAGGCTGGTGGCGCTCGGTGCGGCACTGGCCACACCCAGGTGCGGCTGCGGGGCCACGCCCAGCTGCAGCAGCAGGCGGCCATAAGCCTGGCGGCTCGCGCCATGCTGGCCGACCACGGCCGCATCCACCGCTTCCTCGCGGGCCTGTGCGTATTCGCGCACCGACAGGCGCAGCAGCGGGTGGAAGAAGAACAGGTGCTGGGCCAGTGCGGGCAGCAGGCCCCACTGCAGGTCACGCCGCTGCAGGTGTTGCAGTTCGTGAGTCAGTGCCAGGTCCAGCGCATCACCCTGCAGGGCGTTGTCGCCGGCCGGCAGCAGCAGCACCGGGCGGAACGGCCCGACCAGCTGCGGTGCGTCCACCTGCGCGCTCATCCACAGCCGCGGCGCAGGGCGTACGCCGTGGGCATCGGAGGCCAGCTGCAGCGCCTGCACCAGCGCCTCGTCCTCGCAGGGATAGGCGGCGGCCAGCAGCGCCCGGCAGCGGCGCCACTCACCGAAGGTGCGCAGGGCCATCAGCAGCACACCGGATGCCCACAGCGCAGCCAGTGCAACGGCCCACCACGCCACTGCCGGCACGTCCGCTGCAGGCACCGGCATCGTCGCCAGCAGCTGCGCCGAGGCTTCCGGCGCCAGCGGGTAGACCAGATCTGCGGCAACGTCAGTGGCGGTCATCGCCACCGCCTGCGGTGCCGGCAGCCAGGCCAGCTGCAGCGGCTGGCTCCAGAACAGGCCGAGCACGGCCTGCAGCGATACCAGCCACCACAGGCGGCAGCGGGTGGCCGCCGACAGCGACGGCAGTGCGCGGCACACGCCGTACACCAGGGCCACCAGCAGCACGGTCTGCAGGCTGGTCCAGCCCAGCCGTTCCAACAACGGGATCAGCATCGTGGTGTCCATGGCTCAGCCCTCGTGGCGGCGCGATTGGAGTTCGGCGACCAGCGCTTCCAGCTCGGCCAGCTCGTTGTCGCTGACCTGCTGGCGCTGCGACAGGTAGGCCACGAACGGCGACACCGAGCCCTGCAGGGTGTTGTCGACGAACTGGGCCACTGCACCCTGCAGCACGCTTTCCGGGCCACGCGTGGCCTGGTAGCGGTAGACGCCGTCCTGCTGCTGGCGACGAAGATACCCCTTCGCCCGCAGCCGCTCCATCATCGTCAGCACGGTGGACCGGGCCAGGCCACGGGGCTCGGCGTAGCCACTGGCGACCTCGCCGACACTGGCCGGCGCATGTTCATCGATGTACTGCAGCAGGGCCAGTTCCTGGTCCCCGATCGTCTTGCCACGCATGACACCACTCCTTTGACTACACGTGTCGCCACTTTCAGCATGACGACAACTGTAGTCAACCCCCCGGAAGTCATGGGCCGACGAACGGTAGGCACCACCGAGCGCTTAAACCTTTGACCCGCCCGCTGCATCCGATCCGCAACGCCCCGCTGGAATTCCGCATGTCCCGCCCAACGTTTCGAGTCGTGCTCATGCTCATCAGTGCCCTGCCCTTCGCCGCCATCTCCGCCAGCCAGGACCAGGCCAACGACCAGACCCGCCGCCTGATCCGCCAGATCATGCTGGAGCAGCGCATTCCCGGGCTGCAGGTCGCCGTGGTCAAGCAAGGGCAGATCGTGCTCTCCGAAGCCTATGGCCTGGCCAATGTCGAGAACGGTGTGCTTGCCTCGCGCGACACCCGCTTCCCGCTCAATTCGGCCACCAAGGCGTTCACCGGCGTGGCTGCCGCACAGCTGGCCCAGCAGGGGCAGCTGGATCTGGACGCGCCGGCCTCGCGTTACCTGGATGATCTTCCGGCAACGTGGCGAGACGTACGCGTACGCCAGTTGCTTGCGCATACCTCAGGCCTTCCGGACATCCTTGATGCGAACGGGCTGTTGGGCAGTGGCTCCGAAGCGCAGGCGTGGACAGCCGTCAGTGCGCGGCCGGTCGAAGCCGTACCCGGGCAGCGCTTCGCCTACAACCAGACTAACTACGTACTGCTGGCACGGATCATCGCGCAGCAATCCGGCATGTCCTACGAACGCTTCCTCGCCACCCGCCAGTTCAGCAGCGCGCGCATGGCGCGCACCACCTTCGGCGACAGCTACGACCTGATCCCGGATGTGGCGACGATGTACAGCCTGGCCCCGCGTGCCACCGACGCAGCCGATGCACCGCCGCGCCTGTCGCACTGGTTCTACGACATACCGCCTTCACTGTGGGCCGGTGGTGGCATCCTCACCACCGCCGATGACACCGCGCGCTGGCTGGTCGCGTTGACCGACGGGCGCCTGCTTCAGGATGCAGCTCGGAAGAGGATGTGGACCGCAGAGCGCCTCACCGATGGCCGTGCCGGCCCATGGGCGGGCGGCTGGCCGGTGCTGCGCGCATCGCCCGACCTGCAGGTGGCCGGCATCGGTGGCGCGCGATCGGCCTTCATCGTCTACCCCGACCGCGGCGTGGCGGTGGTGGTGCTGACCAATCTGGTCGGTGCCAATCCACAGCAGTTCATTCCGCGCATTGCCGATCTCCATGCGCCTGCGGTGACCGTGCCCTGAGGCTGCCGGCCAGCGGCCGGCACTACCGAAGCATCGGCCGCGCCGACGGCCATTTCCGGCAGAATCGGTGCGTCAGCCGTGCGGCCCGCCCATCACCGGCAGGATCACCCCACTGATGTAGCTGGCACAGACCGGCGAGGCCAGGAATACATAGGCCGGCGACAGTTCTTCAGGCTGTGCGGGCCGCCCCATGTCGCTGTCCTTGCCGAACTCCGCCACGTCCTCCGCCGGCTTGTCGGCCGGGTTCAGCGGCGTCCACACCGGACCCGGTGCCACGCAGTTGACCCGGATGCCACGCGGCAGCAGCTGGCTGGCCAGCGCCTTGGTGAAGGCATGAATGGCGCCCTTGGTGGCCGAGTAGTCGATCAGCGCCTTGCTGCCGAAGATTCCCGTTTCCGAACCGGTGTTGATGATGCTGGCACCCTCGCCCAGATGCGGCAGTACCGCGCGCGCCATCTGTATGTAACCGCCGATGTTGGTCTGCAGGGTTTCCTGCAGATGCGCGTCTTCCAGGTCTTCCAGCCGCTCGCAATGCAGCTGGAACGCGGCATTGTTGACCAGGATGTCGATGCCGCCGAAGGCCTTGGCCACCTGCTTGACCGCCTTGTTGCAGAAGCGCGGATCGCGCACGTCGCCGGCGATCACCACGCAGCGGCCGCCTTCGCGCTCCACGTGCTGGCGGGTGATGTCCGCGTCCTCAGCCTCGTCCAGGTGCAGTACCGCCACATCGGCGCCTTCGCGTGCGAACAGCACCGCCACTGCACGGCCAATGCCGGAATCGCCACCGGTGACGATCGCACGCATGCCCTGCAGCTTGCCGCTGCCGGTGTAGTCCGGTGCAAGGAAACGCGGCGCCAGCTCCAGTTCGTGTTCGTGCCCTGGCTTGGCCAGCTGCTGCGCCGGCATCGACTCCGGTTGCCGGCGTGTGCCGGCCTGGGTTGCGGTCTTCTTCGTGGCTTTCCTTGCCGCGCGCACGTCCTTGGCCTTCTCCTGGTCCTGCAGGCGCCGCTGCCGGGCCGCGACGCGCGCTGCGCGTGGATCGCTGGCGGCCGCCTTACGGGTGGCGGTCTTCACCACGCGCGGGCGATCGGGGGCGGCGACAGTCTTGCTTGCGGTGCTGCCTTTGCGCACCTTGGGCGAGGCTTTGCGGCGGACGGGGGCTTTCTTGGTGGTGGCCATGCAGGTCTCCTCGGGAGGGAAAGGGGCTGCCGGCCAGCGGCCGGCACTACCGGGGGCGGCCCTTGCCGCTCCTGCAGTGTCTCCACCTATGCTGTTGGCGGCAGTGAGCGCACCGTGTCCACGATGTGCACGGTATTCATTCCGCCACCACGTGCGACGTCGCACGCTGCACGCAACCACACAAGGAACGCCACCATGAAACATGCCATCGCCACCACCGCCGTCTGCTTCGCCCTCGCCGCCTGCAGCAGCACACCGATGGCCCAGGTGCAGCCGATCGACGGCGTGATTTCCGGGCAGTGCCACAGCGACATGGTGCGCGGCGCACTGGGCCTGGCCGCTTCGGATGCCACCGTGGCCCGCGCACGCGTGGACAGCGACAGCCTGCATGTGCGGGTGCTGCGCCATGACGGTCCGCGGGTACCGCCGGCCAGCGAAGGCGGCGACCGCCTGACCATCGAAAAGGGCCGCACCAACAACATCACCGCGATCTACTGCGGCTGAGCCTGCGCGCCCTGCGCAGCACGCGCAGGGTGGCCTGCTCCCACTGGCGCGGCCCACGCAGGCCGGCCAGCTTGGCCAGTTCACCGCGCTCCCAGCCGGCGAACACGCACGGGTCGATGTAGGCCTTGCGGCACACCGCCGGCGTGTTGCCCAGCAGCGATGCCACTTCGCACACCACCGCGCGCTGCGCCTGCGCCAGCGCGCGCTGACTGGCCGGTTCCGGCAGTTCGGTGGCGGCAAACGCCTGCACCGCCGCCACCGTGCCACCCCAGGTGCGGAAATCCTTGGCAGTGAAGTCCTCGCCCATCACCTCGCGCAGGTAGTCGTTCACCGCGCCGGAATCCACCGGCTGCAGCGCACCGTCGTCATCGCGGTACTGGAACAGCGCCTGCCCCGGCAGCTGCTGCAGGCGCCGCACCAGCAGTCCCAGCTTGCGGTCGCCCACGGTCACCTCCTGCAGCTGCCCGGACTTGCCGCGGAAGCGCATGCGCACCCGGCCGCCGCGCAGCAGCTCCAGATGGCGGTTGCGCAGCGTGGTCAGTCCGAACGAACGGTTCTGTTGTGCATAGGTTTCATTGCCGACCCGCACCAGGGTGTCCGCCAACAGCGCCACCACCATGGCCAGCACCTTTTCCTGCGGAAACCCAGGTCGCTTGAGATCCCGCGACAACCGCCGCCGCAGCGTGGGCAAGGCCTCGCCAAAGGCGATGATGCGGTCGAACTTGCCGGCGTCGCGCTCCTTGGCCCAGTCGGCGTGGTAGCGGTACTGCTTGCGTCCGCGTGCATCGCGGCCGGTGGCCTGCAGGTGGCCGTTGGCGTGGGCGCAGATCCATACGGCGGTATACGCCGGCGGAATCGCCAGCGCACGGATGCGTTGCAGGGTGGTGGCGTCGCGTATCGCGTGACCATCGGCATCGCGGTAGCTGAAACCCTTGCCGGCGCGGCGCCGGCTGATGCCCGGCTGGGTATCGTCGACATAGCGCAGGCCGGCCGCGCGTGCGGCCTGTCGTTCGGGAGTAGAGGGGGTTGGCATGTCGGTAGTGTCGCCGTCGCCATGCCGCGATCCTGTCGATAACGCAAGACAAACACGTGAGGGCCGGTTCGCCGCTATGCTCGGGTCTTCACAACCCCTTCCGGAGTCATGATGTCGTTCCCGATTCGCGCCCGTTCGCTCTCCGCCCTGTTGCTGCCGGCCGTGCTGGCGCTGACCGCCTGCCAGGCACCGGCGCTGGATGAACAGGATTCGGCCACGGCCCACGCCCAGCAGGCCGCCGAAGCCGCCAAGGCGCCGGCCGACGAAGCCGGCAAGGCCACCGAGGCTCCGCCGGTCGGCACCTGCGATGCCAGCCAGGTGCAGAGCCTGGTCGGCCAGACCTACACCGACGCGCTGGGCAAGCAGGCGCAGGAAGATGCCGGCGCCAACCAGGTGCGCGTGCTCAAGCCCAACGACGTGGCCACGATGGAGTTCCTCGGCGACCGCCTGAACATCGAAGTGGACGCCAAGGGCGCCGTCAGCGGCGCGCGCTGCGGCTGAGTCCGGCCCCGCGCCGGCACTGGGTTGCCGGCGCGTTCTGTTGCACCTGCAACCGTGTATTGCGGCGTTGCAGCAACCTGTGCTCTAGTCGAGGCATCCGGTGGCCTCACGATGCGCTCCAGGGATTGAGCGGGCTTGAGTGTCCCCGTTCAATTCATTCCGCATCGAGGTAGAGATGGCCCCCCGCAACCGCCAAGGGCTTTACGACCCGCGCTCCGAGCGCGATGCCTGTGGATTTGGCATGGTCGCCCAGCTCGACGATCAACCATCGCGCCTGTTGGTTGATACCGCCATCGCCGCGCTTTCGCGCATGACCCACCGTGGCGGTGTCGCCGCCGATGGCCTGACCGGCGATGGCTGCGGCCTGCTGCTGCGCCGCCCCGATGCGTTCCTGAAACTGCTGGCCAGCGAAGCCGGCATCGCGGTCGCTGCGCGTTTCGCCGCCGGCCTGGTGTTCCTGCCGCACGACGCCGACGCGGCGCAGGCCTGCCGCGCGCAGCTGCAGGCGCAGGTGGAAGCGGTCGGCTGCAAGGTCGCCGGCTGGCGTGAGGTGCCCACCGATGACAGCGTCTGCGGCCAGCTGGCGCGCGACACGCTGCCGCGCATCGAGCAGGTGTTCGTCGACGCCGGCATCGGCCAGGACGATGCCGGCTTCGCGCTGGCGCTGTTCCTGGCCCGTCGCCGCAGCGAACAGCAGCTGCGCGGACACGCCGACTTCTACGTCACCACCCTCACCCCGGATGCGATCAGCTACAAGGGCATGGTGCTGCCGGACAAGCTCAGCCGTTTCTTCCCGGACCTGCAGCGCCGCGAGCTGGCCTCCAGCGCGATCGTGTTCCACCAGCGCTTCTCCACCAACACGCTTCCGCGCTGGCCGCTGGCGCACCCGTTCCGCATGCTCGCCCACAACGGCGAGATCAACACCATCGAAGGCAACCGGCGTTGGGCGCAGGCGCGCAGCAAGGTGTGGAAGACGCCGCGCTTCGATATCGGTGAATTCGACCCCGTCATCTCCATGCACGGCTCTGACTCGCAGAGCCTGGACAACATGCTGGAGCTGATGGTGGCCGGTGGCATGGAGCTGATCCAGGCGCTGCGCATCCTGGTGCCGCCGGCCACCCAGTCGCTGGAATTCAAGGATCCGGACCTGGCCGCCTTCTACGAGTTCCATGGGCTCAACAGCGAGCCGTGGGATGGCCCGGCCGGCATCGTCGCCTGCGACAGCCGCTACGCCGTATGTACCCTCGACCGCAACGGCCTGCGCCCGGCGCGCTGGATGCTGACCGCCGACCGCCACTTCCTGGTCGCCTCCGAAGCGGGTGTGTGGGAAGTGCCGACCGAGCGCGTGGTGCGCAAGGGCAAGCTCGGCCCGGGCGAGATGATCGCCATCGACCTCAAGCGCGGCGACCTGCTCGACTCCGATGCGGTGGATCGCATCAACCGCGGTCGCGCGCCGTACAAGCAATGGCTGCAGCAGGGCGTGACCTACCTGCAGACCGAACTGATCGACCCGTCGCTGGTGGAGGAACCCTTCGACGAAGGCACCCTGCGCAGCTACCACAAGCTCTACCAGCTCAGCAGCGAGGAAGTGGAACAGGTGCTGCGGCCGCTGGCCGAGACCGAACAGGAAGCCACCGGTTCGATGGGCGACGACACGCCGATGGCGGTGCTGAGCCAGCGCAGCCGTCCACTGTACGACTATTTCCGCCAGGCCTTCGCGCAGGTCACCAACCCGCCGATCGACCCGCTGCGTGAAGACTGCGCGATGTCGCTGTCCACCCAGCTCGGCAAGGAGACCAACATCTTCCATGCCGGCCCGGAGACGGTGAACCACGTCATCCTCAATTCGCCGGTGCTCAGCCAGCGCAAGCTGCGCCAGCTGCTGAAGATGGACCAGTACGTGCAGGCCAACCGCCTGCTCGACCTGTCCTACAGCGAAGACGAGGGCCTGCGTGCCGGCATCGAGCGCATCTGTGCCGAGGCCGAACAGGCCGCGCGCGACGGCATGGTGATGCTGCTGCTGTCTGACCGCTACCCGGTGGCCGGACGGCCGATGGTGCATGCGCTGCTGGCCACCAGCGCCATCCACCATCACCTCTCGCGGCTGGGCCTGCGCTGCGACGTGAATCTCATCGTCGAGACCGGCACCGCGCGCGACCCGCACCACATGGCCTGCCTGCTCGGCTTCGGCGCTACCGCGGTGTATCCGTACCTGGCCTATCAGACCCTGTTCGATCTGGGCCGACGCGGCATCCTCAAGCTCAGCAAGGGCGGTGAGCAGTCGCAGATCGGCCGCCGCTACCGCAAGGGCGTCTACAAGGGCCTGTCGAAGATCATCTCGAAGATGGGCATCTGTACCGTGGCCAGCTACCGCGGCGCGCAGCTGTTCGAGATCATCGGCCTGGAACCGGAAGTCGTGGACCTGTGCTTCCCGGATACCGCTTCGCGCATCGGTGGTGCCGGTTTCGCGCGCCTGGATGCCGACGCACGCGAGCTGTGCGCGCAGGCCTGGGATGCGCAGCAGGACGTGGATGTCGGCGGCCTGCTGAAGTACGTGCACGGCGGCGAGTACCACATGTACAACCCGGACGTGGTGACCACCCTGCAGCGCGCGGCGCGCAGCGGCGATCCGCGTGCCTGGCAGCAGTACTGCGATGCCGTGCACGCGCGTCCGCCGTCGGCACTGCGCGACCTGCTGCAGCTGGTGCCGGCCGCTGCGCCGACACCACTCGATGACGTGGCGCCGGCCAGCGAGCTGTTCCCGCGCTTCGATACCGCCGCCATCAGTCTCGGCGCCCTGTCTCCGGAAGCGCATGAAGCGCTGGCCATCGCCATGAACCGCCTCGGTGGTCGCAGCAATTCCGGCGAAGGCGGTGAGGATCCCGCCCGCTATGGCACCGCCAAGCGCAGCAAGATCAAGCAGGTGGCCTCGGGCCGCTTCGGCGTCACCGCCGAATACCTGGTCAATGCCGAAGTGCTGCAGATCAAGGTCGCGCAGGGCGCCAAGCCCGGCGAAGGCGGCCAGCTGCCTGGGCACAAGGTCAACGAGCTGATCGCGCGGCTGCGCTACGCGCGTCCAGGCATCGGCCTGATCTCGCCGCCGCCGCACCACGACATCTATTCGATCGAAGACCTGGCGCAGCTGATCTACGACCTCAAGCAGGTCAACCCGACCGCGCTGGTGTCGGTGAAGCTGGTCAGCCATGCCGGTGTGGGCACGATCGCCGCCGGCGTGGTCAAGGCCGGTGCGGACCTGATCACCATTTCCGGCCATGACGGCGGCACCGGCGCCTCGCCGGTCAGCTCGATCCGTTATGCCGGCGTGCCGTGGGAACTGGGCGTGGCCGAAGCGCACCAGGCGCTGCTGGCCAACGACCTGCGCGGGCGCACCCTGCTGCAGACCGACGGCGGCCTGAAGACCGGCCTGGACGTAGTCAAGGCCGCGCTGCTGGGCGCGGACAGCTTCGGCTTCGGCACCGCACCGATGATCGTGCTGGGCTGCAAGTACCTGCGCATCTGCCACCTCAACAACTGCGCCACCGGCGTGGCCACCCAGGACGAGCGCCTGCGCGAGAACCACTTCACCGGCCAGCCCGAGCGCGTGGAGAATTTCTTCCGCCTGCTGGCCGAGGAAGTGCGTGGCTGGCTGTCGTACCTGGGTGCGCGTTCGCTGGAAGAGATCGTCGGCCGCACCGACCTGCTGCGGCAGATCGAGGCGGCGCCGCGCGACGGCGTGCGCGTGGACCTGTCACGCCTGCTGGCCGATGCCCGCTACGAGGGCAGTCACTGTGCCGCGCAGCGCCTGTACGAATCGCCGGACAGCCTGGCCACGCAGATGGACGGCCTGCTGGCCCCGGCCATCGAACACAAGCGCGGTGGCGAACACCGCTTCCTGATCCACAACACCGACCGCAGCATCGGCACCCGCCTGGCCGGTGCGGTGGCACGCGCACACGGCAACCAGGGCATGGCCGAGGCACCGCTGGAACTGCGCTTCCGCGGCAGTGCCGGGCAGAGCTTCGGCGCGTTCAACGTCGGTGGCCTGCACCTGGAGGTGGAAGGCGAAGCCAACGACTACGTGGGCAAGGGCATGGCCGGCGGCCGCCTGGTGGTGCGTCCGCCGCGCGGCGCCCGCTTCGAGGCACGCAGCACCGCCATCATCGGCAACACCTGCCTGTACGGTGCCACCGGCGGTGAACTGTTCGCTGCCGGTCGTGCCGGCGAACGTTTCGCCGTGCGCAATTCCGGCGCGCTGGCGGTGGTGGAAGGCGCCGGTGACCACTGCTGCGAGTACATGACTGATGGCGTGGTGCTGGTGCTGGGCAAGGTCGGCCTGAACTTCGGTGCGGGTTTCACCGGCGGGCTGGCCTACGTGCTGGACGTCGACCGCGACTTCGTCGACCGCTACAACCACGAGCTGATCGACATCCATCGCGTGTCCGCCGAAGGCTTCGAGAACTACCGCCAGCACCTGCACCGCCTGATCGGCCGCCATCGCGAGCTGACCGGCAGCATCTGGGCGCAGCAGATCCTGGACGAGTTCCGCGACTACATCGGCAAGTTCTGGCTGGTCAAACCGAAGGCCGCCAGCATCGAGTCGCTGACCGAAACCCTGCGACGCGCCGCGTAACGGTAGTGCCGGCCGCTGGCCGGCATCCCAGGATCACGTAGTGCCGGCCGCTGGCCGGCAACGTTCCCCCCCGCATTCCAGAGCCCGCCATGAGCCGCAAGCACGCCTTCCAGTTCCTCGACCTGCCCCGCACCATGCCGCAGCGCATTCCGGTGGAACTGCGCACGTCCGGCGACTGGGGCGAGCTGTATGGCAAGTTCGGCAAGGAGGACGCCCAGTACCAGGCCGGCCGCTGCCTGGACTGCGGCAACCCCTACTGCAGCTGGAAGTGCCCGGTGCACAACGCCATTCCGCAGTGGCTGCAGCTGGTGCAGGAGAACCGCATCCATGAAGCCGCCACGCTGTGCCACAGCACCAACCCGCTGCCGGAAGTGTGCGGCCGGGTCTGCCCGCAGGATCGACTGTGCGAGGGCAGCTGCACGCTGGAGGAATTCGGTGCGGTCACCATCGGTGCGGTGGAGAAGTACATCGTCGATACCGCGCTGGCCAGCGGCTGGCGCCCTGACCTGGGCGCGGTGCAGCCCAGCGGCCACAGCGTGGCGGTGATCGGCGCCGGTCCAGCCGGCCTGGCCTGCGCCGATCGCCTCGCCCGCGCTGGCATTGCCGCCGTGGTCTACGACCGCTATGAGCAGATCGGCGGCCTGCTGCAGTTCGGCATTCCCAGCTTCAAGCTGGACAAGGACGTGATCCACCGCCGCCGCGAAGTGCTGGAGGGCATGGGCGTGCAGTTCCGCCTCGGCGTGGAGATCGGCCGTGACCTGAGCGTGCAGCAGCTGCTGGACAGCCACGACGCGGTGTTCGTCGGCACCGGCGCCTACCGCTACACCGATGGTGGCCTCGACGGCCAGGACCTGAAGGGCGTGCTGCCGGCGCTGCCATTCCTGGTGCAGAACAGCCGCATCGTCGGCGGCGATGACCCGAAGGGTCGGCCGATTGCCGGCTGGGAAGACACCATTGCCCTGCCCGACCTCAACGGCAAGCGCGTGGTGGTGCTAGGTGGCGGCGATACCGGCATGGACTGCGTGCGCAGCGCGGTGCGGCTGGGCGCGGCCAAGGTCACCTGTGCCTATCGCCGCGACGAAGCCAACATGCCCGGCAGCGCGCGCGAAGTGGCCAATGCCCGCGAAGAAGGCGTGCGCTTCCTGTTCAACCGGCAGCCGCTGTCGATCGAAGCCGGCGCCGACGATGAAGTGATCGGCGTGACCGTAGTCGAAACCCGGCTGGGCGAGCCCGATGCCAACGGCCGCCAGAACGCCGTGCCGATCGAAGGCAGTGAATCGCTGCTGGAAGCGGACGTGGTGATCATCGCCTTCGGCTTCTCGCCGAGCGTGCCGGCGTGGCTGGCCGAGCTGGGCGTGGAAGGCCAGTCCAACGGCCGCATCGTGGCCGGCGGCAAGGACCGCCTGCCATTCCAGACCGCGCATCCGCGCCTGTTCGCCGGTGGTGACGCGGTGCGCGGTGCTGACCTGGTGGTGACCGCCGTGGCCGAAGGCCGCGATGCCGCCGCCAGCATCGTGCGGCTACTGGCCCACTGAGTCCGGTACCAGCAATGCCGCCAGCAGCGCCCGCAGTGCGTGCGGCTCCACCGGCTTGGCCAGGAAGTGGTCGATGCCAGCCGCACGACAGGCTTCGCGGGTGCTTTCCATCACGCTGGCGGTGAGCGCGATGATCGGCACCTGCGCACGCGCCGGGCAGGCATCGGCACGGATCGCCCGTGCCAGCGCGAAGCCATCCATGCCCGGCATGTGGCAGTCGGTGATGACCAGGTCGAACGGCTGCGCCTGCCATGCTTCAAGCGCCGACCGTCCATCGGTACAGGCGTGGACCTGCAGCCCGAGCGCACACAGGTGCTGCTCCAGCAGATGCAGGTTGGTGGGATGGTCTTCAGCCATCAGCACGCGCGCCGCCGGCAATGGTCGCTCGTCCGCACCCGCCGCCGCGGGCGCGGCCACGGGTGCCTCACAGGCATCCAGGTCCAGATCCAGCCACACCGTGGTGCCCTTCCCGGGTGAGCTGCGCAGCTGCAGCTCCGCCCCCATCGAGATCGCCAGCTCACGGCAGATCGCCAGGCCCAGCCCACTGCCGCCGAAGCGCCGCGTGGTCGAGCGCTCCGCCTGGGTATAGGCAGCGAACACCGCCTGCTGGCGCTCCTCGCTGATGCCCACGCCGCTGTCGCTTACCTGCAGGCGCAGTCGCTGGCCCCAGTCGCGTTGCTGCAGTACCTGCACCTGCAGTTCCACGTGGCCGTGCCGGGTGAACTTCAACGCGTTGCCGGCCAGGTTGAACAGGATCTGGCGCAGGCGCAGGCCATCGGCCAGCGATCCCGGCTGCATCTCCGGATCAAGCACCACCTGCAGGTGCAGGCCTCGGCTGGCGGCCACCGGCATCAGCAGCTGCTGCACCGCGCGCACCAGTGCCGCCAGGTCGGTGGGCCGCAGCTGCAGTGGTGCGCCCTCCAGGCGTTGGCTGTGCAGTACATCGTCGAGGATCTGCCGCAGCATCCGCGCGGCATCATCGACGGTGGCCAGCACCTGCTGCTGGCGCGGCTCCAGCCTGCTGCCCGCCAGCCGTTCGAGCATGCCCAGCAGCGTGCTCATCGGGGTGCGGATCTCGTGGCTCATCGTTGCCAGGAAGTGCGCCTTGGCCTGTGCCGCCTGCTCGGCCTCGCGGCGCGCTTCGGCCAGCGCGCGGGTACGTGACTGCACCTCACTGACGTCGATCCAGTAGCCGCTCCACTCGACGTCGCTGTCGTCGCAGGACAACGGCCGCCCATGCGAGCGCACCCATCGCCAGCCCTGTGGCGAGCGGGTGCGGAAGGTGACATCGATCGGGCCACGCGCCAATGCAGCCATCTCGACGCAGGCCATCACCTGGTTGCGGTCATCCGGGTGGACCGCGGCCAACAATCGCTGGTGATCGATCCGCGCGGTCTCCACGCTGATTCCGAACAGAGCCTGCACGTCCCCGGCGATCTGCGGAAAACTGTAGTTGCCGCCCGCCGAACGACGCGCCTGGTAGACCACCGCCGGCAGGTTCGCGGTCACCTCCTGCAGGCGCTGCTCCACCCCTCGGCGGCGCACGCTCTCGCGATGGACCCGCCAGTAGCCGAAGGCATGGACCAGCGCCAGGGCGAGCAGGATCAGCGAGGCCGGCACCAGCCAGCGCAGGGGCGACGATGACGGAGCGTTGCGCGGCCGGTCCGGCAGCCAGGCCGCGCGGATCTGATCGCGCTCGGTATCGGTCAGCTGCGACAGCGCCTGTTCGAAGCCGGCGATGACATCGGCGCAGGCGGGCGTGGCCGCCAGCACCAGGGCATCATCGAAACCGGCCGGCGCGGCGATCAGCAGTGCATCGCCCTGGTAGCGGCGCAACGCCGCCTCGACGTCGCCGAGGTTGGCGACCACCGCATCGATCAATCCGGTGCCCAGCAGCGGGAGTGCATCGTCCAGCGCTGCCGGTGGCAGCAGCTGTGCACCCGCTGCCTGCTCGGCCAGCAGCCCCTGCAGCGGCACCCGGCTGGGGCTGGCCACAATGCGTCCACGTAGATCTTCCAGGCCCAGCACCGGCGGCGCATCCTCCCGGCGCACGATCACCTGTGGCAGCTGCAGGTAGGGCGTGCTGACCACCCATCCGGCAGGCAGTTGCGAGCGTGGCCATCCCAGCAGCGCCTGGGTGCCGGCCGGCAGCTCGTCCCGGTCCACGCTGGTGGCCGGCACGGGCAACAGCTGCAGTGGCCGTTGCCCGCCCAGCAGCTTCAGGTACGCCGCGCCGAGCCCCCGGGCTTCGCCCTGTTCGCTGGACGACAAAGGAGCACGGTCGGACGGCCAGGCGATGCGCAGCGGTGTGCTGCAGCCCGTGGCGGAGGCCGCGGCAGGCAGCAGCAGGCTGGCCATGACAGCAATGGCTGCCGGGAAGCCGGCGACATTCACGGTAGGCATCCTCATCTCGCGGGCGGAAGGAACGGCCGCGCTGCGGTACCGCTGCCTGCCACGCTATCGACGCGCGGGCCGACGGCAATGAAGAAAGTTGTAAAAGCATCCAGATGGGGGAATGCCGACATACACTGCCGCCTTCACCCGTACCTGCGGAGCGTTCGATGCGCATCGGCCTGGCTGCCAACCGTCTTCATCACCACGACGCGCGCGCTGCGCTGTTCCGTTGGCTGCGCAGCAGCGAGGCCGGCCTGCGCGAGCTGGGCGTGTCGCTGCATGCGGTCGGCCGCACCCATGACGCGATCGAACGACAGGGCTTCCTGACCGGGTACGCGGGCCTGCACCGTTATCCCTACGGACGCGAGGGTGGCCTGATGAAGCTGGTCGCCGAAGTCGTTGGCATGGGTCCGGATCGGACACTGGATGGCGCGATCTACCTGATCGACCCGGTCGATCCATCCTCGGTGTTTCCGGAAGCAACCGCGCTCAAGCGGCAGTGCGTGATCCACGGCAAGCCGTTCATTTCGACCGTGGCCACCGCACGCGACTGGGTGGAGGTGGAGCGCGTCCACGCCGGGCTGGCAGCCGATGCCGGCGCCGACGACCTGCATGCGTTCGAAGGCCAGACGCTGGCGCTGATCGCGCACGATGCGATGAAGCCGGCGATGCTGGCCTTCGCCGATGAGCACTTCGATGTGCTGGCCCGGTTCGGTGAGCGGGTGGCCACCGGGACCACCGGCCAGCGTTTGAACGAGCTGGCCTGGAGCCGGGGCTGGCCGCGTGATACGCCGTGGGTGACGCGCTACCAGAGCGGCCCGATGGGCGGTGATGCGCAGATTGCCGACCGGGTGCTGGAGGGGCGTTGCCAGCGCGCGATCTTCTTCGAGGATCCGCATGTGGCGCGCCAGCATGAGGCGGATATCCAGCTGCTGGAGCGCGCGGTGACGACGGTGACCGATCAGGCGGTGTGCATTACGGCGCCGCGGGTGGCGGCGCGGTGGGCGGCGGCGGTGGCGCTGCGGGCGGGGTGAGGGTTTCGGCCAACGGCTGAGCCCCTCGTGGTGGGTGGTATCCGAAGGCAAAGCCGTGCTTGGCCTGGCGAGGTGGATTGCGCAGGGATCGCTGCAAGTACGTCCTTGTAAGCTCGGTCGCCGCATCCATGCGGCTCACGCCCCTGCGCAACCCACCCCGCCCGGCCACGGACAGATTCCGGTGTGCCCACCACGGAAGAAAGAAAAGAAGAGCAGGAGCGGGTCGCGCGCTGCGCGCGCTCCTATGTAGAGCCGAAGGTTGCAGCAGGAGCCGCTGCCAACGTCGCTTGCGACGGCCCGAAGGGTGCCGGTCAGGACGACCGGCATCGCCATGCTCGGCTGCTCTTCGACGTGATGACTGGAACCCCGCGCTGGGCGTGTCAGCCAAACATGCGCTCTGCTCTTGCGTCCTATGCTGGGGGAGCTTCTATCCAGGCTCCGTTCTGTGAGAGCGCCGATGCACCGCCAAGTTCAGCGCGCGAGCCTGTTGATGTGGAAGTCACACCCTTGTGCCTGGCCCCAGAATGTAATGGCGATAACCCCCGCCATCACCACGGCCCCGCCATAGGTGGTAGACAACATCAGTATCGAGAGGCGTTTGTTCTCAAATCTGAAAACCCGCCGGTACATCTCGAACATGCCCTCGAAGGTATTCATGTTGATTCCGTTCTTTTTGCAGTATGCGTTTGCAGAAAGTACGGCGGTTAACCCTGCAATCACGCACAGTGCAAAGCCGGCGATCCTGATGATTTGAAGCAACTCGCACATAACCTCTCCCGGAACATCGGTACCGCGCACGCTCGGATGCGGGCCAGTGTCTATTGTGAAGCCCCTTCTGTTGAAGGAGCGCGCCGAAGGCGGGGGTAGAGGAAGAATGCGCGGGCAACTGCTATAGCGCCCGCGCGCTATAGCAGTTGCCGCAGCATCGCCTTCAGTCGGCGCCCTTCGAGCTGGAAGTAATCGCGCTGTTCGCGCCAGGCGGGGAAGCGTTGTTCCACTTCGTGCCAGAACGCGGGCGAGTGGTTGGGCTGGATCAGGTGGCAGAGCTCGTGCACCAGCACGTACTCGAACGCCTCAGGCCGGCCCAGTACCAGCGCCAGGTCCAGTGCCATGCTGCCATCCGGGGCCAGCGATCCCCATTGCGAGGACATCACCTTCAGGCGCAGGCGGCTGGGTGCGCGCGGCAGGGTGGGCAGGTACTTCGGCAGCCAGCGGCCGACGTCGGCGCGGGTCTGGGCTTCGTAGAACTCGCGCAGCAGGCGGCGCAGGGTGGCATCACCGCCGCGGGTCGGCCACTGCACGCAGGCGCCGTGCGCGTCGATCTCCAGGCGCGCGTAGCGGCCTTCCTGCCAGCGCAGCGGCAGCAGTTCGCCACGCAGGGGCAGCACGCCGTCTTCGCCGGGCTGCAGCGGTGCCGGCAGGCCCTGGCCTTGGTACTGGCGCAGCTGCAGCGCCAGCCAGTCGCGATGCTGTTCCAGGAAGCGTTCGCCCATCACCAGGCTTGCGCGCGGCGGCAGGGTCAAGCGTGCGCCGCGCTCGTCCACGCTCAGCTTGATGCGGCGCGCACGTGGATCGCGCACGCGCAGCACCTCGATCTCGGCATCCTCCAGGCGCAGGCGAACGGTGTCGCGCTGTACGGTGGCGGGCGGGGTCGGGCTGATCAGGCGGCGCAGCAGACGGCTCATGCGCCCAGCATAGCGCCGCTTCGGGCCGCCGGATGACCGGCGGCCGTCGGGCTGCCTGTTCAGTCAGCCTTGCTGAGCTTGAAGGCTTCTTCCAGCAACAGGAACAGGCGGCGGATCTCGGCGCTCTGCAGGGCGAAGCGGGCGTCGAACTCGGCGCGGCGGCCGTCTTCGTCGGCATGCTCCAGCTGGTCCAGGGCGCCATCGAGGAACTTCAGCTTGCGCACGATCAGGTCGTCGCCGATCACGAAGGACAGGTTGTCTTCGAAGATCAGCGCCAGCTTGGTCACCTGCTTGCCGGCGTCCAGATGCTTGTCGATCTCGTCGCAGCGCAGTTCCTGGTGCTGGCACTTGACCACCGCGCCACCTTCCACCGGGTCCTTCATCTCGCACTCTTCGCCCAGGCTCAGCCCGGTCGGCAGCGGCTCACCGGCGATCCAGCCGGTCAGGATCGAACGCGGTGCGACTTCGGCATTCAGCGGCATCGCCGGGAAGCTGCCGAGCAGGCCGCGGATGTCGGACATGAAGTACTCGCCGGTCTTGCGGCTGGAGGTATCCACCGCCACGTAGCCGTGCTGCAGGTCGATGAAGGCGTCGTTGCGCGAGGACTTCACGAAGGCGCGCGGCAGCAGTTCATGCAGCAGGTCGTCCTTCATGCGCTTGCGCTCGCGGCCACCCGGGCGGCGGCCTTCCTTCTCCTCGATCTCCTCCAGCTTGCGCTCGAGCAGGTCGTTGACCACCGCCGCCGGCAGGATCTTGTCCTCGCCGCCCACGGTCAGCCACAGATGTTCGGCGATGCGGTGGGAGAGCAGTTCCTTCTCCTCGCGGCCGAACGGCGAGATGAAGCCGCGCGAATTCATTTCCAGCGCACCGACCGGCTTCAGCAGCGCGTGCGGCAGCAGGGTGTCGACTTCGGAAAAATCGGTGGTGGTCGGGAAACGGAAGAACGTCAGGTTGCGAAAGAACATGGAATTCCGGATGGCAAAGAGGAAGGGCGACCGACCTTAAACGGTGGGCGTCTCGGGATCTGCGTCGGCGTCGGCCGGGGAGCCGGCCAGCCAGGCATGGGCGTCGGGCAGCGGCGCGTCGTCGCGACGGCCCAGCGCCATGAAGTCGAACAGGGTGGTGTCGGCCAGCTGCGAGGGCCGGACTTCGCCCATGGCACGCGCGATCTGCTCGATGCGGCCCGGGTGGTCCTTTTCCCACTGCTTCAGCATCAGGCCGACCTGGCGGCGCTGCAGGTTCTCCTGGCTGCCGCACAGGTTGCAGGGAATGATCGGGAACTGGCGTGCCTGTGCGTACTCGACGATGTCGCTTTCGCGCACATAGGCCAGCGGCCGGATCACCACGTGTTTGCCGTCATCGCTGCGCAGCTTCGGCGGCATGCCCGACAGCTTGGCGTGGTGGAACAGGTTCATGAAGAACGTGGCCACCATGTCGTCACGGTGATGGCCCAGCGCGATCTTGGTGAAACCGTGGGTCTCGGCGTAGTTGTACAGCGCGCCACGACGCAACCGCGAGCACAGCGAACACATGGTCTTGCCTTCCGGAATGACCCGGCTGACCACCGAATAGGTGTCCTGCTCGATGATGTGGTACGGCACGCCCAGGCCTGCGAGGTATTCCGGCAATACGTGCTCGGGGAAGTCCGGTTGCTTCTGGTCCAGGTTCACCGCCACCAGCTCGAACGGCACCGGCGCCTTCTTCTGCAGCTGCAGCAGCACGTCCAGCAGGGTGTAGCTGTCCTTGCCGCCGGACAGGCAGACCATGACCTTGTCGCCGGCCTCGATCATGCCGAAGTCGGCAATCGCCTCGCCGACCTGGCGGCGCAGGCGCTTGGCCAGCTTGTGCTGCTCACGCTCGGCCACGCGCGGATCGCGGACGGCACGCGGCTGGGGATCGGGAAGGGAAATCACGGCACTCATGGGTTCCATTCTAACGGCTCGGAGCCGCCCCGGCTGGGGGTCGGGATTCCCCTCTCCCGGCAGTCATCAACGCTGTGTATGCTCGGAGGCTGTGGACACCTACAGCCCCGCCGAGATCGTCGAGCACCTCGCCGCCCTGCGCGCCGAGCACCGCCTGCTGGATGAACAGATCACCCGCATGGCCGCCAATGGCGAGGACGAGCTGGAAGCCAAGCGCCTGAAGCGGCGCAAGCTGCAGCTGAAGGACTGCATCGCCAGGCTGGAAAGCCTGCAGATTCCCGACGAACCGGCCTGAGTGGTGGCCCATCCACGCATGGCGTGGATCTACTGCTTCGCCCCGGTAGATGCCAACCTTGGTTGGCATGCCGTTCGCCGGGCATCGCCCGGCGCTGCCTTCAATCCTGCGGCGCAGGCTCGTCCGGGCGTGCCGCTTCCGGGCTGACCCGTTCGATGGTGTGGCGCAGCTCGCGGCCGAGGATGAACTTGGCGTCCTTGGCCCAGGCATCGAGGCGTTCGTCGAACAGCAGCTTGCTGTTCTCGTCCGGCCACACCAGGCGCAGCTCACGCAGCTTCTGGATGAAGCCGCGGAACAGGGACTTGTCGAAGAACTCCGGTGCCGCCGGTGCATACAGCAGGCTCAGCCGCTGCGCCGCCTGCTGGCACAGGCTTTCCAGCTCGGCAGCGCCGAGCACGCCGGGGCCGTTCTTCACCAGTACCGAGATGGCGATGTAATAGCGCTCGAACGCCTGCTGCAGCGAATGGCCGATCGCACGCAGGCGGAACACCTCGTCGGTCTGCCCGGTGTTGCGCGCGAGGATGCCGCCGTCGTCATCGTTGACGTTCTGCAGCAGGCCTTCGCGCACGAACACGTCGATGGTCCGGTCGATGCGCTGGGCGAACTCGTCCTCGCTCCACGGCAGGAACAGCTCGGCCTGCAGGAACGGGTATACCGTACGGCCCAGCTGGACCAGGCCGGTGCGGCTCATGCGGCGGTTGTTCTGGAAGCAGCAGGCCACCCACGACGAGGCGGTGAACAGGTGCACTACGTTGTTGCGGAAGTAGCTCAGCAGCACTGCGGTATCGCCGCTGACGCTGAGCACATCGCCCAGCGGGTGCTTGATGCGGGTGAGGACGTTGATTTCCTCAGCGTGGGCGATGATCCGCTCCGGCGAGTGCGGGGTCACCGTCACCCGGTCCGAGTACGGCATCTCGACCAGCAGGGTCTTGCACAGCTCGATCTGCGCGATCAGGTCGGCCTCGCCCATCGCATGCTTCGGCGTGGACAGCAGGGCCAGCGCCAGCAGGTTGATCGGGTTGACGTCGGCGGCGGCATTGACGCGCACGTTGATGCTCTGCGCGAGAGTATCGACGGTCTTCATCAGCCAAGCCGGCTTCTCATCCTCCGGCACAGCCCGGCCATCCCATTCGGGAGCATTGGCTGCAAGAACACTTGTCAGCTCGATCGGCTCGCCGAAGTTCACCACCACCTGGCCGTAGTTCTGCTTGAGCACCTTGGGGATGCCCCACAGCAGCGACCAGATCGATTCCTTTTCTTTCGGCCGGCCGGACAGCTCGTCCAGATAGCTGTTGCCTTCCATCAGCTTCTCGTAGCCGATGTAGATGGGCTGGAACAGCACCGGCTTGCGCGGCTGGCGCAGATAGGCCCGCAGGGTCATCGAGATGACACCTCCCTTGGGCTGCAGCAGTCGGCCGGTACGCGAGCGGCCACCTTCGACGAAGTACTCGATGGAATATCCGCCTGACACCAGCTGCGCCATGTATTCGGAGAACACTGCCGAATACAGCGGATTGCCACGGAAACTACGGCGCGCGAAGAACGCACCGCCCTTGCGCAGCAGGGTACCGACCACCGGCAGGTTCAGATTGATACCCGCGAAGATGTGCGGCGGCACGATGCCACGGTCGTACAGCAGGTACGACAGCAGCAGGTAGTCCATGTGGCTGCGGTGGCTGGGCACGTAGACCACTTCATGGCCCGGCGCGGCGGCCTTGAACTTGTCCAGGTGGTGCACCAGCACGCCCGCATAGATGCGGTTCCACACGTGGCTGAGCATGAAGCTGGCCGAACGCACCACCGGGCTGGAATAGTCCGCGGCGATTTCCCAGGCGTAGGCGTGCGCCTTCTTCCAGGCATCGGCCGGCTTCGAATTGTCGCGCTTGGCCTGTGCGGCGATCGCTTCGCGCACCGGTTCGGCCGCCAGCACCTGGTCGACCAGCAGGCGCCGCGTCGACAGGTCGGGGCCGATCACCGATTCACGGATGCGGCGGAAATGGGTACGCAGCACGCGCTGCAGCTTGCGCACCGTGCGCTCCGGCTCCAGGCCTTCGTCCACGGTGCTGCGCAGCGAGATCGGCGGGGCAAAGCGGACGATGGTGCTGCGGCCGTTGAGCAGCACCGCCAGCAGGCGGCGGAAGCGGCCGACCAGCGCCCAGTTTTCCGAGAACAGCACGGCGAACCAACCGCTCTGCTTGTCCGGCGCGCGGCCGACGAAGATCGACACCGGCACCAGGTGCACGTCCAGGTCATCGCGCACGCGATGGGCCTGCAGGACCTTGGCCAGCGAGTCCGAATGGGTCTTGGCGCCGCGCTGTTCGGGAATCAGCGAGTTGCTGGAGCTGCGCCGCGACAGCGCCAGGTAGGCGCGCTTGCGGCCGGTCGGGTCACCGGCCAGCGGCACCAGCGGCGACGGCAGGCCGGCCTGGCGGCAGGCCTTGTCCAGGATCAGCGCATTGGACAGGCCGTAGTCCTCCAGCACGTACATGACCGGGCGGCCATCGTTGTACTGGCCCGGGTCTTCCGGTTCGATCTTCAGCGACAGCCACGGCTCGACCAGACGGCCGAGCAGGCGAGCCCACAGCGGGCGGCGGCCAGCCGGACGCGCGTGCGCGGGCGGCGGTACCGGGTTCGGGCCGGTACCGGTCGAGGGGGACGCCGGCACCGTATCGGCGGGCGTCGACTGGGATTCTTCGCCGGGGAACGGCAGCGGGTTCTGTTTCGACATCGGCGCCATTATGGCTTAGGCGGCGGCGTTGCCGCTTCCCCACCCTCGGCGGGGGCTTCAGCCGGTGACGGCGACGCAGCGGCGCGGGCCGCGTCGGCCTTGCGCAGCAGCGCGTCGGTGTCAGCCAGGGTGCGGGTCAGGTACCAGTGGCCCTCGCGGCGGCTCAGCGGCAGCTGCAGGGTCATCTCACGCCCCGCCAGGTCGTAGTGCAGGCGCACCAGCGCGTTGTCGCCTTCCACCGAGAGCAGTTCACCGCGCACGCTGCGCAGCGCGTCATCCACGCCCAACCCGTAGCTGCCCAGCACCGCCTTGAGGGTGTGGATGAACGGCGCCAGCTGCTGCAGGCTGCCTTCCATGCCCGCGGCCTGCAGGCCGGCCTCGTCATCGAAGCCGACCTTGCCGGCGGCGCCCACCAGCGCGGCGATCGTGCTGCGTGCACGCGCACGGTCACTGATCGGCGCGCCCTGCGCCCAGCTGGCGAGGGTTTCGACCAGGGCGATGTAATGGGCCTGCTGGCCGGGCGTATAGCCCTTCTGGTGGCGCAGGTACTGCACGCCGAAGTTGCCCATCGACTGCGCGGCCTGGCGTACGGCGCTGGCCTGGCCAGCCAGCTGGCGATCGAAGCTGCGCTGCAGTTCGGCACCGGCATTGGGCTTGCGCAGTGCGGCCAGCATCGGCAGCAGCTGGTCGCCCAGTGGCAGTTCAGTCAGCGGCCACTGGCTATGGCCCTCGGCCCAGGCCTGCTGCAGGCGCTGGTACTGGCTGGGGGGAACCGACAGCTTTGCATAGCCGACCAGATCGTCCTCGGCCAGGCGCAGGGCCATCGCCTGCACCGCCGCAACTGGTTCGGCTGCCGGCCTGGCCGGATCGTTGGCCGGTTCACGGCACGCGGCCACGGCCAGCAGCATGACTGCCAGCCCCCATCCACGCGCAGACCCTCCTCGCACTGCCACGCTCATGCACTCGGACTCCCCGGACCGGTCCGCATCTTGCGGCCTGCGAGGTGACAGCGGCAAGCCGGGACGTCACGGTTTCCGCAGTTGCTTGTGCAAGTCACTGATCGGAATAAAAAAAGAGCCGGGATCACGAGGATCACAGGCTCTTCAAGCCGGCGCAGGGCCGGTGGACAGTGTTGTGGCACATGTCCGGTCCGAGGACCGGATGGCGGCGATCCTACGCTGCCGCTCAAGTTAAGGCAACACTTCACGTAGTGTCATATAAATCATTGATTTTATTGAGTAGCCTGATGCCTTGCGCCGGGGCCATGAAATCTACGGCAGGTTTTGCGGCGATTCGGGCACAACCGGTCCTTCGGCGGATGCAAAAACGCCATCCCGCGCGGGTCGGGATGGCGTTCGGGCCTGCAGACTGCACAGCGGAATCTCAGCGTGCAGCCAACGCCGACGCGATTTCCTGCTGGATGGCCCGGGCCGCGGCCTGCGGATCGGCGGCCAGGCGGATCGGGCGACCGACCACGATGGCATCGGCGCCATCGGCAAAGGCCTGGGCCACGCCAACGGTACGCTTCTGGTCATCGCCGACCGGGCCGCCGGGGCGGATGCCCGGACAGACGATCGAGAACCCGGCGCCGGTAGCGGCGCGGATCGGGCCGGCTTCCTGGCCCGAGGCGATCACGCCATCGATACCGGCCGCCTGCGCGGCCAGCGCGCGCTCGACCACCACGTCCACCGGCTCACGGTCGATGCCCATCTGCGCCAGGTCCGGGCGGCCCATCGAGGTCAGCACGGTCACCGCCAGCAGGCGCATGTCGCTGCTGTTGGCGGCGGCGCAGGCTTCCATCATCGCCGGGTGCCAGCCGTGGATGGTGGCGTAGCTGACCGGCCACTGCGACAGGCGCTTGATCACCGCCGCGGCGGTGGCCGGGATGTCGAAGAACTTCAGGTCGACGAACACGCGCTTGTCGCGGCGGGCCAGCTCGTCCAGCACCTGGAAGTACTCGCCGGAGGCGAGCAGTTCCATGCCGATCTTGTAGAACGCCACGCTGTCGCCGAGGCGGTCGACCCACTCCAGCGCCTGCACGCGGTCAGGCACGTCCAGCGCGAAGATCAGGCGCTCGTCATCGCGCAGCGGCAGTGGCGCGCGGCTCACGGTGCGTAGTCCAGCGCAGCGCGCTTGGCGTCGTGACGGGCCTGGCGCGACTGGCTGTAGTCGTTGTTGAACTGCGCCGGCTCGAAGCCGCCGTAGGTCGGGTTCGGCAGCATCCACCAGCGCTCGCCGAACCAGTCGTGGTACTGCTGCAGCAGCGCGTCACGACCGTCGTTGGTGTTGGCGGTCACTTCGACGAAATCGCCCAGCTGGTCGCCGAACTGCATCAGCACGCGGTACTTCTGCCCGGCCAGGCGGCGGCGGCAGTTCTTCTCGCTGCCGGCCTGCTCGCAGCCTTCGACCACGGTACCCAGGCCCAGGAACACGCTGTCATCGGCCACCGGCAGGCCCTGCTCGCGCAGGTTGGCCAGGGTCGCGTCCTTCAGGTGCACGGCACGGTTGGAGATGTACAGCAGGGTCACGCCCTTGGCGTTGGCGGCCTTGGCGAAATCAACCACGCCCGGAATGGCCTTGGCCTTCTTTTCGGCCACCCACTGGTCCCAGGTCAGCTCGTCGTATTCCTTGCCGTCGCGGACCAGGCGCGCCTGGTAGGGCGAGTTGTCCAGCACGGTCTCATCCACGTCCAGCACCACGGCCGGCTTCAGGCCCTTGGCCTCGTTGCCGCGTTCTTCCGGCACCAGCGCATCCCAGTGGGCTTCCTTCAGCGCGGCATCCAGGTGGTCGGCGGCGGCACGGTAGGTCTGCTCGGTGATCGCCTTGTACTCCTGCGCACGCTGCATCCACAGCACCGCATTGAGGTTGTCGTTGGCAGTGGCATCGAGCGCGCCATCGGCCTTGGCAGCGGCGGCCGGGGCCTCCGGCGCAGTGGCTTCGGCGGCAGGCGCATCCACGCGCTTGCAGGCGGACAGGCCCAGCGCCGCGGTGGCGAGCAGGGTCAGGGACAGGGAAACAGGACGACGCATGGATTCACCGGCAATCAGATATACCGGCGCATTTTACCGGCAAAGCCGGCCCGGGGACGGCTATGCTTGGCGGTTGACCCGTTGCCCTTCCGGAGGCCGCCATGACCGATTCCACCCAGACCCCCGACGTCCCCCTGCTCGACGCCGTGCAGGCCCGCCTGCTGGGCTGCCTGGTGGAGAAGGAGGCGACCACCCCGGACACCTACCCGCTGACGGTCAACGCCGCCCAGTCGGCCGCCAACCAGAAGACCGCCCGCGAGCCGGTGATGAACGTCGACGCCGGGAGCGTGCAGCACGCGCTGCGCCAACTGGAGACACTGGGCCTGGCCCGCCAGCACTTCTCCTCGCGCGCAGACCGCTACGAGCACCGCCTGCAGGCCGCGCTGGACCTGACCCGGCAGCAGACCGTGCTGCTGGCGATGCTGCTGCTGCGTGGGCCGCAGACCCTGGGCGAACTGGTCACGCGCAGCGAGCGCCTGCACCGCTTTGCCGACGCCAACGAAGCCCGCCACGCCATCGAGCGCCTGCAGCAGCGCGCGCTGCTGGTGGTGTTGCCGCGCGCCAGCGGCCAGCGCGAAGACCGCTACATGCACCTGCTGTGCGGCGAAGTGGATGGCGCGGCGCTTGCGGCCAGGTACGCCAGCAGCGGCGGTGGCAGCGACGCGGCCGATCCGGCCCTGGCCGAGCGCGTGGCCCAGCTGGAAGCGGCCGTGGCCGAGCTGCAGGCGCAGCTGGCCGAACTGCGCGGTTGAAACAGCGCCGTGGGTGCCGACCGTTGGTCGGCACTGCATCTGAATCGTGCCGACCAACGGTCGGCATCCACCGTCAGCTGCTACTGTGCCGGCCAGCGGCCGGCACTACCCGACGTCAGCCGCACCCAAGGTGGCGTACAGCCGGCTGGGCGTTTCGATGCCCGGCAACTGGATCACCCCGCGCTCCTGCATGCCCAGGCCCAGCAGGATCTTCCCGGACACCACGTTGTCCAGATCGGTGATGCCGTACAGATCCTGCAGGCCCAGCTCAGCGCGCGCATGCGCGAACACCGCCCGCGCCGCCTCACCGGCATAACCCTGCCCGGCGAATTCAGACAGCACCGCGTAGCCGATGTCCGGCCCCGGCAGGCCATCGCGGCGCACCAGCCCGGCATTGCCCAGCCACGCCCCATCGGACAACCGCTCGATGGCATACATGCCGAACCCATTCAACGCATAGCTGTGCAGCACCCGCAGCGCGATGTACTCACGCGCCTGCTCTTCACTGCGCACATTGCGGTCACCAATGAAGCGCACGAAGCCCGGATCATTCAACAGCGCCAGCATCGGCGCCGCATCGCGATCAGGTTCAATCGCACGCAGGCGCAGGCGTTCACTTTCAATTGGATGCACGCGCAGACCTCCAGCCGAAACCCCGATTCTGCCTCACCCCCGGCGGTTGCTTTTGATTTTCTTTTTCTTTTCCGTGGCTGGCGCGCACGGAAACTGTCAGAGGCCGGGCGGGTGGGCTGGGCGGGACCGTCCGCGGCATGGGCCCGAGGCATGCCTCGGGCGGGTTGGGCAGGACGCCCAACCCCGGTCTTGCCGTGTGCGCAGGACAGCGCACACGAGCAAGCCGCGGCCGAGCCCCCATGGATGGGTTTACGGCGTGTCGCGACCGGCCCACCCGCCCGGCCCCCACGAATGCATTGCGAACGGCGCCAACCACGAGGGGCTGCGCCGTTCGCCGATCAATCGAACAACGCCTCGATCGCCGCCAACCCCGCACTCGCCCGTTCCTTCTTGCGCACCGCATCGGCCACCGGATCAGCACCATCGCGCTGGATCTCCTCCGCCGGAATCTCCTCGAAGAACCGGCTCGGCTTCAACCGCACGTGCTCACCGAACTTGCGGGTCAGCTTGCTGTAACTCATCCACAACTGGATCTTGGCGCGGGTGATGCCCACGTACAGCAGGCGCCGCTCTTCCTGCAGGTTGCCCTCGTCCAGGCTGACCTGGTGCGGCAGCACGCCATCCTCGCAGCCCACGATGAACACGTACGGGAATTCCAGGCCCTTGGAGGCGTGCATGGTCATCATGCGCACCTGGTTGCCGCCCTCGTCCTTGTCGCTGCGCGACAGCAGCGCCAGCTGGCCGGCCAGGTCGGCGGCAGTGGCACCGCGCGGGCCCCCCTCGAACCACTGCGCCAGTTCCTCGATGTTGTTGGCACGGCGCTGGTAACTTGCCTCTTCCTTGGCCTGCTGGCGCAGTTCGCTGAGCAGGCCCGATTCCTTGGCGACCTTGCGGATCATGTCGCCCGAGGTGACCTGGCGCATCTGCGCGCGCAGGTCGCGCAGGATGTCGGTGAAGCGGGCCAGGCTGTTGGCGGCGCGAGGCGGCAGCTGCTGCAGGGCGCCGATCGCCTCGGCAGCCTGTGCCATCGGCATGTCCTTTTCCTGCGCCAGCTCGGCCAGCCTGGCCAGCGTGCCGGCACCGACGTCGCGCTTGGGCGACTGCACCGCACGCATGAACGCGGTGTCGTCGTCCGGATTCACCAGCAGCCGCAACCAGGCCAGGGTGTCCTTCACTTCCTGGCGCTCCAGGAACATGGTGCCGCCGGTCAGGTGGTAAGGGATGCGCAGCAGCTGCATCGCCTTTTCCAGCGGCCGTGACTGGAAGTTGCCGCGGAACAGGATGCAGAAATCACTCCACGGCACGTTGCGCGACTGCGCCACGAAGGCGATCTCGGCCGCGACCTTTTCCGCTTCGTGCTCGCTGTTGCGGCATTCCCATACGCGGATGCGTTCACCGTCCGCCTGATCGCTCCACAGCTTCTTCAGGTGCTCATGCGGGTTGTTGGCGATCAGCGCATTGGCGGCGCGCAGCACGCGGTTGGAGCAGCGGTAGTTCTGCTCCAGCTTGATGATTTCCAGCGCAGGGTAGTCGCGCCCCATCTGCTGCAGGTTTTCCGGATTGGCGCCGCGCCAGGCATAGATCGACTGGTCATCGTCACCCACGCAGGTGAAGTTGCCCTTGTCACCGGCCAGTTGCTTGAGCAGCCGGTACTGCGCGTCGTTGGTGTCCTGGCATTCGTCCACCAGCAGGTAGCCGATGCGCTCGCGCCAGGCCAGCGCGATCTCCGGATTTTCTTCCAGGATCTGCACCGGCAGACGGATCAGATCATCGAAGTCGACCGCATTGAACGCGGTCAGGCGCAGCTGGTAGCGCTCGTAGACGCTGGCCGCTTCCTTCTCGCGATTGCTGCGCGCGGCGGCCATCGCCTGTTCGGGCGACAGGCCGGCGTTCTTCGCGCGCGACACCAGGTTCTTCATGTCCTCGATGTCATCAGGCTTGGCCCCGTACATCAGGTCCTTGATCTGCGCAGCGGCATCGTCGGCATCGAAGATCGAGAAGCCCCGCTTCAGGCCAACGGCCGCGTGCTCGATCTGCAGGAACTTCAGGCCCAGCGCATGGAAGGTGCAGATGGTCACCTCGTCGGCGTCCTGCTCGCGCAGGCGCTTGGCCACGCGCTCGCGCATTTCCTTGGCCGACTTGTTGGTGAAGGTGATCGCCGCGATGCGGCGCGCCGGATAGCGGCCGCAACCGATCAGGTGGGCGATCTTTTCCACGATCACACGCGTCTTGCCGCTGCCCGCGCCGGCGAGCACCAGCAATGGACCTTCGATGTGCAGGACGGCGGCGGCTTGGGGGGGATTGAGACCGTGCATGGGATGGGGATTGTAGCGGGGCCGGGTGACGACCACAGCGGGCCGCCGGTGGGGTTGCTGAACGGCTTCGGCGAAGCGGGGCTGCGGCGTACAATCCGTCGATGGCCAAGCTCTACTTCTACTATTCGGCGATGAACGCCGGCAAGACCACCACCCTGCTGCAGAGCGCCCACAACTACCGCGAGCGCGGCATGCGGGTGGCGATCCTGACCCCGCGCCTGGACGATCGTGCCGGCGCCGGCGTGGTCGCCTCGCGGATCGGCCTGCGTGCGGACGGCATGGCCTTCGACCGCGATACCGACCTGCAGCGCTGGGTCGAGCAGGATCTGGCAGCCAACGGCCCGATGGGCTGCGTGCTGGTGGACGAGGCGCAGTTCCTGACCCGCGCCCAGGTCTGGCAGCTCAGCGAAGTGGTCGACCAGCTGCGCATTCCGGTGCTGTGCTACGGCCTGCGCACCGACTTCCGCGGCGAGCTGTTCGAAGGCAGCCAGTACCTGCTGGCCTGGGCCGATGAGATGCAGGAGATCAAGACCATCTGCCACAGCGGCAAGAAGGCGACGATGACGGTGCGTGTGGACGAGCATGGCCACGCGGTGCAGGACGGCCCGCAGGTGGAGATCGGCGGCAACGACCGCTACGTGTCGGTCAGCCGCGCCGAGTTCAAGAAGATCACCCGCGGTGAAGGGCGGATCGATCCGGCGCAGGCGCCGCTGCCGCTGTAGCAGGCGCGCCGGTGCGCCATGACCTCCAGCGGTTTACAAGCACGCGCTGTCGCGCCTAGGCTGCGGCTCCCCTGCTGCCGAACTGGACGTCCGACATGCGCTCTGCCCTCCTGCTGCTGCCGCTGCTGTTGCTGCCCCTGCTGGCCACCGCGGCCGAGCGCCCGTCAGGTGAAGACGATGCGGCGGTGATCGGCGCCGGTTTCATGGACAGCCACCCGGACATGATGTACCGGCAATGGGGCGTCAACGCGCTGCGTCGCAACGATGTCAACGGCGCGATGGACAACTTCCGGCTGGCCGCGCGGTATGCGGACAAGCCTGCCCAGGGCTACCTCGGCGAGATGTACTGGTACGGGGTAGAGCAGCCGCGCAATCCGGTCATGGCCTATGCCTGGATGGAGGTGGCGGCCGAACGTGGCTATCCGTTGTTCGTCGAGCTGCGCAACGAGTACTGGGCCACGCTGCCGCTGGAGCAGCATGATGCGGCGCGCGCGCAGGCAAGCGCGCTGCGCGCCGAGTATGGTGACGAAGTCGCGCGCCCACGCATGGCCGAAGTGCTCAGAAAGGGGCGCCGCGAGATGACCGGCAGCCGCGTCGGCTCGATGTCCAACAACGTCGACATCGTGTACATGGACGGCGGAATCTCCCGCACCATCAAGGCCGATCGCCTCTACGACCCGAAGTACTGGGACCCGAAGCAGTACGAACGCTGGCAGGACGAAACCTGGATGAAGATCCGCCGGGGCACGGTGGAAGTGGGTGTGCCAACCCAGTCGCACGCCACCGACAGCAAGCCTTGAAACAACGGTGCCGGCATGTAGCCGGCACCGGGCCGCATCCATTCAGTACAGCGTGCGCTCCGGCGCACCTGCCGGCGGCGGGGTGTACTGGTACAGCCAGGTCTCGGTGAGGGTCTTGCCGCCACTGCGCAGGAACAGACGGATGTCGATCTGCTCGGTGCTGCCTTCCGGCGGCACCAGGTCGAACATCGCGCGGTAGCCGTTGATCTCGCGCAGCGGGCGCGCCGACACGATCTCGACCCGGCCACGGCTGGCTTCCACCACGGCCTCGACCTCGCCCTTGTCGATCAGCCTGGCCAGTTCGCCGCCTTCGAAGTCCACCGCGAAGCGCCAGCTGAAATACTCGCGCTTCTTGCCGACCACGCCACCCAGGCCGGTGCGGCTGGCCACGCAGTGCGCCAGCGGCGGCCGTGCCGGCGGCTCGGCGCCCCAGTACAGGCGGTAGCCGACCAGCAGCTCCTGGCCCGGCTGCGGCTTTTCCTTCGGGTTCCAGAACGCCACGATGTTGTCGAAGGTCTCGTCCACGGTGGGAATCTCCACCAGCTGCACCGAGCCCTCGCCCCATTCGCCCTTCGGCTCCACCCACAGGCAGGGGCGCTTCTCGTAGAACACGCCGTCGTCCTGGTAGTGGTCGAAGTTGCGGTCGCGCTGCAGCAGGCCGAAACCACGCGGGTTGCGGTCGACGAACATGTTGAAGCGCAGGTTGCGCGGATTCAGCAGCGGTCGCCAGATCCATTCGCCGGCACCGGTCCACAGCGACAGGCCATCGGTGTCGTGGATCTCCGGGCGCCAGTCCCATGCCATGCGGCGGTCGTTCTCGCCCACCTGGTACATGCTGGTGCACGGGGCGATGCCCAGCCGCTCGATCGCCTTGCGCGGGTACAGCGCGCTGTCGATGTCCATCAGCAGCACATCACCATTGGTGATGGCGAAGCGGTAGGCACCGGCCACGCTGGGCGAATCCAGCAGGCCGTAGACCACGATCGTCTCCGAATCGGCCGACGGCTGCTCCAGGTAGTAGGCGATGAAGTCCGGGAATTCCTCCGGCTTGCCCATGCCGGTGTCGATCGCCAGGCCGCGCGCGGACTGGCCGTACTGGCCTTCCTTGCCGACCGCGCGGAAGTAGCTGGCGCCGAGGAAGGCCGCGAAGTCGCGGTCGGTGTCCTTGCGGGTGTTCAGGCGGAAGCCGGCGAAGCCCAGATCGGCCGGCAGCTCGCCGTCCTTGATGCCGCTCTTGCCGTAGTTGAACGCCGCGCCGTCATAGGCCAGCTCCTGCGCCTTGCCGTCGACCACGTCGAACATGCGCACCGGCGAGTGGAAGTACAGGCCCAGGTGGAAGAACTTGGCCTGGAACTTGCCCGGCTGGTCAGCCCACAGCGCATGGTCCTGGCGGTAGCCGATCGACTGGTACTGGTCCCAGTCCAGGCCTTCCAGGCGGCCCGGCAGCACCCGCTTGTGGCTCTTGTAGGGTGCCTGTGCCAGCGCGCGCGCCTGGCCCTTCAGGGTGGCGAAGTCGAACGGCTGCGGCTGGCCGAGGCGGCGCAGGCCCATCTGGCCGCTCTTGCTGGCCGCGCACGCGGGCAGGGACGGCAGGCCGAATGCAGCCAGGGCGAGGGAGGCATTGCGGATGAAGTCGCGTCGTTGCATGCAGGCGCGTCAGGCACAGAGGGAAGGTCGGCCATCATAGGCAGACAAACGTTAACGGGCAGCGGAGACGTACCCTGCCCGTTCAGCTGCCGCTGGCCGCCCGGTTCAGCGCTGGCAATGGCTGCACCAGACGCTGGCGCGCTGGCCGATGGTGGCGTGCTTCAGCGCGCGACCACAGTTCGGGCAGGGCAGCCCGTCGCGGCCGTACACCAGCAGTTCCTGTTCGAAATAGCCCGGTGCGCCGTCAGGGCTGATGAAATCGCGCAGCGTGGTGCCGCCACGGGTGATGGCGTAGCCGAGGATTTCCTTCACCGCGTCGGCCAGCCGCTGATAGCGCCCGCGCGAGATCTTGCCGGCCTCGCGCAGCGGGCTGATGCCGGCCTTGAACAGGCTCTCGGCGGCGTAGATGTTGCCCACGCCCACCACCACCGCCTGGTCCATCAGGAAGGTCTTCACCGGCGCGCTGCGGCCACGGCTGCGGGCGAACAGGTAGTCGCCGTCGAACGCGTCGTCCAGCGGCTCCGGGCCCAGCCCCTGCAGCAGCGGATGGACCTCACCGGCGGGCTGCCAGAGCAGGCTGCCGAAGCGGCGCGGGTCGTTGAAGCGCAGCAGGCGGCCGTTGTCCAGGCTGATGTCGACGTGGTCGTGGGCGCGTACCGGCGTATCACCGGGCAGCACACGCAGGCTGCCGGACATGCCCAGGTGCAGCACCGCGCTGCCGATGGCGGTGTCCAGCAGCAGGTACTTGGCGCGCCGACGGATGTCCTCGATGCGCTGCCCCGGCAGCAGCTCGGCCACCTCCGGTGGAATCGGCCAGCGCAGGTCGGCGCGGCGCAGGATCACGCCGTGCACGCGGCGGCCCTGCAGGTGCGGCGCCAGGCCGCGGCGGGTGGTTTCGACTTCGGGCAGTTCAGGCATGAACCGATTCTACGCCCGCTCAGCGTGGCGGTGCCGCCAGTTCACGGGCATCCAGGACGCCATCACCGTTGGCATCCTGCTTGTGGAAACGCTGCACGATCACCTGCCGCTGCTGCTCGCGGCTGATCGCCCTGCCCTTGCCGCCGGGCAGCTCGTCTGCGCTCAGCACGCCATCGCCATTGCGGTCCATGCGATCGAAGGCATACAGCATCCACTGCACGTACTCGGCCTCGCTGACCCTGCCGTCGCCATCGCTGTCCATCCGCTGCAGGTAGCTGGTGGTGTCGGTGACCTGGGCCAGCGCCACGCCCGGCAGCAGCACCGCCAGCAGAACCCCGTACCCAGCCCTCACGCGCCCACCAGGCTGTAGCCCTTCAACCGTGCGGCATAGGCCTGCAGCGCGGCGATCCCGCTTTCCTCGGCCTCACGGCACCACGCCTGCAACTGATGCAGGCGCTCGGCGGCATCGTGGCCGCGGGCCTCGAGCAGCGCCGCCAGCCGCGCGCGGTACTCGACCAGGGTGCGGATGCGCGGGCGCTGCGCCACCCATTCGCTGAGCTGGGCACGACTGTCCGGCTTCAGCCAGCGGCCATCGTTGACCAGGCCACGGCGCAGCCGGCGCGGCAGCAGGCGGCGCAGCTTGGCCCCGGCCTGCACGGCTTCCTCGCGCAGGGCCGGCATGAACACATTGCGCTGGTAATCGGTCATCGCCTGGAAGCGGTGCGACAGCAGCGCCTTCAGGGTTTCGGCATCGGGCACCGCGATGTTCGGGCGCACGTCCATGGCCGGCGCCACCCGCAGCACCTTGGCCAGGCGCAGCGCCTGCAGCAGGCGGATCGCACTCCAGCCGATATCGAACTCCCAGCGCCGCATCGCGAAGCGCGCCGAACTGGGGAAGGCATGATGGTTGTTGTGCAGCTCCTCGCCACCGATCCAGAACCCCCACGGCGTGAGATTGGTGGAGGTGTCGGCGGACTCGTAGTTGCGGTAGCCCCACCAGTGCCCCAGGCCGTTGACCACGCCCGCGGCCCAGAACGGGATCCATGCCATCTGGATCGCCCACAGGGCCACGCCCGGCAGGCCAAACAACACGGTATTGATCGCGAACAGCAGCACCGGCCCCAACGTGGCATGCGGGGTATACAGGCGGCGCTCGATCGCATCATCCGGGGTGCCGCGCCCGTACTGCTCGATGTCCGCGCGCATGCCACGCGCTTCGCGGTACAGCTCCACGCCGTGCCAGAACACCTTGCCGATGCCACGGGTGACCGGGCTGTGCGGGTCGTCCTCGGTCTCCACCTTGGCGTGGTGCTTGCGGTGGATGGCCACCCACTCGCGGGTGATCATCGAGGTGGTCAGCCACAGCCAGAAGCGGAACACATGGGCCAGCGCCGGGTGGAAATCGACCCCACGATGGGCCTGGCTGCGGTGCAGGTACAGGGTCACCGAGAAGATGGTGATCTGGGTGAAGACCAGCAGCACCGCCAGCATGGCCCACCAGCCCAGGCCGAGCACACCACCGGTCAACAGGGACATCAGGGCATCTGGCATGACGGCTCTCCGGGTCGACGCGGGGATGGCAGACATCATGGGCGCTTGCGTTGCAAACTGCATCCCTGCGGCGATGCTCTGCATCGCCATCCGAGGCACCGTTCACAGTTGGGGACCTGAGTTGTCGAGCCTTGATCCACGCGCCAGCGCCATGACCGCCGCCCCGCCCCTGGCGGAGCAGCCCCCCTTGATCGAACTGGACCGCGCCACCGTGGTACGCGGCCAGGTGAAGGTGCTGCACGGGCTCAGCCTGCGCATCGCGCAGGGCCAGCACACCGCACTGCTCGGCCCCAACGGCTGCGGCAAGTCCACCTTCATCAAGCTGATCACCCGCGAGCTGTACCCGCTGGCCCAGGGCGACGGCGCGGTGGCGGTGAAGGTGCTGGGCCAGAACCGCTGGCAGGTGGATCGCCTGCGCTCGCAGCTGGGCATCGTCACCGGCGACCTCAGCAGCAACCTGGCCGACATGCCGGGGCTGACCGTGGAACAGGCGGTGCTGTCCGGCTTCTTCGCCAGCTACGTGGTGCCGGCCTTTCGCGAGGTGACCGCCGACATGCGTGCACGCGTCGGCGAGACACTGGCGATGACCGGCGCGCTGTCGCTGCGTGAGCGCGCCTACGCCGAGCTGTCCGCCGGCGAGACCCGCCGCGTGCTGATCGCCCGCGCGCTGGTCAACCGGCCGCAGGCACTGCTGCTGGATGAGCCCTCCACCGGCTTGGATCTGGTCGCCCGCGAGCAGCTGGTGGCGACCATGCGGGTGCTGGCGCAGCAGGGCATCACCCTGGTGCTGGTGACCCACCACATCGAAGAGATCATTCCCGAGATCGAACGGGTGGTGCTGCTGCGCGACGGCCGCGTACTGGCCGACGGCACACGTGCCGAACTGCTGCGCAACGAACCGTTGTCGGCAGTGTTCGGCGGCGCGATCACGGTGGTCGAGCAGGAAGGCCGGCTGACCGCGTACGCGGGATAGACAGATGCATCGCTCTCCGTAACCGTCTGTAGAGTCGAGCCATGCTCGACTGCCGTTCGCCGCGAGCAGAAGCAGCCGAGCATGGCTCGGCTCTACAGAAGGCGGGGCAGCGGGCCGGATGTTCCGGCCCGCCACCGCTTTGCTCAGAACCGCAACGCCAGTGCGCGCGACTCGATCGGTGCCATCCGGCTCTGGTCCTGCAGCTGCAGGTCGCGCAGCTCGTACGGTGCGCCGAAGCCGGCTGGCAATGCGGCCTGGTCGAACGGCAGCACCAGCTGGCCTGCGCCCGGGCCATCGAACCACGCCGCCGCATGTGCCTGTGCGACCGGCTTCAACTGGCCATCGCGGGCGGTGGCATACAGCGTGCCCCGCGCCTCATAGCGTCCGGCCGCTGCCACCTGCAGCGGCAGCGCCACCTGGCGGCTGGCCGGATCCGGTGCCGCCTGTCCACTGAAGCGGGCAGTCGGCCGTGCCACCGCAAAGGCGACCTTGCCATCGCGCAGCACACCGTCGGCCTGGGCGAACACCTGCAATTCCCACAGCCCCTGCACGCTGCCGACATCGGCCGGGATCCGCACCTGCGCGCGCAGGCTGCCATCGGTGGTGCGCAGCAACCGCTGCGGCCAGCTGCGGCCATCCGGTGCGACCAGCAGGGCTTCACCGCCCAGCCCACCACGACGCGATGCCAGCTGCGCGGTGGTGGTGCCGTCTTCCAGCAGGCGTGCCTGCAGCTGCACGTTGCCGCCGGCCAGCACCTGCGCCTGGTTGGCCTGCACCTCAAGGCGCAGCGGGCTGTTCGGCTCCAGCACCTGCACCACGTAGCGACCCTGGGCCTGCGCGCTCTGCAGCGTGTACGCACCGACCGCACTGGTCGCGCCGGTACGCAGCATGCTGCTGCCATCGCTCACCGGCATGCCGGCATCCTGCAGCGCGCGCGCATCGACACTGCGCGCCACGCTGCTGCGGCCGGCCGGGTCGCGCACCTGCAAAGTGTTGGCCGGCAGCGCGCGGGCACCTGCGGCCGGGCTCAGCTGGATCACCGCATCCGGCGCCGTCAGTGGCAGGTCCAGGCCGCGTTGCAGCTGCGTGCCATCAACCTGCTGCCAGTAGCTGCGGCTGACCGAGGCATACGGCGTAGCCGCCTGCAGCGGTTGTGCGGGGTCCAGCGCCCAGGCAAAGGCCAGTGGCGCGTGTTCGCTCTCATCGGCGGGAAGCGGCGCGGCTACCAGGGCGGCAGGCACCTGATCGCCCGCACGGGCGGCCTGCAGCGGCTGCGCGGCCTGCGCTGCGGAAAGGGACAGCACTACCAGGGTGGCGCCGGCCAGCAGGGTGGATTGAGTCGTCATGGTCGTCTCCCTCACTGGGTCAGGTCGTTGCGCAGCAGGGTGCCGAGGCCGAAGCACTCGCGGCGGCTCTGGTTGTGGCTGAGCGGTTCTGCACCCTGGGTACGCGCCTTGTCGGTGAACCAGGTGGTGCCGGCGGCCTTCTGGCTGCTGCACTCCAGGAAGCCATCGGAGCAGGACGACAGCCAGTTCTGGGTGAACTCCAGGCCGACGTTGGCGGCATAGCCACCACAGTAGCTGTTGCTGTCCCATACCGCCGATTCCACATCGCTGCCCACCACCGCACGGAACGGTTTGGGCAGCGCCGGGCGGCCAGCGGTGCCGTAGAGGTTCTGCGCGTTGTAGGTGGCCATGCTCGCCACCTGCTGCTGGCGCACGGCGTCGTTCTTGTAGCCCAGCAGCCAGCCCAGCGAGGTTTCAAAGGTGTTGCCGTTGAGCACCGCATCGGCCAACGGCGTACCGGCCGAAGACGGTGCCAGCGCGTTGACCTTGCGCACCGTGCGGATGATCTTCGGATAGCGGCTGTCATAGGTCGGGTTGGACAGGATCCAGCGCATCACGTTGCCGCCGTTGGAGTGGGTGATCACCACCAGCTGGGTGATGCCACGGCTGTCGATGAAGCCGGTCAGCTGATTGGCCAGGCAGCCGGCCGCTTCCGGCTTCCACATGTACTGGGTGAAGTCACAGTTGATGACGACGTAGTTGCTGCTGTTCGGCAGGCCTTGGCGCACGGTGTCGATGATCGCCGGCTGCCAGTAGTCCTGGGTGGCGTTGGTCTGTGCGCCGGTGCCATGCACGAAGGCCACGCCGACCACGTCGGCCGCCTGTGCCGGCGCGGCTGCCAGCCCGAGGAGCAGGGCCAGGACGGTACTTCCTGTTGCGGTGCTACGCATCGCTTCTCTCCCTCTGTCAACGGATCCCCCCGACCCGGCTGGAACTGGACGGCCCCTGGTGCTTGCCGTTGTGCCGATGCTCGCGGCGCGGCCGCGTGAAAGTCCGTGCGCTGCGCCCGGATTCAGGAGACTGACGTCACTCGATGACGCTTTTCATATCGCCGGGATGACCATGCCGGATCTGGCCGTATGACCGATGGCCACTGCGGTGTCGTATACGGGCTGCGATCATGGCGCGATGTTTTTCCTCCGGAGCCTGTCCATGTCGCTGATTTCCCACCCTGCCCGCCCGCTGCTCGGCCTTGCCGTCATCGCGGCCCTGGCCGGTTGTGCCGCCACCGCCGCCAAGCCGACCGCCGTCGAAGCCAACATCACCACCAAGGCGGTGGGCTATCTGGACAAGAGCGCGGTACCGGCCAGCCTCGACCTGGTGCCAGCACCGCCGGTGGCCGGTTCGGCCGCCCTCGCCCTCGACGAACAGGTCAGCCGTGAAGCCCGCGCGCTGCGTGGCAGCCCGCGCTTCGCCCAGGCCGGTGTCGATGCGGAACTCGGCTTCCCCGAAGGCGCCAACCACTTCTCCTGCGCCGCCGACATCGACGTCGATGCGGTGAAGACCCCGGCGCTGTACCGCCTGCTGGAGCGCAGCCGGATCGACGCCAGCGCCGCCACCAAGGCCGCCAAGAACCACTACCAGCGCCCGCGCCCGTTCATGGTCAATGGTGAACCGACCTGCTCGCCGAAGGACGAAGAAGGCCTGCGCAAGAACGGCTCGTACCCGTCCGGCCACACCTCGATCGGCTGGGCCTGGGCCCTGATCCTGTCGGAGATCGCACCGGATCGCGCCGATGCCATCCAGGCCCGCGGCCGCAACTACGGCGAGAGCCGCCTGGTGTGCAACGTGCACTGGCAGAGCGACATCCTGGAAGGCCGCTTCATGGGCGCCGCCGCCGTGGCCCGCCTGCATGACAACGCCGCGTTCAACAAGGACCTGCTGGCCGCACGCAAGGAGATCGCTGCCGCGCGCAAGGCCGGCCTGCACTCCAGCCGCGACTGCGCGGCCGAGGAAGCGGTGCTGAAGGTGCGCCCGCAGAGCGCGCTGTAAGCGCCTGGCGGTTCAATTGTTGCCGGCCAGCGGCCGGCACTACCGATGGGTGTAAAGCAGAAGGGCCGGCATTGCGCCGGCCCTTCTTCATTCCATCAACGCAGCAACCGCATCAGAACTTCGCGGTGAACTCCACGCCCCAGGTACGCGGCTCGTTGAGGAAGCCGGTCAGGTTGTTGAAGTCGATCGCGCCGACCACGCGGGTCTGGTTGGTCAGGTTGCGGCCGAACACGGCCACGTCGTACTGGCCGTAATCCCAGTTGTAGCCCAGGCGCAGGCCGCCTTCCAGCGAACTACGGCCGCGGAATTCCGGCGACTCGTAGATGAAGAAGTTCACCGCGCTGCGGTAGGCCCAGTCGGTGTAGGCATACAGCTCGCTGCCATCGCTGAGCGGGAAGCCCACGCGCAGGGTCGCGTTGTGGATCCACTTCGGCGCCTGCGGCAGCGGGTTGCCATTCACCAGCGCATAGGTGCCACCGTTGATGACGGTGGTCGGGTCGTTGATGGTGCAGCCACCGCCGCAGATCGCTACCGCCAGATCCTTGTCCTTGATCTCGGTGTCGTTGTAGCTGCTGCCGAAGGTCAGCAGCACGTTGTCGGCCAGATAGGCTTCCAGGTCCAGCTCCACGCCCTGGCCGATGGTCTTGTCAGCGTTGAGCAGGGTGGCGGTGTTGTTGGTGCCGCCCACCGCGATCAACTGCTGGCCGTCAACGTTGTAGCGGAACACGCTCAGGCCCAGGCGCGCACGGCGCTCGAACAGGTCGGCCTTGATGCCGGCTTCGTACGAGATCACCTTCTCCGAATCGGCCTGCGACAGGCCCGGCGCGAAGGCCAGGCGGCCCTGGATCGACGGCGCACGGAAGCCCTTGGCCACGCGGGCGTAGGCATTCACGTTGTCGGTCAGCTTGTACACGCCGCTGACATCCCAGCTGACGTCGTTGACGTCGGTGTTGGCCAGGTACGGGCCACTGACCGGGGTGCCGAACGGAAGGACGGCCTGCAGCACGCTGGCGTTGAAGTCCTTCTTGTCCTGGGTGTAGCGCACGCCGGCGCGCAGCTTGAAGCGGTCGGTGACATCGAAGTCACCCGAGGCGAACACCGCCCATGCCTTGTTGCGCTGGTTCTGCACCACATGGCCGGTCTGCGGGTTGCCCGGCTTCAACGAGTTGTAGTTGAAGTTGTTGATGGTCACGTCTTCGTCGAAATAGAAGACGCCGGCCTGCCAGTCGAAGCGGCCCCATTCGTTGGATTCGACGCGGAACTCCTGCGTCCACTGGCGATGGTGCGGCAGGCCGTCGGCCGACTCCGACGAGAACGGGATGAAGCCCGGCCCATAGTTGCCAGCGCCCAGCGATGCGTCGCCGTAGCCACCGTCGATGTCACCACGATTGAGCGATTCGGCGGTTTCATAACCGGTGATCGAGTGCAGGGTCACCGAGCCGAGGTTCCACTGCAGGCGCGCGCTGCCGCCCCAGGTTTCCAGGTCGGAGAAGTTGACGCCATCGTTGGCCACCTTGTCGCGATCGAAGTTCTCGACCAGGCCGTTGCCACCCTTCTGGATGATGTTGGCACGGAACAGGCGGGCGGTGCCGTTGAGCTTGCGCTTGTGCAGGTTGAACAGCGCTTCGAAGTCGTCGCCTTCGTACAGGAACTGCACGCGGCCGGCGGCTTCGTCATAACCTTCGAAACCGCTGTTGGGCGCACCGGCGCGGGTGTTGTCGACCCAGTCGTCGCGGCGCTGGTAGATGGCCGAGACACGTGCCGACCAGCGGTCGGTCAGCGGACCGCCGTAGGCGCCCTGCACATTCCAGCTGTTGTAGCTGCCGTAGCCGACGCGGATGTAACCATCGGCATCCTGCGACGGACGTGCCGAGTCGAACTTGACCACGCCGGCCGGGGTGTTGCGGCCGAACAGCGTGCCCTGCGGACCGCGCAGCACTTCCACATTGGCCAGGTCGAACAGCGGGAAGCCCTTCAGCAGCGGGCTTTCCTGCACCACGTCGTCGTACACCAGCGACACCGGCTGCGACGCATTGAGGTCGAAGTCGGTGTTGCCCAGGCCACGGATGTAGAAGCGCGGGAAGGCACGGCCGTAGGACGACTCGATGTTGAGGCTGGGCACGCGCGCGGCCAGGAAGCGGATGTCATCGCCCGCCGAACCCAGCACATCGAGCTTCTCGCCCTGGATCGCGCTGATCGCGACCGGCACGTCCTTGGCGTTCTCGACGCGGCGCTGCGCGGTCACCTGCAGGGCATCAAGGGCAACCGGATCCTTGGCAGCGGGAGTTTCCTGGGCGGCTGCTACCAGCGGCAACAGGGCGGAAAGAGCGGCAACGAGGGGGCGCGCGACCGGAAGGCGGCCACGGGAAGTGCGGGTCGGAGACATGGCGGTAGGCTGTGTTTGGAGGGGTGGTAAAACGGCGCTACCAGATAATTGTTGCAATACAGCACCTGCCCCGCAAATGCCTGCCGTTCATGGCCGCGTCGCCCCGGCCCCCACGCCCTCGCTAGACTCGGGGTTTTCCAGCCCTGCAGAGCCGCCGCGATGACCCAGTGGTACTTCCATGCCTCCGCCCAGGCCGAGCGTATCGGCCCGCTTGATGACGAGGCCGCGCGCCGTTATGCGCAGGCCAACCCGCGCGCCCTGGCCTGGTGCCAGGGCATGAGCGGGTGGACCTCGATTGCCGAGGTGCCCGAACTGCAGTCCGCGGCCCCGGGCATGCCGAACACCCCGCCGCCGGTCCCCGCCGCGGCCAGCGGCCGCGCCGACGACATCGAATTCCGCATCGTCGGCCATGAAATGCAGTTCGTGGAGATCGAGCTCGACCCCGGCGAGAGCGCCATTGCCGAGGCCGGCGCATTGATGTTCAAGGATGCCACCGTGCAGATGGACACGGTGTTCGGCGCCGCCAACGGCGACCAGGGCGGCGGCTTCATGGGCAAGGTGATGGCCGCCGGCAAGCGCGTGCTGACCGGCGAGAGCCTGTTCGCCACCGTCTACACCCAGAGCGGCCACGGCAAGGGCAAGGTCGCCTTCGCCGCGCCCTACCCCGGTACCGTGCTGGCAATGAAGCTGGACCAGCATGGCGGCCGCCTGATCTGCCAGAAGGACAGCTTCCTGGCCGGCGCGCGCGGCGTGCAGATCGGCGTGCAGTTCCAGCGCAAGATCATGACCGGCCTGTTCGGCGGCGAAGGTTTCATCATGCAGAAGCTGGAAGGCGACGGCTGGGTGTTCATCCATGCCGGCGGTTGCGTGGTGGAGCGCGAGCTGGCCGCGGGCGAGCGGCTGGATGTGGATACCGGCTGCGTGGTGGCCTACCACCCGACCGTAGACATGGACGTGCGCCGGGTGGCCGGCATCAAGAGCATGCTGTTCGGCGGCGAAGGCGTGTTCCTGGCCACGCTGACCGGTCCGGGCAAGGTCTGGCTGCAGTCGCTGCCGTTCTCGCGTCTGGCCGGCCGCATGTGGATGGCCGCGCCGCAGGGCGGTGGCCAGAACCGCGGCGAAGGCTCGGTGCTGGGCGGCCTGGGCCGGATGCTGGACGGCGACAACCGGTTCTGACCGCCCCCGGTCGTGCCGGCCGCTGGCCGGCAGCCTCATGGACCTTGGCGCGCATCCCGGTAGTGCCGGCCGCTGGCCGGCAGCCTCATGGACCTTGACGAGCGTCCCGGGAGTGCCGGCCGCTGGCCGGCAGCCTCATGAACCGTTGCCAGGTTCCCAATGATTGCCGGCCAGGGGCCGGCACTACCTTTATGAATGGGCGATGTTTCCTACCCTGCCCGCCCCGCCACGGCTTCGGTATGCTGGCGCCCTTTCCTGAATCCGGCGCCGCGAGCGCACTGCCGATGAGCCTGTTCCGCCCCCGCATGCTGCTGTCCGTCGCCCTGATCGGCCTGCTGGCCGGCTGCGGTGGCGATCCGGTCCGTCCCACGCCGCCGCCGGCACCCACCGTGGTGCCGCAGGCCAAGCCGGTGAAGATCGGCATCGCCCTCGGTGGCGGCGCAGCCAAGGGCTTCGCGCACATCGGCGTGATCAAGATGCTGGAGGCCAACGGCTTCGAACCGGCCGTGGTGTCCGGCACCAGCGCCGGCAGCGTGGTCGGTGCGCTGTACGCCAGCGGCATGGACGCGTTCCAGATGCAGAGCAAGGCGGTCGCGCTGGACGAAGCCAGCATCCGCGACGTGCGCCTGTTCTCCGGCGGCCTGGTGCAGGGCCAGAAGCTGCAGGACTACGTCAACGAGCAGGTTGCCAACCGTCCTGCCGAGCGCCTGAAGAAGCCGTTCGCCGCCGTCGCCACCCAGCTCGAGACCGGCGAGCGCTCGATCTTCGTGCGCGGCAACGTCGGCCAGGCGGTGCGCGCGTCCAGCAGCATTCCCGGCGTGTTCGAACCGGTGAAGATCGGCGGTCGCAACTACATCGATGGCGGCGTGGTCAGCCCGGTGCCGGTGGATGCCGCGCGCCAGCTCGGCGCCGACTTCGTGATCGCCGTGGACATCTCCAGCAAGGCCAGCGGCAAGGCGCCGACCGACATGCTGGGCATCGTCAACCAGTCCATCTCGATCATGGGCCAGCGCCTGGGCGAGCAGGAACTGGCGCGCGCCGACATCGTCATCCGCCCGAAGGTGCTGGACATCGGCGCCGCCGACTTCAGCCAGCGTGGCACCGCCATCCTGGAAGGCGAGAAGGCCGCGATGGCAGCCATGCCGCAGATCCGCGCGAAGATCCAGCAGCTGCAGCGCGCACGTGCCGCCGCAGCCGCACCGGCACCGGTGGCCGCGCCGAAGTGCGAGGAAGCCTCGCGCCTGGGCAAGCTGATGGGCCGCAAGGACAAGTGCTGACCTGAGCCAGCGTGTCGCTGCCAGACAGCGACGCGTGTGCTAGCGCGCGGGCCGGTAACCGCTGGCCTGCTGCCGCTCGCGCCTGCGCATCTGGCGGGCCTGCTCCTGCAGTGTCGCCGTGTGCTGCAGCTGTTCCATGCCATCGGCCGGTACGTGCAGCTGGCGTCGCGCACGGGTCAGCGCCAGATAGACCGCGCGCACCGGGTTGTGCCAGATGCGCCCGCCCTGCCCCGCACTGAAGCAACCGGGCGACAGCGAGACCACGTCGAACTGCAGGTTCTTCGCGTGTTCGGCCAGGCACAGCGCCACCCGCCCTTCAGCGGCCGTGTCCTGGTCATCGAGCGCTTGCAGCAGTGACTGCACCCGATCGGCAGACGCAAACAGTTCGACCAGCGCGCCCTGCCCTTCGTCGGCCTGCGTGGCCAGGAAGCGCTCCCATTCCTGGTCCGATGCGCTGTCGCGGCGCCGGCGCCACGCATCCAGTGGCCGTTGCAGCACGCCGCGCAGCGCACGCAGCGATGCCGGATGCAGGTAGGGCCGCAGCCCGAGTGCGTGCAGCTGTGCCGCGTCCAGGGCCAGATCGGCGACGCTGCCATGGATGCGCAGGCCCTCGCTCGGCACCTGCGCCCAGTCGCGGTAATGCAGCACACCGGTGGCGCGGTCGGTGGCACCGACGAACGGCCCACTTTCCTGGCCCAGTCCATCCAGTGCCAGGGTCTGGTTGACCAGGCCCTCGACCTGGTTGCCCTGGCGCACCGACTGGTGCATTTCCAGCACCTTCGACGCGGCCCAGCGCGGCAACGTACCGGTCAGGCACTGGTGCGGGTCACCCAGGCTGACCACGCCAGGCGCATGGCCGGCCAGCAACTGCTTCCACGACGGGCTCAGGTCATGCGCCTCGTCCACCAGCAGCATGCCCATGTCCTGCGGCGGGGTGACGCCGCGCAGCGCCAGCCACTTGCCGATGTGCGCCGGGCTGAGGCTCAGCAGCGTGCCCCGCTGCAGCTCGGCGTCGAACATGCAGCGCCAGACGTGCTCGGCGGCCGCCATGTACGGCGACACATCGAGCATCGCAGCGGGCACCGAACGGTCGAAATGCTGGAACGCCAAGCCCGGGGCCGACGACGCGCACCAGCGGTTGATGGCCTCGAACGCGGTCAGCAGCACCTGCTCCGGGCTGCGCCCACCGATGCCCTGCAGGCCGATGCGGCCGGCAATCTCGCGCGGCGTACGGGTGCTGCGCCGGTAGCTGGCAACGAAGCCACCGGTCTGGCCGCTGCGCGCGGCGTGCTGGGCCACGCGGTTGGCGAACTCGATCTGGGTCAGCAGGCGCACCGCAGTGCTGGTCGGCACGCGGGCGCGGAAGGCTTCCACCTGCCCACGCGAGGGCGCCACGTAGGTGTAGCGGCCCGGCCGCGCCTCCATCAGCGCCAGCACCAGGTGGCCCTTGCCGGTGCCGGCATAGCCATCGAGGTCGATCAGCTCATCGGGGTTGGCGGCGATGGCGCGCAGCACGCGGGCCTGCTCGGAGGTGTACAGGCCATGGTGTTCGACCGACCGTGCATCCTCGGCGACAACCTCATCCTGCGTGGCCTCGTCATCGTCACTGGAAAAGGTGGCGGGAAAGCGGATCTCATGTTCGACCAGGGTTTCCTGACAGGCCTGCTGCAGGGCCAGACCCGGGTACTCCCGTGGCGACTGCGCGATGACGTCCTGCAGGATCTCCGCCGGTGCCAGCAGCACGCCGTGGCCGGCCAATGCGCTCAGCCAGGCATCCAGTTCCGGTTGGCCACCGCCACCGGGCCCGGCCAGCTGTGCAGCCGCGCCTTCGTTGCCGGCAAACAACGCGCAGGCATCGTGCAGCAGGCGCTCGATCTCGGCCGCCGGATGCAGGCGCGTCCGGCATAGCTGCGCGGCCATCAGCCCGGCCTGCTCCACTGCGGTCTGCGGTGGCGTGCCATGGGCAACGTAGCGCGCCAGCGACTTGCGCTGCAGCGGCAGGAACGTGGCGGTAAGCACCGGGTGCTGGAGTTCGGGCATGCGTGGAACCGGAAAGGAACGCTGCGACGCGCGCAGGGCGGAGATGCTCGGCTACCCGCCCGGCGCCGTCAAATCGCGGCGGCGCGTTTATTCCAGCTGCGAAAGCGGCAATGCCTGGAAGCCCTTCACCGTGCGCAGCACGAAGCTGGAATTGGCATCGGCCACGCCGCCGGCATTGAGCAGCCGGTCCAGCAGGAAGTGCGAGAAGTGCTCCAGGTCGCGCACGTAGACGTGCAGCAGGTAGTCCATGTCGCCGGTCAGTGCATGGCAGGCCACCACTTCATCCCAGCCCTGCACGCTGTCCACGAAGTGGCCGATGGCGGCCTGGTCGTGCTTTTCCAGCTGCACGCGCACGAAGGCCTGAAGGCCCAGGCGCAGCTGGCGCGGTTCCAGCCGCGCGCCATAGCCGACGATCACGCCCTCGCTTTCCAACCGCTGCAGGCGACGCAGGCAGGCCGAGGGCGAGAGGTTCACCCGTGTCGCCAGCTCGGCGTTGGTGGCGCGCCCATCCCGCTGGATTTCAGCCAGCAGACGTATATCCGTGCGATCGAACTGGACTTCTCCGGCCATTGTTGCCCCGCAACATGGTGAGTACGCAAGGATATTGCGCCAACAAGGCCAATCGGCGCAACTTTTGCAACCCTGTTGCGCGCGCCCTGCCCTAGCATCGTGGGTATCCCGTCAAGGAGTGCCCCATGGACCTCGCCCAGCCCCGCCGCGTCGAACACCAGCAGACCGACAAGGGCTACGTGCCGGTGTATACCACCGCGCTCGTCGAGCAGCCGTGGGACACCTACAGCGCCGACGACCACGCCACCTGGAGCACGCTGTACCAGCGCCAGCGCGAACTGCTGGTCGGCCGCGCCTGCCAGGAATTCCTGGATGCACAGGACGAGATGGGCATGAACGCGCACATGATTCCGCGCTTCGCCCAGCTCAACGAAGTACTGGGCGCGGCCACCGGCTGGACCCTGGTCGGCGTGGAAGGCCTGCTGCCGGAACTGGATTTCTTCGACCACCTGGCCAACCGCCGTTTCCCGGTGACCTGGTGGATCCGTCGCCCGGACCAGATCGATTACATCGCCGAACCGGACCTGTTCCACGATCTGTTCGGCCATGTGCCGCTGCTGATGAACCCGGTGTTCGCCGACTACATGGAGGCGTACGGCCGTGGCGGCGTCAAAGCCCACGCGATCGGCCCGGATGCACTGCAGAACCTGACCCGCCTGTACTGGTACACGGTGGAGTTCGGCCTGATCGATACGCCCGACGGCCTGCGCATCTACGGCGCCGGCATCGTGTCGTCGAAGGGCGAATCGCTGTACTCGCTGGAGTCGGCTGCGCCCAACCGCATCGGCTTCGACCTGCAGCGGATCATGCGTACCAAGTACCGCATCGACACCTTCCAGAAGACCTACTTCGTCATCGACAGTTTCGAACAGCTGATGCAGGCGACCTCGCCGGACTTCACCCCGATCTACGCGGCGCTGTCTGATCAGGCGCATCTGCCGGCGGGCGATGTGCAGGGCGATGACCGCGTGTTCCAGAAGGGCACCGGCGAAGGCTGGGCCGACGGCGGCGACGTGTAGGCGAACGGCACACACCGCTTCGTACTGAAAACGGCGCACCTGGATGCGCCGTTTTCGTTGCTGCCTGCCTGCACCGTCACGGCAGTGCAGGCGAGGGCAGGGCGATCAGGCGTCCACGGCCCGGCAGGAACCGCGCACCATCAGCTGCGGGTGCACGCTGGTTGCGGTCGGCGCATCCGGCACGTCGGCCTGCACCAGCATCGCCGCCGCCATGCGCCCGATGTCGGACACATGGCGGCGCACCGAGGTCAGCGGCGGCCACAGCCGCGACGCCAGCGGGCTGTCGTCGTAGCTGACGATCGACAACTGCTGCGGCACCGCGATGCCCGCACGCAACGCCACCTGGTACACGCCGGCAGCCATTTCGTCGTTGCCGGCAAAGATCGCACTGGGCCGCTGTCCGCCCATCAGCAGCCGTTCGGCGGCATGCACGCCCGACTCGAACGTATCGCCCGCTTCCAGCACGCGTTCACCCGGCAGGGTCAGGCCCACCTGCGCCAGCCGGTCGAGGAAGCCATGAGTGCGCTCGCGTGCGGTACGGCGGTCACCCGGACCGGCAATCACCGCGATATCGCGGTGGCCGAGCGAGAGCAGGTAGCCCGCTGCCGCGGCTGCACCGTCGCGATCATGGGTGACCACGGCCTGTGCCTCGTCATCCGACACATGCGCGTTGATGCGGACGTAGCGGCATTCAATGCCGTCGAGCATCTCCGTCAACGCAGCTGACTCGGAGGCACGCGGGCCCAGGATCACGCCATGCAGCTTCTGCTGCTGCACGAAGCGCCGCACGCCGTACGCACAGTCCGGAGCCAGGCTGTCGCAGGGATGCACGACCAGTTCATAGCCGGTGCCGCGCAGCGCTTCCAACGCGCCGTGCTGCAGGTCGACGATGCATTGGGCGCCCGGGTCGTCATACACCAGGCCGATCAGGAAGGAGCGGCGGAACGCGAGGCCGCGCGCCAGGGGGTCGGGCACGTAACCGACCTCGCGCATCAACGCCTCGACCTTGTCGCGGGTGTCTTTGCGCACCAGCGGCGAGTTGTTGATGATTCTTGAAACCGTTTTCTTGGAAACTCCCGACAGTCGTGCGATGTCGTTGATCGTGGCAGCCTTGCCCTTGGATGCCGGCAACGCGGCATCGCTAATAATTCGCACTGACATGTATAGAACCAGGTAAGTCGGAGAATTCTAGCCTTGCGCCCGTGGGGCGCGAAGTTGCGGAATGTCGCAGCGAAGATGGATCGCGTCGTGTTCGACCGCTTCTGCTGCGCGAGGTTCCATTGTGATCGCTCTACTTGATGTCCATCTGAACCGTTCTTCCGCGCGTGTTCACCTTGAATGCGGGCGCGACGCGCGCGAACGCCAACATTCCCTTAACCAGGCTCCGCTACAGTCGGGGCATGGACCTGCAGACTTCTCCGTTTCCGGTGTTCCGTGGCCGCGACAGGTTGATCGCTGCGGTCGACGCGGCGATGACCTCCGGTGATGCCGAGCGCATCACTGCCGACCTGCAGCTGGCGCTGCAGGAAGCCATCGCGGACAGCCGCATCGAATTGCCCGAGTGCGTACACCGTCCGGTCAGTGATCATTACGCGCGACGCCCGCTGTACCACAGCCGCGAACACGGCTACAGCGTGATTGCCATGAGCTGGGGCCCAGGGCAGGGCACGCCGCTGCACGACCACGATGCCATGTGGTGTGTGGAGGGAGTGTGGTCAGGCGAGCTGGAGATCACCCGCTATGAACTGCTGGAGCGCAACGGTGAGCGCTGCCGCTTCCGCCGCCACGCCGTGCTGCGCGGGGGCTGCGGCAGTGCCGGCAGCCTGATTCCGCCGCACGAGTACCACACCCTGCGCAACGCCAGCAACGAAGCGCTGGCGATCTCGGTACACGTGTACGAGGCGCAGATGGAGCGCTCTGCGGTGTTCGATCCGCTCGGTGGTGACTGGTACCAACGCCGCATCCAGGCATTGCAGGCCGACCCGGCCTGAGCCGGGGGCAGGGCGGGGCACCACCAGCACCGTCGTGAGCCACGTGGCATCATGCGCCGCTGCGCTGCCGGACCCGGCGGCGATCCGCGATGCCCGGTCGGGCAAGGAGCAAGACGATGTCCAGCGCTGATCCGCGCCTGCGCGCGCTGTTGAAGCTGGCACCGGTGATTCCGGTGTACACCCCCGAAGATGTGAATGAAGCGGTCGAAGTGGCCCAGGCGCTGTTCCGCGGTGGCCTGCCGGTGATCGAAGTGACGCTGCGCACGCCGCAGGCGCTGGATGCGATCAAGGCGATGGTCGAGGCCGTGCCCGATGCGGTAATCGGTGCCGGCACCGTGCTCAACGCCGCGCAGATGCAGGCAGCCAAGCAGGCCGGTGCGCGTTTCGCGGTGTCCCCCGGTGCCACCCCGACGCTGTATGCCGCCGCGCGTGATGCCGACCTGCCATACCTGCCCGGTGCCGCCACTGCCTCCGACCTGATCCTGGGCCTGGAGCACGGCCACGACACCTTCAAGTTCTTCCCGGCGGTGCAGGCCGGTGGCGCTGCGCTGCTGGCGGCCTGGCACGGCCCGTTCGCCGATGTGCGCTTCTGCCCGACCGGCGGCATCAGCGCGCAGACCGCGCCGCAGTTCCTGCACCTGCCCAACGTGCTGTGCGTGGGCGGCTCGTGGCTGACCACCCCGGCGCTGCTGCAGACCCGCGACTGGGATGCGATCGAGCGTCTGGCCCGCGAGGCCTCGGTACTGGCCGGCTGAACCGCTGCACGAATCGTCAAAGGTTTGATCGTGATCAAAGCGCCGGCCTCGAGCCGGCGTCATTCTGTGGGCAAGCGCACTACGGAGATCCGAACATGAATTCGACCATGAAGGCCGCCGTGGTGCGTGAGTTCGGCAAGCCACTGGTGATCGAGGAAGTCCAGGTACCGCGCCCGGGGGCGGGCGAAGTACTGGTCAAGATCGAGGCCTGTGGCGTCTGCCACACCGACCTGCACGCCGCCGAGGGCGACTGGCCGGTGAAACCGAACCCGCCGTTCATCCCCGGCCACGAGGGCGTGGGGCACATCGTGGCCGTGGGAGGCGGGGTAGGGCACGTCAAGGAAGGCGACAGGGTCGGCATCCCCTGGTTGTACTCGGCGTGTGGCCATTGCGAACACTGCCTGGGTGGCTGGGAAACGCTGTGCGAGACACAGCGCAACACCGGTTACTCGGTCAACGGCGGCTTCGCCGAGTACGCAGTGGCTGATGCCAACTATGTCGGCCTGCTTCCGAAGGACGTGGGCTTCGTCGAGATCGCGCCGGTGCTGTGCGCCGGCGTGACCGTCTACAAGGGCCTGAAAGTCACCGACACCAAGCCCGGTGACTGGGTGGCGATTTCCGGCATCGGTGGCCTGGGCCACATGGCGGTGCAGTACGCCCGCGCGATGGGCCTGAACGTGGCTGCGGTGGATGTGGACGACAGCAAGCTGGCATTGGCCCGGCAGCTCGGCGCGCAGATCACTGTCAACGCGCTCACCACCGACCCCGCCGCCTTCCTGAAGAAGGAAATCGGTGGCGCGCACGGTGCGCTGGTCACCGCGGTTTCGCCGAAGGCGTTCGAGCAGGCACTGGGCATGGTCCGCCGTGGCGGCACCGTCTCGCTCAATGGCCTGCCACCCGGCAATTTCCCGCTGGACATCTTCGGCATGGTGCTCAACGGCATCACCGTGCGTGGCTCGATCGTCGGCACCCGGCTGGACCTGCAGGAGTCGCTGCAGTTCGCCGCCGAAGGCAAGGTCGCGGCCACGGTCAGCACCGACCGCCTGGAAAACATCAACGACGTGTTCGCGCGCATGCACGCGGGCACCATCGAAGGCCGCGTGGTGCTCGACTTCGCCGCCTGACCGCCTGTGCATGGCCGCCGTCGCTCCGTCCCCCTCTCCCACGGACGCGGCGGCCATGCCTATCCCCGGTAGTGCCGGCCGTTGGCCGGCAAACCCCAGTCGGTTCGGTAGTGCCGCCCGCTGGCCGGCAACCCGGGCACTCTGTGACAGCCGTACAATGCGCGCATGCCCGGCCTGCTCAAGACCCTGTTCCTGTCCCTCGTCGCCCTGATCGGCGGCGTGCTGTCGCTTGCGCTGGTCAGCAGCGTCGCCAGCTGGCTGCCCCCGTTGCTGGGCATGTCGCCGGACAACAACAGCGTGCAGCTGGGGTGGGACCTGGCCTTCAGCGTGCTCGGCGGCGTCGCTGGCATTTCCTTCGCCACCTACTACGCACCGTGGTGGCCGCGTTCGCATGGTTTTTCGATCTGGTCGTTGATCGCACTCGGATGCGGTTACGCGATGTGGACCGCAGGCGCGGATTTCCCGCTCTGGTTCGTCATTTCGCTGCTGGCATCGCTGCCGTTGCAGCTGCTGGCCGGCTGGTGGTTCGGCCGCCGCGCGTCGCGCGATCCGCGCTGAGCGCATCCAGGTAGTGCCGGCCGCTGGCCGGCAACCTCGCCCATCCTACAGGTGCCGGCCAGCGGCCGGCACTACCGCTTCAGCGACGGCAGCGTCTGCTTCAATCGCGCGATGCCTTGCCATGGGTCACCCTTCAGCCGCTTGGCACGCGCCAGCGCCTTGGCCATCGGAAACGCGTCGGCCGCGCTCACCCGCGCCAGTTCTTCCCAGCGCAGCGGCACCGCCACGCCGCCAGAATCGCGTGCACGCAGCGACCACGAGCACACGCTGGTGGCGCCTCGGGTGTTGCGCAGCCAGTCGATGAAGATGACGCCATTGCGCTTCGCCTTGCTCATCGTCGCCACGTAGCGGTCCGGCGCCTGCTCCGCCATCGCCTGTGCGAACGCCTCGCAGAATGCCTTGGCTTCGTCCCAGCCAGCCTTGGGCTGCAGTGGCACCACCACGTGCACCCCCTTGCCGCCAGACAGGCGTACGAAGCTCTCCAGACCCACCTGCTGCAGGCGGTCACGCACATCGCGTGCACCGGCTTTCACCTGTGCCCAGCTGACGCCGTCACCAGGGTCGAGATCGAACACCAGTCGATCCGGATGCTCGGGGTCAGCCACGGTCGCCCCCCAGGGATGCAGTTCCAGGGTGTTCATCTGCACCAGCTGCAGCAGTCCTCTTGCATCGTCGATGTAAACGTAGTCCTCGCGGCCGCTTTTCTGCTGCAGGGGCACCGCATGTACCGCATCGCCCAGGCCGGGGCCATGGTGCTTCTGGAAGAAGCAGGCCTTGCCGACGCCGTCCGGGCAGCGCAGCAGTGACAGCGGACGCCCGGTGATTTCAGGCAGGATCCAGCGCGCCATGCGCTGGTAGTAGTCGGCCACGTCGCCCTTGCTCAGTTTCTGCTTTGGAAACACCACCCGCTCAGGATGGGTGATCTGGACCTCACCTCCGGCTTCGGCATCTGCGGTGCTCATTCCCAGGTCCTCCTTCTGCTTGTCGCTGCGCAACCGCTTGAAACTGGCCTGGCGCAGCAGGCCTTCCTTGCCCCAGCCACGGAACGCCACCTCCGCGACCGTCACCGGTTTCACCCAGCTTACGCTGGCGGCGCGGAACGGCACATGCGCCGGCAGCTGCAGCACCGACGTCTTCACTGCCAAAGGCTGCAGTGCCTTGAGCAGCGCGCGCAGGCGCTCGTCGTCGAAGCCGGTACCCACGCGGCCCACATAGCGCAGCCCGGCCTTGTCCGGCGCGGCCAGAAGCAGCGAGCCGAATCCCACCCGGGAACCCTTGGGTGCCGTATAGCCGACGATCACGAACTCGTCGGTGTCTTCGTGCTTCACCTTCACCCAGCTGCGCGCGCGGGTGTTTACGTACGGCGCATCCACCTGCTTGCTCACGATGCCTTCGAAGCCCGCCTCGCCGCTGGCATCGAACACCTGCGGCCCATGGTCGACCACGTGTTCGCTGAAGGCCAGTGTGCCGGGCGCCGGCCCGATGAGATCCTTCAGCAGCGCCTTGCGTTCCAGCAACGGCGCACGACTGATGTCCACGCCGGCCACATCCGGAAGATCGAACACGATGTAACGCAATGGTTGCTTCGAGCTTCCATCGATCACGCGCTGCAGTGCTGCGAAATCGCTGCGTCCTTCCTTGTCCAGAACCACCAGCTCGCCATCCAGGCGCGCATCGCGCACCGGCAGCGCCAGCACGGCCTGCGCGACCTCGGGAAAATCGGCCGTCCAGTCCAGGCCGTTGCGCGAGCGGAGTTTCACCTCGCCATTGTGCAGATCGGCCAGCAGACGATAGCCGTCCCACTTGATCTCGTGCAGCCAGCGCTCGCCGTCGGGGGCACTGTCGCGATGATCGGTCAACTGCGGTTTGAACCCAAGGGGATAGGGCGTATCACGTGCGCCGTGCAGTTGCAGCGCGCGTGCATGCCAACGCGCATCGGCCTTGCGCGTGGTCGTGCGTGCGACGGGTGCAGCACGCGCCGCCTTCGCTGTGGAACGCTTCTTCGCCGCAGATGCTCGTTTCGGCGTGGGTGCCGTCAGCAGGTCATCCGCCTCCGCGTCGCGCGCTTCGCCGTCGTCGCGCTTGATCAGCAGCCACTGCACCTGACGCCCTTTCATTGCCGTACGCACCAGCTTCCAGCCACCGGCCAGGCGTTGCCCGTGCAGCACGAAGTCGATCTTTCCAGCCGCCAGCGCCTGCAGTGGATCACCTTCACAGGCCCAGGTGCCGTGATCGAAGACATCCACGTGGCCAGCGCCATAGTGGCCTTCAGGAATGTCTCCTTCGAAACCGGCGTAGGACAACGGGTGATCTTCCACCTCCACGGCCAGCCGCTTCTCACCGACGCGCAGCGAAGGCCCCTTGGGCACGGCCCAGCTCTTCAGTACGCCGTCCATTTCCAGGCGGAAGTCATAGTGACGCGAGCTTGCGTGATGCAGCTGGATGACGAAGGTCGGCCGCCGCTTCGGATCGCCGCGTGCGGGCGTGTCGTCAGGCTCCGGCGTCTGCCCGGCGCCACCACCCAGTCTGCGCTTGCGCCGGTACTGGTGCAGCGACATGGTTCAACCTGCCTTGCGCCGCGTGGTCTTCTTTACGGCCTTTTTGGCGGCCTTCTTCACTGGCGACTTGGCGGCTGCTTTGCGCGTTGCGGCCTTCTTCGCTGGCGTTCGCTTGTTCGCATCCAGGCTCTTCTGCAGCAGCGCCATGAAGTCGACCACATTGGTACTGGCGTCCTCGCGCGGTGCCGGCTCATCGTCCACCCGGGTGGTGCCGCCCTTGGATTTGATGCGCTTGTTCAACACCTGCTGCAGGCGCTCGCGGAATTCATCGTGGTACTGCGACGGATCCCAGTCGCCGGCCATCGACTCGATCAGCTGTTCGGCCATCGCCGTTTCCTTGCTGGTGATGCGATAGTCGGACAGTTTTCCGGTGGGCAGCTTGTAGTCCTCGGGATCCACCAGCTCCTGCGGATAGCGCAGGATCATCAACACCAGCGCGTCCTCATGCGGCATCACCGCGCACAGGTATTCGCGCGTGCGCACCACCACCCGCGCGATGCCCACCTTGCCGGTACTGCGCAGCGTTTCGCGCAACAGCACATAGCCCTTTTCGGCCTTCTTGCCAGGCACCAGCAGATACGGTTTCTCGTAGTAGCGTGGGTCGATCTGCGCCGCATCCACGAACGATTCCACCTCCACCGCTTCGTGGCTTTCCGGCGCCGCCGAACGGATATCACCTTCCTCCAGCACGACATAACTGCCCTTGTCGTACTCATAGGCTTTGACGATGTCCTTCCAGGGCACCTCCTCGCCGGTGTCGGCGTTGACCCGTTCGAAACGGATCGGCTTGCGGTCGCGGGAGTCGAGCATGCGGAACTGCAGGTCGACCTTGCGTTCGCCGGACATCAGCGACACCGGCACGTTGAGCAGGCCAAACGACAGCGTGCCGGTCCAGATCGGGCGGGCCATGGGCGTACCTTTGGCGGGGCAGGGCATCCAGCTTCGGATGGGCGGTGTAAACCACCCGTGTCGATACCGTGCACGTGGGTTCTACGCAGATGCGGTAGTGCCGGCTGCTGGCCGGCAGAGCTCGCGGCCTGAAGTTTCCTGGGGTTGCCGGCCAGCGGCCGGCACTACTGCAGCAACGGCTTCACCGCCGCCGCCGGAATATGGTCCAGTGCGCGCCAGGCGTCCTCCACCACCGGCCTCGCCTGCGACCAGCTCAACCGCGACTGCCCGCGCATCTGCTCCCAATGCTCGGCCAGTTCCTCGCAGGTATCGGCGGCATCACCGCGCGGCCAGTCGGCGGCATGCGTGGTCAGCGCGAAGGCGTAGACCGGGCAGAGGTCGCGCCAGTTGCGGTGGCTGTGGCCACGGCGCTCTTCGTAATCGCTCAGCATGTACTGCAGGTAGTCCTGCGCCACCGCCTGCGGATCCTCGTGGCGACGCGTGCGGCGCTGCGCGGTGCGCTGGCCGAGCGGATCAAGCAGGGCGTTGAACACGGACGGTGCGGGTCGTTCAAGACGGGGCATGGCCGGCTCCTGCAGCGGGGGCGGGTGGGCAGGAATACGCGCGGTCCCGTTACCGGGGGGTGAGCGAGATGTTCATGACGCCAGGTTCGCAGCGGCTTTACCTGCAGGGCGGTGTAGTGGGAGCCCCCGAGTGCAGGTACCAGACCATGAGCCGAGAGACCTCACGAGACCCGCTGCGGGAAAACCACCCGCCCATTCCCGGCGAGCAGCGCGGCAAGCGCGATGCCGACAACGCCGACTACCGCGGCACCGGCGCACCGTTCTTCGACGCCGAGCACGGTGACGACCACCTGCCGGTGAAGCACGAGTCTGAACAGGCCGCGCTGGACCGCAAGGACGGCGGCGACCGCCATCGTGGCGGCCAGGAAAGCCCGCTCAAGCGGCGTGAGCGCAAGCAGCGCGCCAGCGACAACCAGGATGAGGCGCTGGAGGAGACCTTCCCGGCCAGCGACCCGACCTCGCCGTTCGTACCGGCCAAGGCCCCCGACTGACGGTAGTGCCGGCCGCTGGCCGGCAACCCCCTGACGTCCTGCACAGCGCGATTCTGGCCAGGGCCCCCGACTGACCGGTAGTGCCGGCCGCTGGCCGGCAACCTCCTGACGTCCTGCACGGCGCGATGCCGGCCAGCGGCCGGCACTACCCCTTCAACGCCACGACCATTGCAGGCCGATGTTGGCCCGCCGTCCCGGTCCCGGCTCGTAGAAGCGGCCATTGCCATCGTTGACGATCACCGAGCCGATGTAGGCCTGGTCCAGCACATTCTCCAGCCGGGCGAAGGCGCGCAGCTCGCCACCCAGCAGCGTCCAGCGACGGCCGGCTTCCAGATGCAGCAGGGCAAAGCCGGGCGCACGCTCGGTGGCCACGTCGTTGACCACGGTATCGCTGCTGGCGGAGGCCTCCAGCGCCCACTGCCAGTCGGCAGGGGTCCACTGCAGCCTGGCGAAGGCCTGCTGCTGCGGCACACCAGGCAGGCGGCTGCCCGCGGCGACCACGCTGTTCGAGGTCAGGTACGGCGAGCGCACCTGCGCCTGCAGCCATGTCCATGCCAGCTGCAGTTCCAACTGCTCGGCCAGCGGCTGTCGGTACTGCAGTTCCACACCCTGGCGGCGGGTGCGGCCGATGTTGCGATAGGTGCTGCGCCCACCAGAGTTGCTCGCAACTGCCAGCTCATCGTTGGCATCTGCGCGGAACAGGCTGATATCAAGCTGGGTTCCGTCCTGTGCGTGCCATTTGCTGCCTATCTCCAGATTGCGGCTGCGCGCGGCCGCCAGATCCAGTGCCAATCCCGCCTGGCCGTCGGCGCGATACCCCAGCTCATTGAAGGTAGGCGTCTCAAAGCCCCGGCCCACGGCGGCGTGCAGCCGCCACTGCGGGCTGGCCTCGAAGCTGACACCTGCCACCGGCGTGGTTGCCTGATAGCGACGGTGGCCGCTGTCGTCCGGATTGCGCCCGGTGATGTAGCGGTCATTCGATTCGAATCGCACGGCGCTGTGGCGCAGCCCGGCCAGCAGCGACCAACGCGGGCTCCATTGCCACCAGGCCTGGGCGAACTGATCCACGTTCTGCACGACGTCGATCTGGTCACGACGCAGCCGCCCACGCACGCCCAGGGCGCTGCCGATGAAGTTCTCGTAGCCGGTGCGGTGCTGGCGCTGACGGTCGGCGCTGAGCCCGGCTACCAGGTCCAGCGGTCGCCCGGCCAGATCACCGTGCCAGCCCCAGCGCGCGTCCAGCCCGCCATAGCCGCCCTGCAGATCGATCACGCCGCCGGCATGCAGCGGGCTGTTGGTCTGGGGTGCCGGCGGAATCGGCAGGTACTGGCGTACCGCGCGCTGGCCGGCATAGCCCATCAATTGCCAGCGCTGCGCTCCCGTTTCCCGGGTCCAACGCAACCCAGCCTGCTGCTGGCGCACCGATTTGCGGGTGTTGTACTGGTGAGCCACTGCCGTGGCCTGGCGCGGATCGGCCGCCACCTGGGAACGGCTCAGGCCCAGCGGATCCTGCGCATCGGGGGCATCGAGCGCGTTGAGCAGCAGCTCGAGCCGTCCATCGCCCAGATCACCACCAATGCGTGCGTTGAGCGATTCACGGCGCGCCCGGCTATGGTCCCGCCATCCTTCGGTGCGGAAGTGATTGGCGGCGATGTTGTAGTCCAGCGCTTGGCCGGCACCCTTCAGCTGCGCGCCGACACTGAGCGTGCTGTCGGCGCCGGCGCTCACGCGCAGCCGCCACGGGTCGCCGGCCTGGCCCTGCGCGCTCCAGACCTGCAGCACGCCGCCGGAGGAATTGCCGTACAGCGCCGAGAATGGCCCGCGCAGCACCTCGATACGTTCGGCGCCCAACAGGCTGGCATGCGACAGCTGGCCCTGGCCATCAGGCATGGTCGCCGGCACCCCGTCGATCAACACCCGCACCCCGCGCACCCCAAAGGTCGAGCGCGCGCCGAAGCCACGGATCGACAGCTGCGTATCCTGGGCGAAGTTCTGCCGATCGCGCGCCAGCAGTCCCGGCACCCCGGCCAGTGCCTCGGACAACTGCACGCTGTTGCCGGCCCGGCCGGCGTCGATCCAGACCGTGTCCTGGCTGGCCGGCAGCGCGAACGGGTCGATGCCCGGCACCCGCGCCGCCTGCACCTGCACGGCAGGCAGGGCGGTGGGCGCAGGCTCGGCCATGGCCGCCAGTGGCGACAGCAGCAGGGCGGACAACGGCAGGCAGTGGCGTCGTGCGGCGGGATTCATGATTCAGGTTGATGGATCGGGCGGCAACGCACGCCATGGTACGGGGCTGCGGATGACGATGGCGGCGGCCAGCCCCGGCAGGCTTTGTTACGATGGGCTGTTTCCGGCCGAAAAGCCGCAGACCGCGTGGCGCAATTCCTCCCCCTTTCCGTCTACCGAACGAGTACCGCCGTGTCCTTCTTTGCAAACGTGGAACTGGTCCCAGGCGACCCGATCCTGGGCCTGACCGAGGCGTACAACGCCGACAGCCGCCCGACCAAGGTCAACCTGGGTGTGGGCATCTACTACGACGAGAGCGGCCGCATTCCGCTGCTGCGCGCCGTCAAGCAGATCGAGCAGCAGCTCGCCAACGAGGCCAAACCGCGCGGCTACCTGCCGATCGATGGCCTGCCGGCGTACACGCAGGCGACGCGTGAGCTGGTGTTCGGCAAGGACTCGCCGCTGCTGGCCGCCGGCCGCGTCACCACCGCACAGACCGTCGGTGGCAGCGGTGCGCTGCGTGTCGGCGCCGATGTGCTGAAGAAGCTGCTGCCGCACGCCACCGTTGCGCTGAGCAACCCGAGCTGGGAAAACCACCGTGCGGTGTTCAGCGCCGCCGGTTTCGACGTGCTGGATTACACCTACTTCGACCCGGCCACCCATGGCGTCGATTTCGACGGCATGCTGGCCGACCTGGGCAAGCTGGACGCCGGCACCGTGGTGCTGCTGCACGCCTGCTGCCACAACCCCACCGGTGCCGACCTCACGGTCACCCAGTGGAAGCAGGTCGCGCAGCTGCTGAAGGACAAGCAGCTGTTCCCCTTCATCGACATGGCCTACCAGGGCTTCGACAAGGGCATCGAGCAGGACGGCGCCGCCGTGCGCATCATCGCCGAAGCCGGCATCGACAGCTTCATCGTCGCCAACTCGTACTCCAAGTCGTTCTCGCTATACGGCGAACGCGTGGGTGCGCTGTCGATGGTGGCGCCGACCGCCGCTGACGCCAAGGCCGTGCAATCGCAGGTCAAGCGCGTGATCCGCACCATCTACTCCAGCCCGTCCACCCACGGTGCCGCGCTGGTGGCCGGCGTGCTGACCAACCCGGAACTGCGTGCGATGTGGGAGCAGGAGCTGACCGAGATGCGCGAGCGCATCCACGCCCTGCGCCAGGGCCTGGTGGAGAAGCTGGCTGCCGCTGGCGCGCCGCAGTTCGGTTTCATCAACGAGCAGGCCGGCATGTTCTCCTACTCCGGCCTGAGCCGTGAGCAGGTCGAGCGCCTGCGCGACGAGTTCGGCATCTACGCCGTCGGCACCGGCCGCATCTGCGTGGCCGCGCTGAACCAGAACAACCTGGAATACGTCGCCAAGGCCGTGGCCACCGTCGCCAAGGGCTGAAACAACGCTCCAGTGGTTTGAAGACAAAGGCGCCGAAAGGCGCCTTTGTTTTTTGCTCTTGCTCTTGCCATCCCACCGCGCTCGCGGCGAACCCTGAAGCGCGCGGCGACGCACACCGTGGCCAGGACCGTGAGGCGCATAGATGCGCCGATCGAGCCCCCATGGGTGAGGGCGCTTTGCCTGCGAAGCACTTCTTCGCAAGCGCCCGAACGGCCTGCCGCCAGCGGCTGGGCCGGACCCCGGAGGGGGGTTTACGGCGTGTCCTGGTCACGGTGTGCCTCGCCCTGCGCCTCCATGAAGGAGTGCGCCGACAGCGCAACGCATCTGGAAACGATTACGCCTTCCCGCGCTCACGCACGGCCCCGCCATACGGGCGACAATAGGCGTTTTCCCGCTGCCGAGACCTGCCCGACCATGTCCCGTACTTCGTTGACCCGCTTCCTGATCCAGGAACAGCACGCCGGCCGCATCAATGCCGACCTGCGCCAGCTGATCGCGGTCGTCGCCCGCGCCTGCACCAGCATCTCCATCGCCGTCAGCAAGGGCGCCCTCGGTGGCGTGCTCGGCGACGCCGGTACCGGCAACGTGCAGGGGGAAGCGCAGAAGAAGCTGGATGTGATCAGCAACGAGATCCTGCTCGAAGCCAACGCCTGGGGCGGCCACCTCGCCGCCTGCGCCTCGGAGGAAATGGACCACAGCCAGCCGGTGCCGGATATCTATCCGCGCGGCGATTTCCTGCTGCTGTTCGATCCCCTCGATGGCAGCTCCAACATCGACGTCAACGTCTCCGTTGGCACCATCTTCTCGGTGCTGCGCTGCCCGACCAACGTCGAACTGCCGGGCGATGACGCCTTCCTGCAGCCGGGCAGCAAGCAGATTGCCGCCGGCTACTGCATCTACGGGCCCAGCACCCAGCTGGTGCTGACCGTCGGCCACGGTACCCATGCCTTCACCCTGGACCGCGAGAAGGGCGAGTTCGTGCTGACCACCGAGAACATGCAGATTCCGGCGGCCACCCAGGAATTCGCCATCAACATGTCCAACCAGCGTCACTGGGAAGCGCCGATGCAGGCCTATGTCGGTGATCTGCTGGCGGGCAAGGAAGGCGCGCGCGGCAAGAACTTCAACATGCGATGGATCGCCAGCATGGTCGCCGACGTGCATCGCATCCTGACCCGCGGCGGCATCTTCATCTACCCGTGGGACAAGAAGGATCCGTCCAAGGCCGGCAAGCTGCGCCTGATGTACGAAGCCAACCCGATGGGCCTACTGGTCGAACAGGCCGGTGGCGCTGCCTGGACCGGCCGCGAGCGCATCCTCGACATCCAGCCCGACCAGCTGCACCAGCGCGTGCCGGTGTTCCTGGGTTCGCGCGAGGAAGTGGCTGAAGCCGTGCGCTACCATCACGCGCACGACGACGCGCAGGGCTGACGGCCTATCGCCTGACAGCGGTCATGGCAGTTCGATGACATGACCGTGGGGTGACACCGAGGGCGGCAAACGGCACCATCAAGCCGTTGCCGCCTAAGGAATGCACGCATGCACGAGCAGGGCCCGGTCGATTTCATCGAAGTCATCCACAATGCCGTCCCCAGCGAGGTCTGCGCGGCCATCGTTGAGCGCCTGCGCGCTACGCGTGGCCTGCAGCCCGGTGCGGTGGGCAGTGGCGTGTTCCCGGAACTCAAGCACAGCAAGGATCTGCGCATCAGTGGCCTGGACGGCTGGCAGGATGTCGAACAGCAGCTGCAGATCGCGGTATTCAATGGCCTGCTGACTTATCTACGCCGTTATCCACAGGCGTTGATCGCGCCGCTGATGTTGCAGGTCCAGGACAGCAACGGCCAACCGCGACGCCTGTCTGCCGAGGACTTCCCCGACATGCCGCAGCAGCAGCTGGCCGATCTGGCCCGCACCTGCCTGCGCCCGGGCGCGATCAACCTGCAGTGGTATGCGGCAGGCGAGGGCGGCTACCCGTACTGGCACTGCGAGTTGTACCCGAAGGATGCGCAGGCCGAGACCCTGCACCGGCATGTGCTGTGGACGCTGTACCTCAACGACGACTTCGAAGAGGGCGAAACCGAGTTCCTGTTCCAGGGGCGGAAGATCGCGCCGCGCACCGGCAGCCTGCTGATTGCGCCGACGGCGTTCACCCACACCCATCGTGGCAATCGGCCGCAGGGTGGGGACAAGTTCATCGCGACCAGCTGGATCCTGTTCCAGAGTGCGCAGAAGTTGTTTGGGGGGTAGAGTCGAGCTTGCTCGACTGCCTTTACGTCTCCAGTCGAGCAAGCTCGACTCTACTCAGAACAACGAACCCTGTGGCGAATCCTTCTTCGGCGGCAGCGGCTTCTGGAACCGGCTGCAATCCAGCTTCGGCCAATGGCTGTTCTGCGCATTGAAGCCGAGACGCTTTCGCGCCAGCTTGAAGCGGTTGTTCAACAGATCGGCATACACGCCCTGGCCCCGCATGCGCGTGCCGAACTGGCTGTCGTAGTCCTTGCCGCCGCGCAACTGCTGGATGGTACTCATCACATGTGCGGCGCGATCTGGATGATGGGTGTCCAGCCACTCGCGGAACAGCGGCGCCACTTCCAGAGGCAGGCGCAGCAGCACATAACCGGCGGTGCTCGCACCTGCGTCGTGTGCGGCCTCCAGCACCGCTTCCAGTTCGCTGTCGTTGATCCACGGAATCACCGGCGCCACCATCACGCCCACCGGAATGCCGGCGTCATGCAGGCGCTTCATCGCGCGCAGCCGTGCGTGCGGCGCCGATGCGCGCGGTTCCAGCTTCGCGGAGAGGTGCGGGTCCAGCGAGGTAACCGAGAAATGCACGCTGACCAGGTTCTCCGCCGCCAGCGGTGCAAGCAGGTCGATATCGCGCTCGACCAGTGCGTTCTTGGTGATCAGCGAGAAAGGATGCTTGGTCTCCAGCATCACTTCGATCAGTTGGCGGGTCAGCTTGAACTTGCGCTCGATCGGCTGATACGCGTCGGTGTTGATGCCCAGCGCGATCGGCTGCGGCACGTAGCCCGGCTTCGACAGCTCCCTGCGCAGCAGTTGCGGCGCATTGGTCTTGGCGAACAGCTTGGTCTCGAAGTCCAGGCCTGGCGACAGGTTCAGATAGGCGTGCGAGGGGCGCGCGAAGCAGTAGGAGCAGCCATGCTCACAACCGCGGTACGGATTCACCGATTGGCTGAAGCCGACGTCCGGTGAGGTGTTGCGGCTGATGATGCTGCGTGCGGTCTCGGCACGTACTTCAGTGCGCAGACGTGGGGCGAGGAATTCCTCGCTCTCATCGACCGCCCAGCCGTCGTCCACCGCCTCGCTGACGGTGCTTTCAAAGCGCCCGGCAAGGTGGGACGTGGAACCTCGGCCCTTGATCGCGATACCCATTGCGGCAGGTTACGCCGCAGCCGTCTCAATGGCTGCGACGGCTGCCTGAAGGGTTCAGCGCGGTGCTGCGTCGAGCATGGCTCAACGCTACAGGAGAGCGGTCAGAGCAACGCCAGGTACCCGCGCACGGTGGCATCCAGGCCGTCGTACAGCGCCTCACCGATCAGCGCGTGGCCGATCGATACCTCCAGCACGTCCGGCACGTTGGCCAGGAAATCGCGCAGGTTGTCCTGCGACAGATCGTGGCCGGCGTTCACGCCCAGGCCAACGGCCTGTGCACGGCGTGCGGCAGTGGCGAACAGCGCCAGCATCGCGTCAGCATCACCAGCCGCATGCGCCTCCGCATAGGGCCCGGTATACAGCTCGATGCGGTCCGCACCCACTTCGGCCGCCTGCTCCAGCAACGGGTTGCCGGCATCGACGAACAGGCTGACCCGGCAACCCATCGCTTTCAGTTCGGTGATCAATGGGCGCAACCGCTCGGCATCGCGCTCGAAGTCGAAACCGTGGTCGGACGTGATCTGCCCATCGCCATCCGGTACCAGGGTGGCCTGCGCCGGGCGGGTCTGCGCGCACAAGGGCAGCAGGCCGGGGTAGCCCTCGCGGGGCGGTGCAAACGGGTTGCCTTCGATGTTGAATTCGACGCCACGGGCACGGGTCAGCGTGGACAGGGCCAGCACGTCCTCGGCGGTGATATGACGGCGGTCCGGTCGCGGATGCACGGTGATGCCATGCGCGCCGGCATCCAGGCAGGCCTGGGCGGCGCGTACCACGTCCGGTTCGGCACCGCCGCGCGAATTGCGCAGGACGGCGATCTTGTTGACGTTGACGCTGAGCTGGGTCATGGAACGAAACTACTTGGAAAGAGGGGATGGATCGTGATCGTTGGGGTCATCACCCCGGCGGGCCTGGGCCTGTTCGCGCAGGCGGCGCAGTTCTTCGGCATCGACCAGTGTGGACGGATCGCGCTGTGGATCACCGAAACGGGCCACATAGCGGCCGCGTACCCAGGCCAGCAGGAAGGCGAGGGCGGCCAGCAGGCACAGGGTCATCAGCCCGGGGCTGGGGGTCTTCAGCGCGAAGGCGAAACAGCCCAGCGCCAGCAGCAGGTACAACCAGTACATAGTCGGGCTCCCCGGATGATCGGCGCAGTGTAGCGCTGCGTCAGAGCAGCGGCGAGGCCAGCCGGGCGAAGGCCTCGGGCAGGCGGTGCAGCCACAGCGAACGACCGGCCTGGTCGTGCACCCGCGTGGAACGGTCGAATTCGCCCTGCAGCAGTTCGGCCAGCGCAGCCACCCGGTCACGGTCGCTGATCATCATCGACAGCTCGAAGTTCAGCCGGAAGCTGCGGTGATCGAAGTTGGCACTGCCGACAATGCAGACGTCGTCATCGGCGATGAAGGCCTTGGTATGCAGCATGCGCGGGCCGTACTCGTAGATCTTCACTCCGGCATGCAGCAGCTCGTCGAAGTAGGAGCGGGCGGCCTGGGTGACGAACCAGGAATCGCTCATCTTCGGCACCAGCAGGCGCACGTCCAGCCCGCCCAGCGCGGCCGAGGTCAGTGCCATCCGCGCCGCTTCGCCCGGCACGAAGTAGGGCGTGACCAGCCAGACGCGCTCGTGCGCTTCCTGGATCGCCGCCACATGCAGGCGATGGATCGTTTCCCAGCCCGAGTCCGGGCCGGAGACCAGCACCTGGGCGTTGATCGCACCATCGCCGCGCAGCGGCATGTCGGCTGGCCACAGACGCGCGATGTCCATCCGCGAGGGATCCTGTCCACTGGCGTAGAGCCAGTCCTCGGCGAACACCAGCTGCAGGCTGCGCACGACGTGGCCGCGGATGCGCATGTGCAGGTCGCGGTAGGCATCCGCCCTGCGGCTTTCATCCTCGTCGTCGGTGATGTTGATGCCACCGGTGAAGGCGAGGCGGCCATCGATGATCACCAGCTTGCGATGCGTGCGCAGGTTCAACCACGGGCGCTTGAACGGCTTCAGCAGCTGCCGTGGGTGGAACCAGATCGCTTCGCCACCGGCGTCGAGCAGCGGCTGCAGGAAGCGCCGGGGCAGGGCCGACGAACCTACCGCGTCGAGCAGCAGGCGCACCTGCACGCCGGCCCGCGCACGTTCCACCAACGCGTCGCGCAGGGCGGTGCCGGCGTGGTCGGGGTTGAAGATGTAGTACTCCAGGTGGACGTGATCGCGGCTCTGCGCGATGGCGTCCAGCAGGGCCGCGTAGGTTGCCGCGCCGTCTACCAGCCAGGTGACTTCGGTGGCGCTGCTCGGCGCCAGCCCGGTGGTGGCCTGGGCGATCTTGGCCAGCTCAGTGCAGTCGGCATCGGGCGGGCAGACGTCGCTGTAATGCTCCATGCCCGAGCGCGCACGCCCACGACGCAGGCGCTGCCGCTTCACCTTCTGCGGGCCCAGCAGGTAGTAGATGAACAGGCCCAGATAGGGCAGCAGCGCCAGTGACAGGATCCAGCTCAGCGTGGCCACTGGCTCGCGCTTCTGCAGCATGATCCAGCCCGCCAGCGCGAACAGGTACAGCAGATAGGCGACCGCCAGGATCGTGCCAAGGTGGGCGATGCCGTCGAGCCAATGGCGCAGGGAGTCGAAGAGGGCGAGCATCCGCCGATCATAGCGGGCGCGTGCTCCCTGATGGGGTCAGATCCCTTTCCTGCGGGAAAGGGATCTGACCCCGACGGGCCCCGCAGGCACAAAAAAAGACGCCCCTGTTTCCAGGGGCGTCTGCAGTCGCGTCATGACTGTTGTGTTGCGGTGTAGCGTTTACTGCTGCACAAAACCGATCTTCTTCATCTGAGCATTCTTCGCGGCGGCCAGAACCTTGGCCATCACGTCGTACTCGGAATCCGGGCTGGCGTCGATGCGCAGCTCCGGCTGGTTGGTCGGGTCACGCTGGACCTCCTGCTCCATCCGCTGCTGCAGCTCGCTGGTATTGATCGGGCTGTTGTTCCACGAGACCTGGTTGCTGGCGTCGATCTTCAGTTCGATCGGCGGCGGCGGTTCGACCAGCTGCGGCGGTGGGTTGAGCACGCGCTGCGGCAGGTCCACGGCGATCGGGTACGTCATGATCGGCGCGGTCACGATGAAGATGATCAGCAGAACCAGCATCACGTCCACGAGGGGCGTGACGTTGATGTCTGCCATGGGGCCCTTGCCACCACCACTACTGAATGCCATGGCTTATTGCCCCTTTTCTTTGGTCGCGACGAAGCCGACGTCCAGCATGCCCTGCTCCTGCGCGACCTTGGTCAGGTCGTTGATGACGCGCATCTTGGTGGTGCGGTCACCACGCAGGTTCAGCGGCGGCTGCGGGGTCTGCTGGGCGGCGGTCGCCAAGCGCGACTCGAGAGTCTGCTTGTTGATTTCTTCGTCGTTCCAGTAGATCGAGCCGTCTTCCTTGACTGCCAGGGTGATCGGTCCGGAACGCTTTTCAGCATCTTCCGGCTTCTGGATCAGGTTGGCTTCCGGCAGATCCACCTTGACCTTGTGGGACATCAGGGGCGCCGTGATGATGAAGATGATCAGCAGCACCAGCATCACGTCCACGAGGGGCGTAACGTTGATGTCGGCCATGGGGCCGCCGCTGTTACCACTACTGAAAGCCATAACGGGCTCCGTCTAGATCTTGGTGACTACTTACGTTCGTCGCTGGGTGACGCGCGCCGCAATTAGCGGACGCGCGAGCCGGTGGCGAAGAAGTCGTGCAGGTCGTGCGCGAAGGTATCGAACTTGCTGATGGTCGCGCTGTTGATCTTGCTGAAGAAGTTGAAGGCGAACACGGCCGGGATCGCGACGAACAGACCGATCGCGGTCATGATCAGCGCTTCACCCACCGGGCCGGCAACGGCGTCGATCGAAGCGGAGCCGGTGGCACCGATCTTGATCAGCGCGCCGTAGATGCCCCACACGGTACCCAGCAGACCGACGAACGGAGCAGTTGCACCGACGGTGGCCAGCAGGGTCATGCCCGACTGCAGCTTGTTGCTTTCGCGGGTGACCGCCTGACGCAGAGCGCGGTCGACGAACTCCGAACGGCTCAGGTTCTCACCGACGCCGCCGGTAGCACCGCCTTCAGCGCGCTGGTGGTGGGCAGCTGCCTGGGCAGCGTCCAGGGCGATCTTCGAGAACGGCTCGGAAGCCGGCTGTTCTTCCATCGCACGGATGGCGTCCTGCGCGTTCGGGGTGTCCCAGAACAGGCTGACGACGCGATCAGCGGCGCTCTTCAGGCGGGTGGCGCGGAAGATGTTGATGACGGTCCAGTACCAGGACATGGCCGACATGATGACCAGGGTCAGCAGCACGACCCAGGAAACCGCGAAATCACCCGGCTTGGTGGTCATTTCGTGGATCAGGTGCTCGAAGCCCATCTGCGACAGGGCGTTGGACGGATTGCCCCCGGCAGCAGCGGCGATGAAAATTTCCTGCAGCATGACGCTTACCTTTGTTGTGTGTGGTGATAAAGGGTGTAGCTAAGCTAAACAATCGAACTGGGAGCGGGGGTGGCCAGGTGGCCACCCGGACGCATCAGTTCAGCGCAAAGTTGACCGGGACGCGAACGCGACCTGCCGCCTTCTTACCGCCAGATTCAGCGGCGTTGAAGCGCCACTTGCGAGCTGCTTCCATCGCAGCACGGTCCAGGTCGCGGTTACGGCTGGACTTTTCCACCGTGACATTGGTGACGTTGCCGTTGGCATCGACATCAATGATCAGGATCACTTCGCCCTGGATACCCGCGCGGAAGGCTGCCGGCGGGTAACGCGGCGGATTCATGGCCTTCGAGGAGATATCCACGCTGGCCTCGATCGAGGTCGGCGGAGCCGGCGGCGCGGGCGGCGACGGCGGGGTGACGATATCGTTCGGACGCGGTTCCGGCACGTCCACGACCGGCGCCTGCGGCGGCGGCGGGACCGGCGACGGCTTCGGCGGCGACAGATTCTTCACCGGCGGTGGCGGAGTATCCTGCGGCGGCGGCGGCGGCGGCGGCGGTGGGGGCGGCGGCGGCGCGTCGACGATGGTCACCATGACGTTGCGCTCCTTCTCAGCCACGGCCTTGGGAGCCACGGCGGGGATCAGGAGCATCATGAACGCGGCCAGATGCAGGGCAATTACAAACGCGATGCCGACGATGCGAGGCCAGCTCAGCCCCTTGTCATCGGGTTGTTCGTACCGGTGAACGACTAGTTGTTCCGTCATGCGCCAAGAGCTCAATAGTGGGGCCGGGATGCCGGGGGCGGAATCCCTGATCAGCGGTGCATGACACCGCAGGAACCTCCAAGCTTATACCAATCCTGAGCGCCTGCGCATCAACTGAGCAGGCATTCAGGCGTTATTCCTACTTACTTCAGGTTGATGATTTTTTTTGCATCAGCCTGGTTCTTCACACCCTTCGCCAGCGCCTGCTGGGCGGCCTGCTTGGCCTCCGGGATGCGACCTTCGGCATGCAGGACGCGTGCCAGGTTCAGGTAGGTCTCACCGTCCTTGGACAGCGGGGCAGCCTTCTGCCACGCATCGATCGCCTGCGGCACCTGGTCGGAGTAGTAGTAGGACTGGGCCAGCGCCAGGTAGACCTGGTAATCCGGCTTCAGGATGCCCTTCTGCAACCCTTCGTTGATGACCGCGATGACGTCCTTTTCCTTGTGTTCGGTGTTGGCATAGATCGAGTACAGCTGCTTGTACTCGCGCTCTTCGGTGAGCTGGCCGCTGCTGCGCAGCTTGTCCATCACCGCAGCCGCCTTGTCCATCTGGTCGGCCTGCATGTACATGCTGGCCAGGTTCAGCTGGGCCTTCTTGTCATTCGGGTTCTTGGCGGCCAGTGCCTCGGCTTCCTTCACCGCTTCACCGGACTGGCCGGCTTCGGAGAGGGCCGCCATCAGCAGCTGGTTCCAGTTGTCCTTCGGTTCGGTGGCGCCGGCGATGGCCTGCTTCAGCACCGGGATCGCTTCCTGGTAGCGCTCCAGCTGGTACAGCGCCTGGCCCTTGGCGATCAGCTCTTCCGGCTTGGTCGACTTGCTCTCGGCGAAGTACTTGTCCAGGGTCGCCAGGCCTTCGGCGGTCTGGTCTTCCTGCAGCTGCAGCTGGCCCAGCATCAGCATCGACTGGAAGTGCCCGTTGTTGTCCAGGCCGTTGAACTGCAGGACCTGCTTCAGGTAGGCCACGGCAGCCGGGGTGTCGTCGGTCTGGTAGGCGGCCTGCGAGGCCAGCTGCGCGGCCAGCGACTTGTCGTACTCGTTCGCGGCGCTGTCAGCCAGGATCGCGTCGGCCTGCGTGCGCGTCTCCGGGAACTTTTCCTTGTTGTAGCTGTCGATCATCTTCTGCAGCTTGCTGCCCAGCTTGGCCGATGCCTTGACGGTCGGCTCCTCGCGGGTCGCGTTCGGGTACAGCGCTTCGGCCTTGGCCTGCTTGCCGCCGCGGTTGCCACGCTCGGAGGAACGCGAGGACTGCGCGAAGGCATCGGTGACCACGGCGCCGGTCAGGGCGGTCGCGACGAGGACGGAAAGCACAGCTTTGTGGTTACGGAAAATCATCGTTCACCTCGATCGAACCGCCGGATAGCGGCAAAGTCGGACTGTCAGAAAAATCTGAGCCGCCAAACGTATCAGAAACAGATGGCGTGAGAAATCGTTTTATGTGCTGCAATACAGCATAGAACTGCGCACTCATCCGCACTTTGGCCGCAGCCCGGCCGCCTGCGCCTGCTGATAGACCGGCGTCAGTCCCGGTGCATCGCGTCGCAGTTCCTGGATACGGTTGGCTGGATCGGGGTGGGTGGACAGCCATTGCGGGCTGCGGCCGCCACTGGCGGCCATCATGTTCTGCCACAGGTCGACCGCCTGCGCCGGGTTGAAACCGGCCTGGGCCATCAGTCGCTGGCCGATCACGTCGGCCTCGCTTTCCTGGGTCCGTGAACCGGGCAGCAGGAAGGCGGTCTGCGCGCCCATGCCCCCGAGCTGGTTGACGGTGCTGGCAGCGCCTTCTCCGTAGGCCGCGCCGGCCAGCGCACCGAGCACGGCCAGCCCGGTCTGCGCACCCATCTGCCGGGTGATGCGCTCTTCGTGGTGGCGGGCGATGACGTGGCCGATTTCATGGCCGATTACGGCAGCCAGCTGATCCTGGTTCTTGGCGACGGTGAAGATGCCGGTGTTCACGCCGACCTTGCCACCGGGCAGGGCGAAGGCGTTGGGCTCCTTGTCGACGAACACGGCCGTCTCCCACCGTACGCCACGGTATTGAGGCGGCAGCTGCGCGACCAGGGCGTTGACCACGCACTGCACGTAACCGTTCTGGCGGCCGTCGGTGCTGATCTTTTCCTTCTGCTTGGTTTCGGCGAACGCCTGTGCGCCGAGCTGGTCCAGCTGCGCCTGCGACACCCCGCCCACCATCTGCCGACGGCCGGTAGGAGAGGTCGTGGTCGCGCAGGCGCTGACCAGGGTGGTGATGACAAGGGCCAGCAGCAGTTGTTTCATGGATCCACCCCCGTGTTCATATGCGCAGTGTGTAGCGTAGCGGCTTAATCTTTCGTCAAGCGGACACGGCGCTACGTTGCCCCGAAGAACACAAGCGCGGCAAGCGCCACGCCGTTGTTCAGCGCGTGCGCGGTGATCGCGGCCCAGAGCGTGCCGGTGCGCTGGTACAACCAGCAGAACGCGGCACCCATGCCGCCATAGACCAGCCACAGCTGCGCGATCTCGGCCGGGCCGTTGGCACTGGTGCCAGGGATTTCATGGATCAGGGCGAAAGCAAGGCTGCTCAGTACCACGCCCAGCCACGGGCGCCCGGCCTTCCACAGGCGGCCAAACAGCACGCGGCGGAACAGCAGCTCCTCGTAGGCCGGTGCCAGTACCACCGCGAACAGCACCAGGAACAACGGGAAGCGCGCGATCGCGCTCTGCATCAGCGCCAGATTGGTGGGAACCGGCTCGATGCCGAACTGCTTGGCCAGGAAGGCGATGCCATTGCTGCCGAGCACGATCAGGGTCGCCACCAGCAGGGTCCAGCCCCAGGTGGAGGGACGGCGCAGCGCCTGGCGCGACGCGTGGCGCTCGGCGGCATTGGCCGGCCGTCGCCAGAAGTACAGCAGCAGCGCGGCGCCGCCGGTGGCAAACAGCGCCATGAGAATCTGCGCAAGCGCGCCCGGCTGGCCCAGTGATGCCGCTACCGAACTGGGGTCGGGGGCGCCAGCGCCGGCCTGCGCGTTCGCGTAACCAACCACCACGCCACGGTACAGGCCCCATAGCAGGCCGCTGATCAGGCTCAGGCCGAACAGGGTGACAGCGGCGATACCCAGGTCGATGAAAAACCCCGCCAACGGCGAAACGGCACGCGGCGCGGCAGAAGCCGGCGGAACCGGGGGCGGAGCGGAAACCGGGGCGGATGCGGACATCAGGTACCTGCGTTCAAGAGTCGAAGGCCGGCGCGCCTCCCCGCGCACCGGCCGTGTCCCGATTGTGTCAGATATCCAGGTTTGCGACCTTCAGCGCGTTGTCTTCGATGAAGTCGCGACGCGGTTCGACGACATCGCCCATCAGCGTGCTGAAAATCTGGTCGGCAGCGACAGCATCTTCGATGCGCACCTGCAGCAGTCGACGGGTTTCCGGATTCACCGTAGTGTCCCACAACTGCTCCGGATTCATTTCACCCAGACCCTTGAATCGCTGGATCTGGCGGCCGCGCTTGGCCTCCTCGAGCAGCCAGTTCTGTGCCTTGGCAAAGCTGTCGACTTCGATCGACTTGGCACCGCGGGAAATGGTCGCGCCTTCGCGGACCAGACCGTGCAGCAGCTTCGATGCCTGGTGGATCGCGCGCAGTTCTCCGCTTTCGAAGGCCGACATCGGCAGCACCTGGATGTGCTGTTCGCCCATGTGGCGACGGGTCACCAGCACAGCGGCCGGGCGCTCATCGTTGGCGTCCTGCAGTTCCAGCGTGAAACGCGGGCTGCCCAGGCTGCCCTGGTTGAGACGCTTGGCCAGTGCATCCAGGCCCTCGCCTTCGCCGGCAGCGCGCAGGCTTTCCAGGTCCATCGGGACGAAGTCGACCAGCGCTTCAAGCAGGTTGCGGTCGTAGCGGTGTGCGTTGCGCTCGATCGAATCCAGCGCCGCCGCGTAGGCCAGCAGCAGCTTCTCCAGCGCCAGGCCTTCGATGCCGGGCTCGCCGGTGGCCGGCACCAGTGCAGCGTTTTCCACTGCGCTGCTGGCCAGGTAGCTGTCCAGCGCCGGGTCGTCCTTCAGGTACAGCTCCTGCTTGCCCTGCTTGATCTTGTACAGCGGCGGCAGGCCGATGTAGACGTAACCGCGCTCGATCAGCTCCGGCATCTGACGGTAGAAGAACGTCAGCAGCAGGGTGCGGATGTGGGCGCCGTCGACGTCGGCGTCGGTCATGATGATGATCTTGTGGTAACGCAGCTTGTCCGGGTTGTACTCGTCACGGCCGATGCCGGTGCCCAGCGCGGTGATCAGCGTACCCACCTGGTCGGAGGACAGCATGCGATCGAAACGCGCGCGTTCCACGTTGAGGATCTTGCCGCGCAGCGGCAGCACCGCCTGGTTCTTGCGGTTGCGGCCCTGCTTGGCCGAACCACCTGCCGAGTCACCCTCGACGATGAACAGTTCGGACAGCGCCGGATCCTTTTCCTGGCAGTCGGCCAGCTTGCCCGGCAGGCCCGCGATGTCCAGCGCGCCCTTGCGGCGGGTCAGGTCGCGGGCCTTGCGCGCGGCTTCACGTGCACGTGCGGCATCGACGATCTTGCCGGCGATCGCCTTGGCTTCGTTCGGGTTTTCCTGCAGGAACTCTTCCAGGCGCGCACCGAAGGCATTTTCCACCGCCGGGCGCACGTCGGAGCTGACCAGCTTTTCCTTGGTCTGGCTGGAGAAGCTCGGGTCCGGCACCTTCACCGACAGCACTGCGATCATGCCTTCGCGCATGTCATCGCCGGTCAGGTTGATCTTGGCCTGCTTGGCGATGCCGTTCTGCTCGATGTAGTTGTTGAGCACACGGGTCAGCGCACCGCGGAAACCGGCCAGGTGGGTACCGCCGTCCTTCTGCGGAATGTTGTTGGTGAAGCAGTACATCGTCTCCTGGTAGGAGTCGGTCCACTGCAGCGCCACGTCCACGACGATGCCGTTGTGCTCGCCGGTGACTGAAATGACGTTCGGGTGCAGCGGGGTCTTCAGCTGGGCCAGATGCTCCACGAAGCTGCGGATGCCGCCTTCGTAGTGGAAGTCATCGCGACGGCCATCGCCACGCTCGTCGGCAAGGACGATCTTGACGCCGGAGTTCAGGAACGACAGCTCGCGCAGGCGGCGGGCCAGGATGTCGTAGTGGAATTCCACGTTGTCGTGGAAGGCGACGGTCGACGGCCAGAAGCGCACGGTGGTACCGCGCTTGGTGGTGGCTTCCAGCTTGGCCAGCGCAGTCACGGCTGCGCCGTTGCTGAATTCCTGCTGGTAGTGGGAGCCATTCTGGAACACGTCCACCAGCAGCTTCTGCGACAGCGCGTTGACCACGCTGACGCCGACGCCGTGCAGGCCGCCCGAAACCTTGTAGCTGTTGTCGTCGAACTTGCCGCCTGCGTGCAGGACGGTCATGACCACTTCGGCCGCAGACACTTCGCGACCGAGCTTGGCGCTCATCTGCTCGTGCTTGCCGGTCGGAATACCACGGCCGTTGTCGGACACCGAGACCGAGCCGTCGGCGTGGATCGTCACTGCAACGTGGTCGGCGTGGCCGGCCAACGCTTCGTCGATCGAGTTGTCGACGACCTCGAACACCATGTGGTGCAGACCGGTGCCGTCATGCACGTCGCCGATGTACATGCCGGGACGCTTGCGGACAGCCTCCAGGCCTTCCAGGGCGGTAATGCTGTTGGCGTCGTAATTGCCGTTGTTTGCCGGGGTGTTCTGTTCGTCGCTCATTGCGCTTGCCGTAGGCTCCGCAGGTCGGGCACCGCTTGGGGCGATGCGCCGAGAATGAAAGGATTCCAACCCGAATTATACCAGCCGGGGTCGAGCGGCCCTGGTGTGCCCACTATGGCACAGCCACGATCTGTGCATGTTCCACGTGGAACCGGGCGATGTGGGTCAGTTCCTGCAGCGCCGCCGGGGTTTCGGTGGCGGTGATGAAGATCTGTGCCGGCCCATTGAGCAGGCGCTCCAGTACCCGCGCCTGATGGGTGCGATCCAGCTCCGAGGCCAGATCGTCCAATGCGATCACCGGCCATTCGCCTCGCTGTTCCGCATAGTCCTCCGCCTGTGCCAACAGGCACGCCAACGCCGTCAGCTTGGCCTGGCCGCGGGACAGCGCATCACGACCTGGAATGCTGTGGAAATCCACACTCCAGTCCGCGCGGTGCGGGCCCACCGAGGTATACCCGGCCTGCCGGTCACGTTCCCGGGCCAGAAGCAGGGCATCGGCCAAGGGAAGCTCGTGCCGCCGCCAACCGGGGCTCAGCTCCAATCCCTGGATACCGAGCTGTGGAGCGAGGCTGGCGGCCAAGGCGACCGTGCGCTGCTGCAGACGCTCCAGGTAGTGCTGGCGGCGGCTGGTCAGTGGTTCTCCTGCCTCGGCCAGCTCGTGATCCCAGGTATCGAGCATCCGCGACGGCCCGCCCTGCTTGAGCAGGGCATTGCGCTGCTTCAGCGCCCGGGAGTAGCGACGCCACAGGGACAGAAAATCCGGTTCCACGTGGAACAAGCCCCAATCGAGGAAGCGGCGGCGGGGTTCACCACCACCACTGACCAGTGCATGGCTCCCGGGCTCGAACGTCACCACGGCCAGCGCTGCGCAGAGATTACCCAGCTGTGCGACATCCTCGCCGTCCAGTCGCCCCTTCCAGTCCTGACCACTGTGGCGCAGGCCGGCTTTTCGGCGGTGGGGCGGGTGATGGGCACGCTGTTCGTCCCATTCCACGAAGATTTCCAGAGCTTCCTGGCCCTGGCGTACCAGACCGTCGCGCACCCGGCCACGGAAGCTGCGGCCATAGGCCATCAAGTGCAGGGCTTCGAGCACGCTGGTCTTGCCAGCACCGTTGTCGCCGGTCAGCAGGTTCAATCCCGGCTGGGGCGACAGGTCCACCGCACTGAAACGACGCAGTTGATGCAAGGCGAGGCGGCGGATCTGCATGGGGCGCGAAAGACCATCCGCACAAGGCGGTAGAGGGGCAGGGAATCCATCAGCTTACTGCATCGGTCAAGCCAGCCGTGCCGCCCCAAACATCGCCACTGTGCTGAAGCTTCCGTCTGGCGACCCTACGCGTGTTCCACGTGGTGGCGCTCCCTCACGTGGGCTCGCCTGGGTCTGGATACGCCCGGGAATCCTTGAATTCTGAGCGGCGGCACAGGGTACCGGCCCTCAGATTTCAGCGATTTCAGCCTCATTCTGCGAGCATCGCCAGGTGCCCCGACGGTGGTTTGCGCGAACACCGCGCAGATTTCTTGAAATCTACGATGCGATGCCCTGGAGGGTTCCACAGATTTCAAGGAATTCGAGTCCGCCGTTTCACACTGTCCACAGCAGGTCTGTATGACTTATACACAAGGTATGGGCAAACTGTGGATAAAAAAGCCCTTTTGCCCGACCTGCGAAACTATCCACAGGTTCCCCCCCAGCCTGAGGGGCCTCTATACAGGGGGTTTCAGGTGCATAAATCTCTTCAAAATCAAATAGATAATGCATTTCTCCACGAAATCTGGGCCTACCATCACCACCATGCTTTAGATTTATACCCAGATTTAGAAGCTAGGCCGGCCCAGATCCGACCCCAACGAGACCTGTGGACAGTGGCGTCTGCAGATGAAGCAACCGCAGCGTTGCGACCCACGATCTGCTTCACCCCTCCGGCAAGTTCGGGGAACGTGCATCAGTCTGAAGACCCAGAACGACATACTCGATCGAAAGCGGCTGGACAGCGCTCACGCTCACAACCTGGATTCCAATCGCTCAGCACCGATTGCATCGGAAGGGCAGCCAGGATCAATCGGCAACCAGCAATCTCAAGGAAGCCATTCACCCATACCAGGAGATCCGGCCATCGCGATGCTCCACGTGGAACCTGCAAAAAAAAACGCCCGGGAAGATCCCGGGCGTCGTTCGGTTCCACGTGGAACAGCCTGCTGTCAGAGACGCAGCGGCATCACCACATGGCGCGACTTCTCGCTGCTGGATTCACGCACCAGCGCCGAGGAGTTGGAGTCGCGCAGCTGGATGATGACTTCCTCGTCGCGCAGGGCGGAAAGGGCGTCCAGCAGGTAGTTCACGTTGAAGCCGATGGCCAGATCGCTGACCGTGGTGTCGGCTTCGATCTCTTCCTGGGCTTCTTCCTGTTCCGGGTTGTGCGCGCTGATCTTCAGGTTGCCCGGCGAGACTTCCACGCGGATGCCGCGGTACTTCTCGTTGGACAGGATTGCGGCACGCTGCAGCGAGGCACGCAGTGCTTCGCGATCAACCTTCACTTCGCGGTCGGCACCGATCGGAATCACCGCTTCGTAATCCGGGAAACGGCCGTCGATCAGCTTCGAGGTGAAGGTGACATCGTCGCGCTTGACGCGGACGTGGCTGCGGCCGACTTCCAGCTCGATCTCGCGATCGCCGCTCTCCAGCAGGCGCTGCAGTTCGGTCACGCCCTTGCGCGGCACGATGATCTGGCGCTTGGAACCACTGGGCTTGGCCAGGTCGGTTTCACACAGCGCCAGGCGGTGGCCGTCGGTGGCGACGGTACGCAGCGCATCGCCGCGCAGATCGAACAGCAGGCCGTTGAGGTAGTAGCGCACGTCCTGCTGGGCCATCGCGAACGCGGTGCGCTCGATCAGTTCCTTCAGGGTCGCTTCGCCGATGGCCACGCGCTCGGTGGCTTCCACTTCGTCAACCGACGGGAAGTCGTTGGAGGGCAGGGTGGCCAGGGTGAAGCGGCTGCGGCCGGCCTGCACGGTGATCTTGTCACCGGTCTGCGAGACGGTGATCCGGCTGCCGTCGGGCAGAGCACGGATGATCTCGAACAGCTTGCGGGCGGGGATGGTGGTTTCGCCGTCCTGGGCATCTTCAACCGCGATCCGCGACACCATCTCCACTTCCAGGTCGGTACCGGTCAGCGACAGCTGGCCGTTCTGCACCTGGACCAGGAAATTGGCCAGAACCGGAAGGGTCTGGCGGCGTTCGACCACGTTGACGACCTGTGCCAACGGCTTGAGAAAGGCTTCGCGCTGCAGTGTGAAACGCATGTGGTTCCGTGCCCCTATGCTTTAAAAAATGTGGAATAAATCAAAAGCTTGGTGGTGCTGGTAGAGACAGAATCGCTGGAAAACAATGCTAAGTCTTTGTAAATAAAAGAGTTTCAGGCATCGAAACCCTCTGTATTACCGACCCCCAGGGGGTGGGGAAAGCTGTGGATAGATCTGGCGCCATTTCAAACGCCATTTTTATCCACAACGTGTCCCGCGCTTGCTACCGGATTCTGCACCGTTTTGTGCGATGACGCCTCATCGGCATCCGTGCATCATTCGCTCAGCTTCCGGATCAGCTTGTCCCAGTCCTCGCGGAGCTTGCCGTCGGTTTCCATCAGGGTCCGGATCTGGCGGCAGGCATGCAGCACCGTGGTGTGATCGCGACCGGCAAAGGCATCGCCGATCTCGGGCAGGCTGTGCTCGGTCAGTTCCTTGGTCAGGGCCATGGCGACCTGGCGCGGGCGGGCCAGCGAGCGGGTCCGACGCTTCGACAGCAGATCCTTGATCTGCAGGCCGTAGTAGTCGGCGACGGTTTTCTGGATGTTGGGAATGCTGATCGCCTGCTGCTGGGCGCGCAGCAGGTCGCGCAGGGTTTCCTGGGCGAATTCGGTGGTGATCGCGCGGCCGGTGAAATTGGCGCGGGCGGTCAGGGTATTGAGCGCACCTTCGAGGTCGCGCACGTTGGAGCGCATCTTCTTGGCGATCAGGAACGCAACATCATCGGGAATCTCGGCACCGCGTTCGCGTGCCTTGGCCAGCACGATCGCGGCGCGGGTCTCGAAGTCCGGCGGTTCGATCGCGACCGACAGACCCCAGGCAAGCCGCGATTTCAGGCGCGCTTCCAGGCCCTCGACTTCGCGCGGATAGCGGTCGCAGGTCAGGATGATCTGCTGCTTGCCATCGAACAACGCGTTGAAGGTGTGGAAGAACTCTTCCTGGGTGCGGTCCTTGCCGGCGAAGAACTGGATGTCATCGATCAGCAGCGCGTCCACCTGCTGGAACTGGCGCTTGAACTGATCCATGGTCTTTTCCTGCAGGGCCCGGATCATCGCGCTGAAGAACTGTTCCGAACGCAGGTACAGCACCTTCGCACCCGGATTGGCCTGGCGCATGGCGTTGCCGGCGGCGAACATCAGGTGGGTCTTGCCCAGGCCGGTGCCTCCGTACAGCAGCAGCGGGTTGTGCGCGCGGTCGCCCGGCTTCTGCGCTGCCTGGAAGGCGGCGGCCAGGCCCAGCTGGTTGCTGCGGCCTTCGACGAAGTTGGCGAACGTGTAGTGATTGTCCAGGTTGCCGGCAAACGGCACCTGCGGTTCGCTGGACACATGCGCCGACGGCGTGGAAACCGGCGCGTTCTGCGCCTCCACGGGACGCGGGCGCGAGCCGATTTCAAGAAAAACGTCGCTGAAACCGGCGAAATGGGCCAGCAGTTCGCGGATCCGGGCCAGGTACAGCTCGCGGACCTGGTCGACGATGAAGGCATTCGGTGCATACAGCACCAGGCTGTCCACGCGCAGATCGGCCTGCAGCGGCTTCAACCAGGTATGAACGTCTTCCGGCGGGAACTCCGCTTCGAGGCGCTCGAGACTACGGGACCAAGCATCCAT